>NZ_JBHZCI010000012.1:12233-163468 GCF_042755185.1 Streptomyces sp. NPDC059166 | reverse complement strand
GAGCTCGGCCACGTCACCCCCGCCGAACACGAAGCCGCCCACTACGCGGCCCAACCCCCGGCGTCACTCCAGAAAACCAGCTAACTCACTCTCCACAAAACCCGGGGCTTGACAGCGGCCCCCGACCGATTCACCCGGTCAGGGGCCGTTCATCTGCGGTGGGTGTGGGATTTGAACCCACGGTGACATTGCTGCCACGACGGTTTTCGAGATCATCATCGCGGGCGGGCCGCATCGTGCGCCTCAGTGATGAGAGTCTGCACTTCCATGACCACATCGCGGAGGCGTCCCGGCTGCACGGCCTCGCGCGCCATCCACTCATCGAGGCGGGGCCGCAGGTACCTGACTGTCCAACGCCCATGGCGCCGCAGCGTCGAGCGGTTGATCGAGATCTCTTCCTGGATCTCCCGCCGCAGGTCATCAGTCCAGCCCTGCTCACGGTCAAGTTGCTCCAGCGGAGCTTTTAGGGCGGCCACGGCCTTGTCGAGGGACTCTGTCAGATCCACGGCTCTCCAACCTCAAGCATTTCGAACGGTGAACCATCGTGCGTGCCGGTTCTAGCAGCACCGACTTTGCGGTACAGCAGCGCCGTACCGCAACCACAGCAACCGTCCCCGTCCGCTACCGTCTCTTCGGGGCCTCGTAGCGGCCGGTATGGCCGTCGCTGACCGTTCTGGCTAGAGCTACGGATCAGAAGTCCCCCGTGCCACAACCGCGCCAGATAGGGCGGGGACTCACGGGGAACTTCGGTTGCCGGCAGGGACGACAGCAGGCAGACGCCGAAGTCGTCACCTCGCAGGTCAGACACCAACTCGCCCACCTCGCTCCTAAAGCGGTGGCCCGTGCCGTACAGCAGCGGAGTACAGCAACCAGCCGGGCTGGACCCAACCGCCAGCAGCCCCAAGACCGTCTGAGCAGCCGAGTGGACCTCAGCGACCGGCCGGCCCATAGTTCGCATCTATAGGGTCGCGGTGGACTGCTACGGCAGGGCAGGATGCAGCCGTGGTCACTCCTTTCGTCAACATCCACGGGACGGTCGACGGCGGCCCATACCGCTGTCCTTGCTGCGGCTTTGTCACGCTCGACGATCGCGGCAACTTCGAGATCTGTTCCGTGTGCTTCTGGGAGGACGACGGGCAGGACGACCACGACGCAGATCGGATTCGAGGCGGGCCAAACGGACTCCTGAGCCTCACCGAAGCGCGGCGGAACTTTCATGCCATGGGCGCCTGTGACGAGCGGTGCACCCAGTTCGTGCGGGCCCCTCGGCCGGACGAACACCCTCTGGCCTGACATCACCAGCTGACATCAACGCCGCCGGACATCAGCGAACGGGCAAGGCTGACTGAGCACCGACCGGCGACCGAACAACCGCGCTCAGGCTGTCGGTAGATAGAGCTGATCGAACTTACAAAGCAGATGTCGGCGGTTCGAAACCGTCCGCGCCCACCAGTAGGTAGCACGACGAAGGCCCAGGTCACCCGGTACAGAACCGGGAGCCTGGGCCTTGTTCGTTCCTCAGCCGCGAGGGCGGGGGAGAGGCGTCGTGCCAGTCACGTGCCAGATGCTTCATCGGACCCTGCCGGCCGGACCTTCCGGATCTGCTCATCGACGTGCGCCGCGATGGCGTGGTCACGGCCGTTCACCAGGTGCTGATAAATCAGCGCGGCACGCACCGAAGAGTGCCCCATCCGCTGCATCAGCTCACGGGTGGTCGCGCCGCCGGTTGCGGCGAGGGTGTTCCCGGTGTGGCGCAGATCGTGCAAGTCGTGAGCAGTCGGTCAGTCATGCGGCGATGTCTCCTTCCAGGGCGAGGGCTTCGCGTGCGGTTTCTCGGTTGTGTTGGAGGTCTCTGGCGATTGAGGCGGCGAGGATCGATTCGCCGGGGCTGTGGCCTTGTCCGGCGTACTGCCAGTCGGTGAGGACGAGGACGGTTGGGTCCTGGTCGGGGTCGGGCAGGCCGAGTTCCTCGCGCTGCTGGGCGGCGCGGTAGTCGGCTCGGATCTGGCGGAGTGCGCCGAGGGTGGTCGAGTAGCGGCGGGACTTGGAGGAGAAGTGACCGCGGAAGCCGAGCATGTGGGCCCAGGCCCTCAGCCGCCGATCTGGGTAAAGCGGATCGAGGTCGAAGCAGGCTTCGATGAGACGGCGCGGGTGGTCGGGCACATCGAGGAGGACCAGGGCCTCACGGTTGCCGACGCGGCGGTCGACGGTGCCGGTCGTCTCGGCGGCCTTGGTGGCGTACTTGGCGACGTAGGAGGCAACGGCCTGTTCGGTGATGTCAGTCCCAGCGTCGAAGGCGCGAATGGGGCGGATATCGAGCTGGGTGCCCCAGCGAAGTTCGCGGGTGGGTTGGCCAGCGGCGGCCGGGACGGTGATGGTCGTGTAGGCGTGCGCGACGGCGGCGCGGATGGAGTCGTCGAGCAGCTGCACGGAGGCCCAGGAGGGTGGCGGGCTGTCGGCTCCGTCTGGGCCGTCGAGGCGGATGACGGCGTGGAAGTGGACGGCGCCGCGCTTTTGGAACTCGGCGACCTTGCCGTACGACACCCGTGCGGTTTCTTTGAGTTCGCGTTGGGTGAGGCCGGCGCGGGCGGCGATCTCGCGGCGGAGCCGGTTGGTGAAGCGCTGCCACAGATTCCCGGCGTGGTTGTTGAAAAGGACCGCCCCCGCGTAGTCGTAGGAGTCCGGGTCGAGCGGCGTGCCGAGGGTGTCATCGTCGATGCCGTGGGTGGTGCCGCAGCGGCAACGGCCGGTGTCGGGGCGGTTGTGGACGGGGCCGAAGGACGGGGCGGTGAGCGTGGCGAAGACGCGGGGGTGGTCGCGGACGGTGGTGGGGACGTCCTTGTCCTGGTCGCCCGCGAGTCCGGCGCGGATCAGGTGGTAGGTGTCGGCGGAGTAGGTCCAGGCGCAGGCCGGGCAGCGGGAGGCGCGGCGGTTGCCGCAGGCGCCGCGGAGGTGTCCGCCGGGCTCGGTTTCGGTGGAGTAGTGGTGCAGGGTCTGGCCGGTGGTCTTGTCCTTGGTGAGGGTCCAGCCGGAGAGGTGGATGGGGTCGGAGCAGCCGCCGGTGCGGCGGATCTGGTCTTGCCAGCGGTCGAAGCCGGTGGACCCGGCCACCCGCAGCAGGTCGCCGAGGGTGGCCGGGTCCAGACCCGTGAGGATCGTGTCCGTCACGCGTGCTCCCGCTGGACGACCGGGGCCGGGGCCGCGGTGGTGCGGGTGGTGCCGGTGCCGTGGCAGGGGAGGCAGGTGACGGTGAGGGTGGCTCGGGTGCCGTCGTCGAGGAGGGTGCCGGTGTCGATGGCGACGGCGGGGAAGCCGTCGCAGTCCGGGCAGATGCGCGTCGGGGCAGGGCTGTGCTGGGCCATGATGGTGGTCCTTTCGATTGCGGTTGGAAGGGGCCGGACCGTCCGGGCGGCGGCGATGCTTGGCGGCTTGTGCGCCGTCCGGAGGCCGGTCAGAGCGGAGATCAGCGGTTGAGCGTGCGGGGGCCGCGTCGGCCGGATGTTCCCTTGGCCGCGTACATCGCGCTGTCGGCGGTGGCGAGCGCGTCGGAGAGGTTGCGGACCGGCAGGTCTTTCATGTGGCAGGAGCCGACGGACACGAAGACCGGGAGCCGGTGTCCGCCGTAGGCCACGGGCTGATTCAGGGCGGCTTGGAGGCTCTCCAGGTCTGGGGCCTGGCGGGCGATGGCGACGAATTCGTCTCCGCCGAGGCGTCCGGCGATGCCGTTGCGGCCGCACCATGCGGCGAGGCGTTCGGCGGTGACGACCAGGGCGAAGTCCCCGGCGGCGTGGCCGTGGGAGTCGTTGAGGTTCTTGAAGTCGTCGAGGTCGGAAACGCGTGGGTTCGCGGATTCCGGGAGCGGAGAGATGACGAACCCACTCGCCTGTCAGCCTTGGAGGCGGTGTCGGAAGCGGGTTCGGTGCGGGGCGTTGAGGGGCGACCGGTCGTGGTCGAGGATGATGCGGGAATGAATGATCAGGTTCCCGCTGTAATTCCAGCGCTGGTGTTCGATCGGGACTACGTACCCGTGCTCGTCGGCGGCTCGGTAGTACCCAGACGCTTCGCGGTGGGCGGTGCCAGTGTCGTCATAGGCCCGGCCGGAATGTTGATCATTGCGGAAGCGAGTGCCGCACCCGCCAAAAGCGGTGTGTGGAGCGCTGAGGAGGTCCGCTTGATCGGGCCCGCACCGGGGCCAGTCACAGAGCGACTCATGGGGGCGCCCTGGGGTGTGGACGAAGGCTCGTTGTCGATCCACATCGCGGTCCGCGTCGGAGGTGAAGTTTTGTACCTGGGGACCGCCCAGATGAGCCAGGCTGGCACCTCCGATGGCGTTCTCACCGACTGTGAACTGCGCTTCGACGCACCCTTGAGCAGAGAACTCCTCAACCGAGTGCGCCCACCACTTCCACCTGAGCACTTGCCGGACTTGGAGTGGCTGGGGAATGTGAACGGTGACCATGCGGCAGCTCTTGAGCAGTTCGTCACCGGCTGGTACCCGACCGTGGACGCCACCGACTCGCCTACCAGCGGCTCCGCGTCACGCCTTCCCGATGGGCTGAGACAGCTGTACCGGCTCGCGAAGCAGCGGCCGGGTGCCCTCGGAATCCAGAACAGGATCCTGCCCGAGCCAGACCTGCACACCGACCGTCTCGGGGAGATGCTCGTCTTCGGCGTCGAGAACCAAGGAGGCTTCTTCTGGTCACTCCTGTGGACGCTTGAGGGACCTGAAGCCGATCCGACTGTCTGGTTCCGTGAATTCGACGAGGAGCCGATCGCCGAACAGGAACCGCTCAGCGGCTTCCTGATCCAGTTCTCCCTCTTCGAGGCCTCCATGGGCGCCGAATACCTCGCCCTGCCCCGCAAACTCACTGCACCACAGGTCGAGCAACTCACAGAAGCGCTGCACCCTGTCCCCCTGCGTCCCTTCTGGCCCTGGGCACCCACCCACTTCTACGTGGCCCCCGGCCTCGTCGTGCACGTCAGCAGCGAGGACGGCGAAGCATTCGATGTCTGGGCCGGCGCCACCCACCGAAGCGCCCTGGACCCGCTGGCCGGCCTCCCTATCGACTGGAACCGCTTCGACGGCTGATTGTCCCAAGAGGCCAGCTGACGGTCCGCCGTGGTGATCACCTCAGTGCCGGGCGGAACCAGACACCGGCGCTGGGGCGCCAACAGTTCAACAACTGTCGTCGGCCGAGGCGCATACGGGCCCATCGAAGCCGAACCTGTGAGCTGACATCCACTGCTCACAGGCAGCAGACAGCGGCAGTCCCGGAGAACCTTGGACGGCAGCTGTGGCAGGGCCCGCCCTGGTGCTCGACCGTCCGGCCGAACTTGCAAGTCAGGTATCTCCTCCGAGCGCCGTTCGCTCGGAACCCCCGGCCCGGGGACCGACTGTCAGAGCCTGGTGGGAGGGTGTGGCCATGCAGGACACGCTCTTTGACTCGCCGGACGAGACTCCGGAACACGCCGTGATCGCTCGCTTCCAGTTGGGCGGCGACGACTTCGGTGAACCTGACCAGAGGTCCTTGGTCTTTGAAGCCGAGCGGTCCATCGAGGCCGCGGTTGCAGCCGCTGGTGTTGGTGAGGTCGACGGCAATGAGTTCGGCGGGGGAGAGGTTGTGATCTACGCCTATGGTCCTGATGCCGAGGCTCTGTTCCGAGTGATGGAACCTGGGTTGCGGGTGCTTCCGTTTCGGCCGGCACACGTTGAGCTGCGCTATGGGGAGCCCGGTGACGACGTCGTGAGCGAGCGTGTTGAGCTCTAGGCACGCGTGCCAGATGCGTGCCAGATCGAGCGGTCAGTCACGGTCATTTGGGGAACGTCACGGCGTCAGCAGCTGGTGACAGCCCGCGCGGCACACAGACAGACTGAGCTGCGGTGACGACTCAGAGACCGTTGCCAGGCTTACAAAGCAGATGTCGGCGGTTCGAAACCGTCCGCGCCCACCAGCCAGAACGCCCCCGCAGCGAGCCGCTGCGGGGGCGTTTGACGGTAGTGGCTGACGGCAGTCTCTCGGCTGGGTCGCACTGAGAGCAGAAACCCTCTCCGCAGGTTCAGGCACTCGATCTGCTCGATGCGCTCTCCGGTGGCCGTCGGGGTCCTGCGCTCATGATTCCGCCCTGCCCAGAGCCCCGGTCGCGATGGTCGGGAGAGTGGCGAGAGGGCCTGATCTGGGCTCAACACCAGGAGCTGTCCGGCCGATCACAGGTCGGTGTACGGTCCCGGCGGTCGTCCTCGCGGTCCCATAACCTGCGTCCATGACCACCGAGGAGTACCTCTCGACGATTGACGCGTTGGCCGTGCTGCCGTTCCCGGAGGCGACCTATGCCGACGCCTCAGGGGAAGGTGGACCGGAGCACCATGTGCGCTGGCTGCAGATCAGTCGTGAGTTCTGGGATGACGACGACGGCCAGGCCTGGATCGAGGCCGAAGCCGACCTGCGGGCCTGCCTCGACGACCTGGCCGCACGCCTGACGGCTCGATGGGGCGAAGCGTCGGTCGTGGACCTCTGGCCGTATCTGAGTGCCGGCTGCGAGGGAGAGCCGGTGCCGGAGCCGATCAACTACCTCAGCCAACAGGTCGTGTGCATGCAGGTGTGGCCGCTTCCCGACAGCGGTCGTTGGCTGGCGCTGGCACTCGGCCAGGCCGACAAAGAGCTGCCGCTCATCCTGTTTGCCGCAATCGGCCGGGCTTCCGCACTCGACTTGAACCTGAGCCGATGACGCTCGTAGACCGTGTTCCACAGCCCGGACCGCTCCGGCAGATCGCGCCGGTGCACCCCGGTCCGCACCGGGTGCACAATCCCGTCGATCACCTGGCGGTGGTCGCGCCGCCGCCCGCATCGACCGTTGCTGACGGGTAGGAGCGGCTGCAACTGTTCCCACTCAGCGTCCGACAGATCACCGCGTTCACCCTGCTCCCACGAGCTGACGATCCGCCTGGGCGACAGTCACGACGGTCGACCGAGGCCGTCCGTTGCGAATCGCACCGGCCGTCGGCAGCCGGGCAGCGGATTCGCGGGCCGGGCTCAGGTGTGCAGCGTGGGCCGGTAGTGGAGTTCCTGGATGTGGCCGTCGAGCGTGTGGTGCTCGATCAGTTCGAGGTCGAAGTCCGCGGCACCCTCGAAGACCGGGTCCAGGCCGGACTTCCCGGTGATCACGGGGAAGAGGGTCACCTGTACGCGGTCGACGAGGCCGGCCGCCATCAGCGCCCGGTTCATCGCCAGGCTGCCGTGCGAGCGCAGGGGCACGTCCGAGTCGTTCTTGAGGCGCGTCACGACGTCGACCGCGTCGCCCTTGGCGATGTGCGCGTCCGGCCAGTCGAGGGGGCCCTCCAGGGTGGAGGAAACGACCGTCGCGGGGAGGTTCCGCATGCGGGTGACCCAGGGGTCGCGCACATCGGAGTCGTCCGTGCTCTCGGCGAGCATCCGCGCGAACAGCCGGTAGGTGTTGGCGCCGAAGACCATCCGCTGCTCCGTGTCGTACAGGGAGAGGCGGTGGTCCAGGAGTTCCGGGCCCTGCTTGCCCCAGTAGCCGGTCCAGTCGCCGCCTGCGGCGCCGAAGCCGTCGAGGCTCGAGAAGATGTCGAACGTGTAGGTGGCGGTCATGACGGTTCCTCCGGTGCGATGGCCCTCGCTGCGGCATGTCGGGCATGTGGTGGTTCGGCCTTCGGAGGTAAAGACTGCCGACAGACGTGGGACTCATCGCTCCGCCACGCGCGGAGCTGTGGCTTCGAGCGTCCCGCCGTACGGCATTCGCCCGCCGCACCCTCTCAGACGCGCTCCAGCGGGCGGTGCGGGCCCGGCGGGAGTTCGACCTGGACGGTGTCCTGCGGGCACACCGGGCCGCCGGTGCGGACCACGGCCATGATGCCGGATTTGAAGGTGAAGTCCCCCGACACCGGGTCGAGGGCGAAGACCTCACCGAGCAGGCCGGTCCGGAAGTCGTTGATCTTCGAGCACGGGTTGCGCAGACCTGTGACCTCGACGACCGCGTGCTCGCCGAGGTGCAGCAGGGCGCCCGTGGGGAGGGAGAGGAGATCGATGCCCCGTGTGGTGATGTTCTCGCCCAGATCGCCCGGGGCGACGGAGTAGCCCTTGAGGGCGAGTTCGTCGAAGAGCTCCTCGTGCATCAGGTGCACCTGGCGCAGGTTGGGCAGGTCGGGTTCGTAGGTCATGCGGAACTGGTGGCGGATCGTCCGGCCCGCGTGGACGTCGCCCTCGACGCCCAGGCCCGCCAGCAGGGTCACGGACGCGCGGCGCGGCTTGCTGAACGAGTACGAGGGATTGCTGCTCACCGCGGTGACTCTGCCCGTCATCTCTCCACCCCGCCCACCGGTCCGCGCCCCGGATCAGCCGCCGGGATGCCCACGTGGTCGAGGATCGTAGCCCAGGGGAGTCCACGGTCGCCCGGCCCCTGCCGGGGCTCGTACAGGGGGAAGACGTCCGGACCGTGGACCAGTTCGACACCCGCCCCGCGGAGTGTCACGATGTGTCCCTGCCACGCCGGGTGCCGGGTGTGCGCCGCGTTGACGCGAGGGAACAGCACGACGGGCACACCGATCGTCCCCAGGGCCTCGCTCACCTGGGTGAGGGCCTGGTTGTCCGCGATGCCCAGGGCGAGCTTGGCCACGTAGTTCGCGCTCGCCGGTGCCACGACCCAGCGGTCGGCGACCGGGTGGGGACGGGGCTCGGCCGGCAGCCGGGGGGTGTCGCGTACGGGCAGCCCGGTGAGAGCCTCCAGTCTGTCCAGCTCTCCGGCGGCCCTCAGCCACCGGCCGGCGGTCGGGGTGAGGGTGACGGCGACCTGCCACCCCAGGGCGACGGCCGGTTCGACCAGGCCGGTACGCAGTTGCTCGACCCCGTCGGCCGCCGTACCCACCACTCCCAGCACTCCGCGGCTGCTGCCTGCCCTCACCGGTTCCTCCGCTCCGGTCCGTCCGAACCGTGATCGTGACGTCCCGAACCGTGATCGTGACGTCGTCGTGCAGTGCCCGCGCCGGGTCAGTCGCGGATGCCGAGGCTTTCACGCATCACGCGGTGCAGGACCGCGAGTCGCGGATCGGCGGCCCTGACGTCCACGAGCAGCCGTTCCGCCGTCTCGCCGTCGCGGGGCACCCCGCGGTCGACGCGCTTGAGGGCGGCGTCCACTCCGGCCAGGACGGCGTTCAGAGCCCTGGACGCGGCGAGGACGGTGCCGGGGACGATCATCTGGGCCTCGGCATAGCGGTCCCGGTAATCGCGCCGGGCCTCCTCGAGCGCGGTCCGGTCCTCCTCGGTGTAGACCCCGTCGCGCACGCGGTGCAGCGCGTCCTTGAGGAGCGTGTGGAAGTGGCCGGTGGCCCGGTTCATCGCGATGTACGAGGCACGCCGGTCGTCCAGGAAACGCCGCTCCTCCTCCGCCCGGAGGTCGGCCGAGCGCTGCCTCCGGGCCGCACGGCTCGTGATCACCGGGGCGAACAGTGTGCCGAGCACACCGAAGACCGCGGTGATCATCGCGGCTATGGCGGCACTCATGCCGGAGACCCTAGCGCGGGCCCACTGGCGACACGTGGCGTCCGGACGGAAGGACCGGGAAGGCCGGAGGACGGGGGCCGGGGGCCGGGAGCCGGGAGGCCGAGAAATAGGGCGGGGGGCCGGGAGGCCGAGAGGCCGGGAAGCCGGGAGGGCCGGGAAGGCCGGAGGTGGTACGGAAAGAGGGCCGGAAAAGCCCGCAGGCGTGGGCTCGCCCCGCGGCGGGCCCGGGATGCGAGCGAGCGGGCCCCGGGGGACCGTGGAGGCATGTCCGGACATCCACCCGTGATCGTGTATCCGCCCTCGGCCAACGGCGGCCGGAGGGTCACCGTGCGTGGGCAGATCGTGGGGCTGGCGCACGGGCGTGGGGACGTAGCGTCCTTCCTGCGGGACGCCGGCCTTCACGGAGGGGCCGAGGAGATCGATCTCGACCAGCCGGAGCTGATCGAGTGGCGGGGCGGTGACCTCGACACCTGGGGGTGAGCCCCGGGCAGATCGGCCCGCCGGCCGATCGCGGAGGGCCCCGCCTTCACCCGGACGGATGCGTAGGGATCGTGGGCGGGCCGGTCGTCGCGGAGGGTCGGATCTGCCCGCGGCAGTGCGGGTGGTCCGTCGAGTGGAGGAAGACCATGGCCCAGTCAGCACCCGCCCCCGGTTCCTCGCGGCCCTCGTCCCCGGACGACGCAGGCCCCTGGGCGACGGGCGGGGTGATGTTCGCCGGGGTGCTGCTGCTCGTGGACGGAATCCTCGCCGTCGTGAAAGGGATCGCCGGCATCGCGTCCGACGAGGTGTACACGCGCGTCAACGACTACACCTTCGCGTTCGACGTCACCGCCTGGGGCTGGATCCACCTGGTCCTCGGTGTGGTCCTCGTGTTCGTGGGGTGGGGCATCCTGCAGGGCGCGGCCTGGGCGTGGGGGGTGGGCGTCGCACTGGCGGCGATCAACCTGATCGTCAACTTCGTGTGGCTGCCGTACCAGCCGGTGTGGGCGGTCATCTCGGTGGCGATCGACGCCTTCGTGATCTGGGCACTGTGCGCCCATCGGGCGAAGCCGGTCGTCTGACGTGACCATGGGACCCGGCGGCAGGGAACCGGACGTCGTCACGGCGCTGGCAGCCGACGCGTACGTCTACGGGTCGCCGCTCGTGCGCACGCTGTCCGCCGTCCGGTCCTGCCTCCAGGAAGGGTGCGGTTCGACGGGCCCCGCGCCGTTCAACGCCTTCGCCCACGCCGACGGGCCGGCCACGCCCGGCACACCCGTGGCGTACGCCCCGGCCGATCTGGTGGACGCGGTCGCCCAGCTCGACCTGTCCGGCGGACCGGTCCGGCTGCACGTCCCCGACACCGGAGGGGCGTACTACGTGCTCCGTCTCACGGACGCCTGGAGCAACTCCTTCGCCTACCTCGGTCCGCGGGCCACCGGCACCGGGGAGGGGGACTGGCTGATCGTGCCGCCCGGATGGTCCGGCACCGTGCCCGAGGGGGTGTCGGGCGTCGTCGACGCACCCACCTCCGTCGTCTCCGTCATCGGGCACATCGCCTGCGACGGCCCCGGGGACATGCCCCGGGTGCGGGCTCTCCAGCAGGAGTTCACGCTCACGCACCTGGGCGACCGGGCGCACCGGACGGGGCTCCCCGCCGCCGAGTCGGCCGTTCCGCGCGAGCTGCGGTTCTTCGAGGAACTCCGGGTGTGGATGGCCGACTTCCCGGCTTCGGCCGCCGACCGCGCCTACCAGGACCGCTTCCAGCCGCTGGGGCTCCTGGAGGAGGGGGTCTCCCCGTACGTCGCGGCCGGACCCGGACTCGTGCGCGCCCTCGGGCGGGGGCTCGCGCTCGGCCGGCTGCGGGTGGAGGAGGCGGCCCGGAGGGTCGCGGCCGTGCCCGCCGGACCGCACGGCGCGTGGCGGACGCTGGAGCATCTACGGGACCACAACGTGGACCACCTGGGCGTCGGCACCCTCACCGCGCCCGAGTGGAAGATCACCGACCGGGAGGCGTCCTACCTGGTCAGAGCCGTCGCGGTACGTCGAGGACACCGCCTGCCGCACGGGTACGAGGCGGTGTACGCGACGACCTCACGGGACTCGGCCGGTCACCCGCTGACCGGCGCCCACGCCTACGAGCTGCGCCTCGCTCCGCCGCCCCCGGTCCGCGCGTTCTGGTCGCTGACGGTGTACGACAGCCCCGGCGGCCGTCTCGTCGCCGACACCCGTGAACGGTACGCGGTCGGTAGCCGGAGCCCCGGCCTGGTGTACGGCGCCGACGGGTCGCTGACGCTGAGGCTCTCCGCCGTTCCGCCCGAGGACACCACTGCGGCGGCGAACTGGGTGCCTGTGCCGCCCGGCGCCTTCCGCCCGGTGATGAGGCTGCACCTGCCGGACCGGCCGGTGCTCGACGGAAGCTACGCCCTCCCGCCGTTCGTGAGAACGTGAGCCGTCCGGGAGAACGTGAGCCGTCCGGGAGAACGTGAGCCGTCCGGGAGAACGTGAGCCGTCCGGGAGAACGTGAGCCGTCCGGGAGGGCGTGAGCTGCTCGTGGACGCATGAGCCGTCCGGGAGGGCGTGAGCCTTCCGCTCGTGCACGGCGTGCGTCCTGGTGTGGGGCAGGCGGTCCCGTATGCCGTCCGTTCCGACCGGTGAGGCCACCGTCCCGGCCGGCCACCGGCTGAGCGGCCCCGTCCGAAGGTGCTGCGGCTCAGTCCGCCTCGGCCCCGCGGAGCAGGGGCGGTGCGGGGTTCGTCGCCGTGCCGAGGGCCAGGGCCACCGCCGCTGTGAGAGCCGCGGGCAGGTGGTCGGGGGAGAGCAGGACGACCGACCACGGATGGGGCCGGCCGCCGCCGCCCGCGTCTCCGACGAGCATCATCGTGATCACCCAGGCGACCGGGGCGAGGGCGGCCACCTCGTGCCCCGCCACCCGCCGGACGCACAGCATCAGCCCGACCAGGAAGGCGGTGTTGCGGCCCGCCGTGTTCGCGAGAGGTGCGTCGGCGAGCACCGTGACGGCATACGCCACGGCGATCGCCGCCAGGACCGTGGCCAGGACCAGCGCCTGGTCGTAGCGGGCGACGGGCCTGCTGCCCGAGGCCTCGGCGGAGGGGAGCCGGCTGCTCAGGGAGAGGGTGAGCCCCATGCAGGCGAGCAGCGGGGCGAAGAGGACGAGGGGGCGGGCGGTCTCGCTGCCCAGGGAGGGCAGATCCACCAGCGAGTCCCCGGCGGCCGCGGTGAGCGCGGCGTACGCCACGAGGGTGGCGGCGAGGACCGGGACCCGTCGCGTCTTCAGCCACATGCGCATCGGATCAGCCCTCCGTCCCGCCGGGCAGCGGCATGGTCTCCGGTGCGGGTTCGCACCGCTTGAGCAGGGCGACGTTGCGCTCGAACCAGGCGAGCTGTTCCCTGGCCGGCCGTTTCGTCTCACGCTCCACCACGGGCATCACCCGGGGATCGGCGGCCAGCTTCTGACCGTACTGGCCCTGGATCTCACCGGCGTCCATGCCGGCCTTCACCATGAGCCACGCCGCGAGTGCGCCCGCGTGACCGGTGCGGGTGTCCGACGTCGTGGGGCAGGCGGGCATCAGCGGCAGCGCCGACGCCGCGACGGCTGCCCGGACGTCGACGTCACCCATGTCGCGGTAGAGGAACAGCCTCCACGTCCGCTCGTCGACGTCGGCGGCCTCGGAGACGAACGCGAGCTCGTCCGGCCCTTCGAGGCCGGCCTGCACGAGCCGCGGGACGATCTCGTCCGCGGCGGCGGTGACCGGACCCAGGCTGTCCCGCGCCTCCAGGGGGACGCAGATCCTCGGAGAGGAACCGGTGCACACGGGCGGGTCGGTGCGGGCGCGCAAAGGCGGGTCGCCGTTCCAGTCGCGTACGGGAAGGATCGCCGAGACGGCGAACACGCCGAGGCAGACCACGGAGGCCACGGCCGCGGCGCCGACGCGCACGGCGCGAGGGCGGCGCCACCGGGCGATCTCGGCCGAGACGAGGACGGCCGCCAGGACACCGGCGCCCAGCACCACGGGTACGAGGAGAGCCACCGGGTTCATGGTGGTGGTGACGTCACCGTACGGCGCGCCCAGCCAGCCGGTGAGCTCACGCAGCCACATCGGGTCGACGACGGTCACCGGCATCACGAGGCACAGGTAGTCGACGACGAGGATCAGCGGGGAGGCCAGGATCCGGGGCAGCACCATGCCGAGGCCGTACCCCAGGGCCGTGTGGACGACGATGAGGCAGGCTGCCATGGCCAGCACGCCCAGGTGAGGCCAGTCGTGTGCGGCGCCGGTCTCGGCTCGCACGGTCGCCAGGCACACCGCGACCGCCGACACCCCGAGCAGCAGCACGGGCCACAGCACTCCGGCGGCGATCCTGTACCTGCCCCGCACGGGCGCGAGACGGTGGACGCCCGCCTTCCGCAGCCGTCCGGCCTCCCAGGCGGCGAAGGCCGCGCAGGCGGGGGCGTAGAAGGGGAGGGTGTGTCCGACCAGGGCGGTGTTGCCCGCCCAGTAGGCCGGTTCGTTCGACGCCTCGTGGCTCGTGACGAGCCACACCCAGCCGAAGACCAGCGGAGCGATCCAGATGACGCCGGTGGTGCGCAGGGCCGTCGCTATGCGCACGCCTCCTCCCGGACGGTGGCGTGGTACGCGGCTTCCGCGAGGCGTCCAGGGGCGGTGCCGGCGGGGGCCAGCGCGTGGAAGTCGCGCACCGGGCCGGCGAAGCGGACGGTCCCGCCGTCCAGCACGACGACGTGGTCGTAGGTGTCCTCCAGGTCGGCGACGTCGTGGGTGGAGAGCAGCACGTGCTGGTCGAGGCTCCCCAGGATCTCGTGGAAGACCCGCCGCTGGCGGGGGTCCATCCCGGCCGTCGGCTCGTCGAGCAGGAGGACCTCGGCCTCGTGCACCAGGGACTGGGCGACCCCCACCCTGCGCTGCTGCCCGCCGGACATGCGGCGGACCTTCCGGTCGGCGAGCTCACCGAGTTCGACCCGTTCGAGGGCCCGGAGGGAGGCGTCCCAGGCGTCCTTGCGGGTCATGCCCTTCAGCCAGCCGACATAGGCGACCTGCTCACGTGCGGTCAGCCTCGGCACCGACTCGATGTGCTGCGGCAGCCAGGCGACCCGCCTGCGGTGCTCCGCCAGGGTGGAACGCCTGCTGGTCTCCCGCCCTCCGTAGGTGACGGTGCCGGCCTGCGGCCGGAGCACGGAGGCGGCCAGTGAGAGGACCGTCGACTTCCCGGCCCCGTTGGGCCCCAGGAGCACGGTGCGGCCCGCTGGGAAGGCGAAGGTGAAGTCCTGGACGACCGGACTGCGGCGGCGGTAGCCGAACGAGGCCGAGCGGAAGCCGATGGGCATGTGCGCACTCTCTTACGGTGACGGTGGGGTGGGGCCCTTCGGACGGGACGGGCCACGGCGGACACCGGTGCGGGGGGAGCTGCCCCGGGCCGCTCGGACGAGCCGGGGCCCGCGCCCTTTCGTCGCGGGCCCCGGAACGCTCCGGATCACCACATGTGGACGCGGGTGGCGGACAGCGTGGGTCCGCTGCCGGCGCCGTTGGTGCTTCCGTTCACCGCCTTGATCTGGAAGTAGAGGTCGTCACCCTTCCTCCCGGACCACTCCCCGTGCGACTGGCCGCCGTCGAAGCAGGCGGTGAAGGTCTTGGTCTCCCAGTACTCGTTCGGCGTCGTGTAGTTGTAGTTGATCAGCTGGACCTTGGTCGACTCGTCGACATAGCCGTGGTCAGGCGTCCTGCAGTTGTAGAAGTCGATGATCGTCGGGGCTGTCCCGATGTCCGTCTTGCTGGACGAGAAGCCCGGGCGTACTCCTGACAGGTAGCTGTCGATGGAGGCGATGGAGAAGCCGCTCCGCTTGCCCGAGGAGGGGTCCTCGGCGGACGCGGAGGGTGCGGCGGCGAGCGGCAGCAGGGCGGCGCAGGCGATGACTGCCGCGGCCTTGGACATAATGACGGATGAGCGCATTGATCACTCCTGAGGTGACGGGCGTTCGCGGGGCCGGACCGGCCCCTCCGTCCTCTCCGGGGTGCGACCCGGGGAGGACGGCCAAGCTTCACCTCTGGTTCAGACCATCGACAGCCCAATTCCCCAAACGTGATCTTCCCGTGATCAAAACCCTTCGCTGGAAGGTCAGTTGGGCGATACATCCGGGCAGGCCGCGCTGTTCGTCGCGCAAGCGGACCGGTGGGGAGGCCGTCGGATCCATCGTGCGGACCGATGGGGGCAGAGGTGTTCTCGGATGCGTTGTCAGTGGGACGCCTCACACTGGAGGCATGTGCCGCAGCATCAAGACGCTTCGTCCGCCCGCCATCCCCGAAGAGGCCACCGAGGAGGAGATGAGAGCCGCCGCCCTGCAGTACGTGCGCAAGGTCTCCGGTTTCCGTGCGCCCGCCGCGCACAACCAGGAGGTGTTCGACCGTGCCGTCGCCGAGATCGCCGAGGCCACCCGGCGCCTGCTGGACGGACTGGAGGTGCGGGGCGCCTCCGCGCGGGTCTGAGCCGGGCCGCGCGGCCCGGTCGCCCGTGGCCGCGGGGTGAGTGGGCCCGTCAGCTCCCGGCCGTGACCCCGGCGGGCTGGGCGGGCGCCGCGTGCGCGGGCCGGCGTACGACCACCGCCGCGAGGGCGCCCGCCAGGAAGAGGGCGAGGACGGAGACCGCCGTGCCCAGCCAGCTCGCGCCCAGGAACTGGCCGCCGAAGTAGCCGAGGCCCACGCTGTATACCGCCCAGGCCACGCCCGCCACGGCCGACCACGGCAGGAACTCCTTCGCCTTGCGGTGAGCGGCGCCCGCACCGAGGGAGACCACGGAGCGGCCCGCGGGCGCGAAGCGGGCTACGACGACGAGCGCGCCGCCGCCCCGGCTCAGCGCGGCGCCGAGACGTTCCTGCGCGGAGGTCAGTCTGCGGGACCTCGCGATGGCCCGGTCGAGGCGTTCGCCGCCGCGCCAGGCGAGCCGGTAGGCGACGAGGTCACCGAGGACCGAGGCTGTCGCGGCGCACAGCGTCAGGACGAGGAGTGACGGCACCTGCCGCGAGGCCTCGCCGGCCGCCGCGGTGACGGCGGCGGTGCCCGCGGCGGCCGTGGCGGTGACGGAGGTGGTGCTCGCGGCGGCGGCCGTGGCGGCGGTGATCACCAGCACGCCGCTGGGCAGCACCGGCAGGAAGACGTCCAGGAGCACCGAGAGGGCGACCACCGCGTAGATCCATGGGCTGCCGGTCAGGGCACCCACACTCTCGAGCACTTCTACTCCCCGTCCCATCTGACGTGTCAACGCCGCGACGTCGCAGGGGAGCGGCAGGAGCGGCAGGTTCAGCTGTACAGCGTACGCCTGCGGCTCACGCCGTTCACCCGCTATTCGCCGGGTGTGGGGCCGATGTTGTACAGCTCACGTGGAACGCTCCCCGTGCGAACGGTGCGCGCCTCCCCGCGCGAGCGGCCCCGGCGCCCTCGGGGTGGAGGGGGCCGGGGCCGCCGGTGCGGTACGCCGGTCAGGCCGAGACGGTACGGGCCTTCTCGGGGGCGGGCTCGCTCTCGCGCGGCGTGCCCGCGCGGGAGGGGAGAAGGCGGTCCAGCGCGAGGGCGCCGGAGCCCGTGAAGACGAGGAGCAGGAAGGCCCAGCAGAAGACCGCCGAGGCCTCGCCGCCGTTCTGCAGGGGGAACAGGGACTCGGGCTGGTGCACCTTGAAGTACGCGTACGCCATGGAACCCGAGCAGACGAGCGATGCGATGCGGGTGCCGAGGCCGAGTGCGACCAGGGTGCCGCCGACGAGCTGGATGACGGCCGCGTACCAGCCGGGCCAGGTGCCGGCGGGTACGGTGCCGCCGCCCATGGAGCCGCCGAGGACCCCGAAGAGGGCGGCGGCGCCGTGGCATGCGAAGAGGAAGCCGAGCACGGCCCGGAAGAGTCCGAGTGCGTAGGGCTGTGCGTGATTCAGGCGCGTCGACATGGAGGTGGGGCTCCTTCGGTCTGGGGACGAGAACCGATCGGGGCCCCACAGGTTAGGTTCACCTCACTTATGCTTGCAAGTTCAACAGTCTGTGGAGTGGCTGAAAATCGATCACCGGTTCGAGGTGAGCGGGCGCTCCAGGACGGTCTCGAGCTGTGCCCCCGTAGGTCCGTCCTTGGCCTGAACCAATGTCAGCGCTGCTTTTCGGCCAGTGAGTGTGAGGGTCATGAGCTGATTGCCGAACCAGGGTCCGCCCTCCTTGCGCCAGCGCATTCCGATGGGTGCCGTACGCCCGTGGAGCGCCAGCGCGCGACCGAGGCGCCTGCCCGCCCGGCTCCAGCCGAACCGGAAGCCCGCGCGCAGGTATGCGGGGACGGAGTTGTGGACGGGGGAGCAGGTCAGCTGAAGGATGCGTGAGGCGGGAGTCGCCTCGGGGGCGGAATCGGTCCACCGCGGCTCGGCGATGTAGGCGTGGTGCACATCGCCGGAAAGGACGCAGATGGTCGCAGGTGCCCCGGAAGCGGACCCCGTCTCCCTCAGCAGCTCCGACAGGCGCTGGAAGGAATCCGGGAAGGCGGCCCAATGTTCCAGGTCACCGGCCCGGCGCACCTTCTCCCCGATGCGCGCCCAGCGCTTCCCCCGCTCGCCCCGGCAGAGTGCGGCGTTCCAGCTCTCCGCCTCGTGTATCAGGGGCGGCAGCAGCCAGGGGAGCGACGTGCCGATCAGCAGATGGTCGTACGCGCCGGGGTCGGACAGGACCTCCTCGCGCAGCCACCGCTCCTCCTCCTCGCGGAGCATCGACCGCCGGTGCTCGTCCAGGACGCGGGCCGCCCGGGAGTCCACCATCAGCAGCCGGGTTCGGCCGAAAACGCGCCGGTAGCTCCACCGGGCCCGCGCCGGATCGGCGTCCACCTCGGCCGCGTGGACGCGCAGCGCCTCCGTGCCGTCCGGGTCCGCGTGGACCGCCGCGTAGACCGGGTCGGCCTCCAGGGCTTCCGGGGAGAGGTTCCCCAGGTGCTGGTAGACCCAGTACGACATGAGCCCGCTGACGATCCGCTCGTGCCACCAGGGCGTGCCCCGCATGTCCCGGAGCCAGGCCTCGCTGGTGTTCCAGTCGTCGACGACGTCGTGGTCGTCGAAGATCATGCAGCTGGGCACCGTGGAGAGCAGCCAGCGCACGTCCGGGTCGCGCCACGACTCGTCGTAGAGGTGGGTGTACTCCTCGTAGTCCGCGACCTCGGCGCCCGGTGCCTCCTTCAGGTCGCGGCGGGCGGCCAGCCGCCTCCGCGTGGCCTGCGAGGTCTCGTCCGCGTACACCTGGTCGCCCAGCAGCAGGAGGACGTCGGGGCGGGCGGCGCCGGGGTCGGCCGCGAGGCGGACCGCGAGGGTGTCGAGCGCGTCGGGGCCGATGGGGTCCGAACCGCCGGGGAGCGGCCGGGAGTCCAGCGGGGCGCCGTATCCGCGGCCTGGCGGGGCCGCCCACCGGCACGAGCCGAAGGCGACCCGCACCGGATCCGCGCCGGCGCGCTCCGGCGCGGGGGCGGAGATGGTGCTCGGCGGGTACGGGGAGTCCTCGGCCGGCCAGACGCGGCGGCCGTCGAGCAGGACCTCGTAGGCCGTGGTCGTGCCCGGCGTGAGGCCGGTCACGACCACGAGGGCGTAGTGGTGTCCCTCGACGGCGAAGGTGGGGGAGGTGCCGCCGGCTCCGTCCGCGCAGCGGACCTCCGCCGTGCAGGGTCTGGTCGCCTCGACCCAGACGGTCGCCCGGGAGCCGGACTCCCAGTCGACGTACCTCAGCAAAGGTCCCAGGCGTAGCCCGGCCATGTGTGCCCTCCTCGCGTCGCCGTGACCGATGGCTCCGAAGGGTACGGAACGGCGGCGGAGGAGGGCAGGGCGGTACGGCCGTGACCGGGAGGGGGCGGGTCAGCAGCCGTTCAGCACGGACTGCAGGGCGCTCTTCTCGGCGGAGTCGACCTTCAGTCCGTAGTAGTGCTTCACGTGCACCCAGGCGCGGGCGTAGGTGCAGCGGTAGGCGGTGCGCGAGGGCAGCCACTCGGCGGGGTCCTGGTCGCCCTTGGACTGGTTGACGTTGTCGGTGACCGCGATGAGCTGAGGCCGGGTCAGGTCGTTGGCGAAGGACTGGCGCTGGGCGGTGGACCAGCTGCTCGCCCCCGAACGCCACGCCTCGGCGAGCGGGACCATGTGGTCGATGTCGAGGTCGGAGGCGGCGCTCCAGGTGGCGCCGTCGTACTGCGAGTACCAGCTTCCGGAGGTGGCGGAGCAGGAGGAGTTCTGGGCCACCCCGGTGCCGTCACGCTTCAGCACCACTTCGCGGGTGTCGCAGCTGCCCGACTGGGTGATCCAGTGCGGGAACTTGTCCCTGCTGTAGCCGGAGGAGGAGCCCTCGGCGGCCACGGTGAGCTGACTCAGGTACGAGCGTGCGGTCGAGGCGGCGATCGGAGTGGGCATCGCGGCCTGGGCGGTGGGGGCCGTGAGCAGCCCCGTCGTGGCGGCGAGCGCCGCGGAAGCGGCGACGACGGCTATGCGACGCGCGTAGATACCGGACATGCGAGCTCCCTTGTGTGGGGGTGTCGAGCGGCGGCCTTCGGGCCAGGCCAGCGTGGCGGCGCCTGGTTTCGGTGGGGTGGTCGCCAGGTAACAGCGTGGCGACATGCGCACGTCACATCAAGAGGTAGGACAATAGCTCTGACGTCCCGTCCGAAGTCCGTTCGAGTACGGCCCCTGACGGGACGTCGGGCAGGGGCGTGCCGCAAGGGCGCCCCGGGGCGCCGCCCGCAGGTGCCCGGTAGGGCGCCCCGGGGCGCTGCCCGCACACGCGCCAGATCCCGCCGACCCGCCCCCACGGGCGGACGGAGCCACTGCGTCGGCACCCCCTAGGGTTCGGGGGGTGCTGCTTCCCGTCGGTCCCGCGCTCGGCGTCGTACTCGCCGTACTCCTGGTCCTCGCCGTCGCGGTCGCCGCCTGGGCGTCGCTGGGCAGGTTCCGCGAGATCGCCGTGGCCGGGCTGCGCGCGGCGGTCCAACTGGCCGCCGTCTCACTGCTCATCGGCTGGGTGGTCCACCACCTGGGGGCGCTGTCGGCCTTCCTGGGGCTGATGTTCGCGGTCGCGGTGCGTACGGCGGGACGCCGCGTCACCCCCAACGGCACCTGGTGGTGGGCCGCGCTGCCGATCGGGGCGGGGGTCGTGCCGGTGGTCGCGATGCTGCTGCTGACGGGGCTGCTGCCGGTGCGGGGCATCGCGGTCATCCCGGTGACCGGCATCCTCATCGGGGGCGCGCTCACCGCGACCGTGCTCGGCGGGCGGCGCGCACTCGACGAACTCGGCACGCGGCGGGGGGAGGTGGAGGCGGGGCTGGCCCTCGGACTGACCGACCGGGACGCCAGGCTGGAGATCGCCCGCCCCGTCGCCTCGGACGCGCTGCTCCCGGGGCTGGACCAGACGAGGACGGTCGGACTCGTGACCTTGCCCGGGGCCTTCGTCGGGATGCTGCTGGGCGGCGCGTCACCGGTCGAGGCCGGCGCCGTCCAGCTGTTCGTCCTGGTGGCCCTGATGGCGGTCCAGGCCGCCGCGGTCGCGCTCGTCCTGGAACTGGTCGCGCGGGGGCGGATGCACCGGGACTGAACCCGGGCCCCTCACGCCGGGACGGGGCCGGCGGCGGACCCGCCGGGGCGGGACCCGCCTGGGGCCCGCGGGCGGAGGGGTCCGGCCGGTGGGCGGTGTGTCAGGTGCCGGGCGCCCGACGGTGTGCGGGGCGGGGCCGACCGGACGGTGCGGGGTGCGCGCCGGCCGGAGCCTCGGCGGCCGGTCCTACCGGGCGTCGATGTGCAGGCGGATCGAGCCGTCGGCGGCGGTCTCCACGCGGAGCTGCGTCAGGTCGTGCACATGGGCGTCGGGGGAGAGGGCCGCCGCGCGCGGGCCGACGCCCACGACGCGCATGCCCGCCGCCCGGCCGGCCGCGATCCCGGCCTCCGAGTCCTCGAACACCACGCAGTCGGCGGGGGCGAAGCCCAGGTCCGCCGCGCCCTTGAGGAAGCCCTCGGGGTCGGGCTTGCTGGCGCCCACCATCTCGGCCGTGACCCGGGTCTGCGGCATGGGCAGGTCGGCGGCCGTCATCCGGGCCCGGGCGAGCGAGGAGTCCGCCGAGGTCACGAGCGCGTGCGGGAGCGCGGCGATCGACGCCATGAAGGCGGGCGCGCCGTCGATCGGCACGACGCCCTCGGTGTCGGCGGTCTCCTCGGCGAGCATGATCCGGTTCTCCGCGTAGTTCTGCTCCATGGGGCGGTCCGGGAGCAGCGCGGCCATCGTGGCGTAGCCCTGGCGGCCGTGGACGACCTTGAGCGCCTCCTCGGGGTCGAGCCCCTGTGCGAGCGCCCAGCGGCGCCAGCAGCGCTCCACCACGGCGTCCGAGTTGACCAGGGTCCCGTCCATGTCCAGCAGGAGGGCGCGGGCTTCGAGGACGTTGGCCGACATGGGCATGCTCCAGAACGCGGGGGGAAACAGCTCGCGGCTGCGGGTGAAGAAAAAACAAGTAGCCCCGCCCGCCGGTCAGGGAGAACGAGCGGAGGCTACTTTGTTCCTCCACGATACAAAAAGGGGCGGTGAAACGCCAATCCGCGCGGCGGGGCGCATCGGCCCCCGCCGCGAACCGCTCCCGCCGGTTCAGCCCCGGCGCCCCTGCCCGGTCGTCTGCGCCTCCAGGGCGCGCCGGGTCTCCGGACCGTAGACACCCGGCGCGTCACTCCGCACCGACACCCACCGCTGGTACTCCGCGACGGACTGCTCCACCTGCTCCGAGTACGTGCCGCTCTCCGGGCCGCGGTACACCCAGATCTCCTGCAGTCTGCGCTGGAGCTCGGACACCTCCGCCCCGCGGTCCCCGCGTCGCAGCGTGTTCGTCGCCAGTCCCTCGACCGGCGGCGCGGCCGACGGGGACGCCGTGGTGGGCTCCGCCGTCACGGACGGGGAGGCGGACACCGTCGGGGAAACCGAGGCGGAGGGCGACGCCGACGGACTCTCCGAGGGCGTCGGGGACGCCGACGGAGAGGCCTGGGCGGTCCGGGACGGCGAGGTGGAGGCGGAGGCCGACGGGGACTGCGACACCGATGCGGCGGGCCCGTCGTCCGCGTCCGGCACGCTCGTCGTGAACTCCGGCAGCGCCGTCCCGTGCTCGTCCTCGTCGCCGAACATGCCGCTCGCGAAGGCCGCCGTGCCCACCACCGCGACCACGGCGGCGCCCACCGCGAGGGCGGCGAACGGTCGCCGCCGCCGCGGCCGCACGGGGTCGGACCCACCTCCGGCGTACGCCGCCGCCGAGCGCCGGCGGGTCTCGTCGGCCGCGGCCGAGGTGTCCGGCCGCGCGGCCCCGTCCCGCACCCCGTCCAGGAAGAGCGGCATCGTCGTGGCCGCGGCGCCCGGGACGCCGCCGTCGTCCGGGCTCTCGCCGTCCAGCCTCACGTACGGCCGGATCCTCAACGGGTCGAAGTCCTCCGCGGCCGCCATCTCCGCCGTACGGGCGTCGCGTCCGGGTCTCGCGTCCGCGCCGGCCCCGCAGGCACACACCGCCCCGGGTCTCGCGTCCCGCTCGCCGCCGCACTCCGGGCATATATGTCCGGTCATCGTGGGTTCCCCTCCCCTTTGAACTGCCAGCGATTATGCAGCAGCCACGGAGCGGTACCGCGCCCGTACCGCCGCTCGGCAGGCCATAACGGCACACAGCGGCCAGGATGGGGTCAAGCGGACCCGAGGAGATGTCCATGGCCCAGCAGATGAGCCCGCCACCCCTGCCTGCGGGAGCGGCGCGGTCCGGGCGGAACGTCCTGGTGCCCATCGGGGCGCTGCTCCTCGGAATGCTGCTCGCCGCACTCGACCAGACCATCGTCTCCACCGCTCTGCCCACGATCGTGAGCGAGCTCGGCGGCCTCGACCATCTGTCATGGGTGGTCACCGCCTACATGCTGGCCGCCACCGCGGCCACCCCGCTCTGGGGCAAGCTCGGCGACCAGTACGGGCGCAAGAAGCTCTTCCAGACGGCCATCGTCATCTTCCTCATCGGGTCCGCGCTCTGCGGCATGGCCCAGAACATGCCGCAGCTCATCGGCTTCCGCGCCCTCCAGGGACTCGGAGGCGGAGGGCTGATGGTGCTGTCGATGGCCATCGTCGGCGACATCGTCTCCCCGCGCGAGCGAGGCAAGTACCAGGGTCTCTTCGGTGCCGTCTTCGGTGTCACCAGCGTCCTGGGCCCGCTGCTCGGGGGCTTCTTCACCGAGCACCTCAGCTGGCGCTGGGTCTTCTACATCAACCTGCCCATCGGCGTCGTCGCGCTGCTGGTCATCGCCGCCGCACTGCACATCCCGGTCCGCCGCACCAAGCACACCATCGACTACCTGGGCACCTTCCTCATCGCCTCGGTCGCCACCTGCCTGGTCCTCATCGCCTCGCTCGGCGGCACCACCTGGTCCTGGAGCTCGCCGCAGATCATCGTCCTGGCGGTGCTGGCCGTCGTGCTGCTCGCCGGATTCGTCGCGGCCGAACGCAGGGCGGCTGAGCCGGTGCTGCCGCTCAAGCTGTTCCGGATGCGGACGTTCGCCCTCGTCGCGGTCATCAGCTTCGTCATCGGGTTCGCCATGTTCGGCGCCATGACCTACCTGCCGACCTTCCTCCAGGTCGTGCACGGCATCACCCCGACGATGTCCGGCGTCCACATGCTGCCGATGGTCTTCGGCCTGCTGATCACCTCCACGGCCTCCGGCCAGATCGTCAGCCGCACCGGCCGCTGGAAGGTGTTCCCGATCGCCGGCACCGCCGTCACCGTGATCGGCCTCCTGCTGCTCCACACACTCTCCGAGACCAGCTCCACCTGGACGATGAGCCTCTGCTTCTTCGTCTTCGGCGCGGGCCTCGGCCTGGTGATGCAGGTGCTCGTCCTGATCGTGCAGAACTCCGTCGGCTACGAGGACCTGGGCGTCGCCACCTCCGGCGCCACCTTCTTCCGGTCCATCGGCGCCTCGTTCGGCGTCGCCGTCTTCGGCACGATCTTCACCAACCGGCTGACCGGGAAGCTCGGGGAGGCGCTCAGCGGCCGGGCGCTCCCGCCCGGCGTGGACGCCGACGCGCTGGCCGCCGACCCGCGGGCCATCGGCCGCCTCCCGGCGGACCTGCGCCCCTCGGTGCTGAGCGCGTACTCCACCTCGATCACCGACGTCTTCCTCTACGCCGCGCCCGTCGTGGTCCTCGCCTTCGTCCTGGCCTGGTTCCTGAAGGAGGAACCGCTGCGCGGCTCGGTGACCGCGCCCGACACCAGCGAGACCCTCGCCTCCAACCCGGTCCAGCGCTCCTCGTACGACGAATGCGCCCGCGCCCTGTCCGTGCTCGCCACCCGCGAGGGGCGCCGGGAGATCTACGAGAAGATCACCGCGAGGGCCGGGTACGACCTGCAACCCGCTGCCAGCTGGCTGCTGCTGCGCATCAAACGGCACGGCACCGTCGAGCCCGGCAGGCTGGCGGAGGTCGCGCCCGTACCGCTGAGGGTGATCACCTCGGCGGCCCGGCAGGTGGAGGAACGCGGCCTCGCGAGGCGGGAGGGCATGCAACTGGTGCTCACCGAACCAGGCGCCGAGGCCGTCGTCCGGCTCTCCGCGGCCCGGGAGGAGTCCCTGGCCGAACTGCTCGGCGACTGGTGGGGGCCGGACCGGCCGACCGACCTGGTCAGGCTGGTGACCGAGCTGTCCGCCGAGGTCAGCGGATCGAGCAGGGAGCGGCCCCACATGCCCGAACCCCGCCGGGACCACTCGGCCGGCTGACCGGGCCGGGGCGTCCACCCCGCCGGGCCGTCCGCGCCCCTCGGGAACCGGGCGGCCGACCGGGCCCCGGGCCGCGAGGACGGGGCGAGGCCGTCCCGGCCGCTCTCACAACTCCTTGGCGAGCCAGTGCTGGGCGTAGGTGTCCTGGTTGAACGCCCGGACCTCGCGGTACCCGTGCTTCGCGTACAGCCCGCGGGCCTCCACCAGATCGGACCGGGTGTCCAGCCGGATCCGCCGGACCCCGTGGGCGCGCGCCGCGCGCTCGACGCCGGCCAGCAGCAACCCGCCGCCGCCCGATCCGCGGAACTCCGGACGGACGTAGACCCGGGTCAGCTCGGCCGTCGCCCCGTCCACCAGCCGCAGGCCCGCGCAGCCCCCCGGGCGGCCCGCGTAACGGCCCACGAGGAACTCACCGGTCGGCGAGGCCAGGCGTTCCGCGCCGTCGTCCCGGAGACCCTCGTCGATCTCGGCGGCGGTCGCGGGACGGCCCCAGTAGCGGCCGGCGATCTCGCCGTAGTAGTCGCGTCGCAGCAGCGCGGCCACGTGCCCGCCGACGGGTTCGGGGGTCACGGTCCAGGTCATCGGGCCATTCTGGCCGCCGTGCGGACGGATGACGAACGGATATCCCGGAGGCGGGGTGCCCGCTCCGAACGGCGGACGGCCGTGCCGGGACACGAGGACCGACGTCCGGGCAGGTGCGGGCCGGCGAGTGGTATTCGGGCATTCTTTCGGCAAATCGGTGGTGACAGTCAGGCGAAGAGGGGGTTGATTGTGTCTACCTCATAGGGCAATGCGAGGCTACATCCGCACAAACCCGGGCCGAGGGGACAGTGCACGGAAACGGGAGGGTCGGCGCAGCGTGACAGATGTGGAGCGCAGTGTGCGGGGCGAGGCGGCGGCGGACCCGGGGGCGAGGGCCGCTGCGGCCAGAGCCGTCCTCTGGCTGCTCGTCGCCGTGATGGCCGTACGGCAGGTGGCGGTGGTGCTGCGTACCCCGCCCGGTGAACGCCTCACCGATCTGGAGACCTGGACCGGTGCCACCGGAGTCCTGCACATCGCGGGGTCCCTCTACGAACCCGGCCGGTTCACCGGGACGCCCTTCGCCGGACTGGTGCTGAGACCGCTGACGGTCTCCGCCGAACAGGCCCTGGGCGTCGTGTGGACCTTCGGGACGCTTCTCCTCGTCGTCGCCCTCGGGTTCATCGCCGCCCGCGCCCTGCCCGCCCCGGTGGGCAGGCGCACCGCCTTCCTCGCGGCCCCGGCCGCCGTCACCCTGCTCATGGTGTCGCTGCCCGTCCGCAACACACTCTTCCTGGGGCAGACGAGCGTCCTCCCCGTGCTGCTGGTGCTGGTCGCCTGCTTCGCCGTACGGGGCGAGCGGCTGCCGGGGGTCCTCATCGGTGTCGCGGCGGCGCTCCAGCCCGCGGTGCTGCTCTTCGCCGTCCTCCTCGGGCTCACCGGCAGGCGCCGGGCCGCGGTGAGCGGGGGAGTGACCTTCGCCGTCTGCACCGGTCTGGCCTGGGCGGTGATGCCTCGTGACTCCTGGGCGTACTGGGTGCACCATCTCGCGGGCGCCGGACTCGGGGAGAACCCCGAGAGCACCGCCAACCAGTCGCTGCACGGCGCGCTGCTCCGGTTCGGGCTGCAGGGGCCTTGGGAGATCGTGGTCTTCCTGCTCCTGGCCGTCGTCGTCACCGTCCTCGGGCTGCGCCGCGCGGTCCGCTACGCCCGGGACGGGCAGCTGCTCCTGGCCGTCGCGGTCACCGGCTGCGTCGCCGTCGCCGTCTCGCCCACCGCCTGGCAGCACCAGCTGCTCTGGGTGCTGCTCGCCGTCGTCGGGCGCGTCGGGACACGTGCCGCGGACCGGCTGGTGTGGCCGGCGGTCGTGGTCCTGGTGCTCACCCTGCCGGGGAAGTGGCTGCTGCCCAACGTCGGTGTGGTCCTGCCCGTACGGGACAACGTCCTGCTGGTCACGGCGCTCGCCGCGGCCTGCGCGGTGCCCTTCCTGTCCCGCACCTCGCCGTCCTGGGGGGCGGCCGTACCGACCGACTACGCGCGGCCGGTGCCGGCGCGGTTCGCGCGGGTGCCGTTGCTGCCGTTCTGGCGGCGGGTGCTCAGCCGCCCCAACCTGCTGCTGGAGCTCCTGCTCATCCGGGTCGTGTACTCGGCGTACGCCCAGGTCCGGCTGGCGGCGACCGCGGGGCGCGACACCGCCGAGGCGCACGGGCGGCAGATCCACGCCGCCGAACAGTGGCTGCACATCGACATCGAGCACTGGGCCAACCACGCGGTCGTCAAGGTCCCCTGGCTGAGGGACTTCTTCGACTACTACTACTCGACGTTCCACTTCATCGTGCCGCTCGCGATCCTCGGCGTGCTGTACGTGCGCCGGCCCTCCGACTACCGCTGGGCCCGCAGCACCATCGGATTCGCCACAGTCCTGGCCCTGCTCGGCTTCTGGCTCTACCCGCTGGCCCCGCCGCGCCTGATGCCCGGCCTCGGATTCATCGACACCGTCCACGGGGTGCAGGACCTCGACAGCCCCGACTTCGGGGCGCTGACGGCGGTCACCAACCAGTACGCGGCGATGCCGTCGCTGCACTTCGGATGGTCGCTGTGGTGCGGGGTGGTGATCCTGCTGCTCGCGCCGAAGGCGTGGATGAAGGTACTGGGGCTGCTGCACCCCCTGTTCACCGTCTCCGCGATCGTGGCCACCGGCAACCACTGGGTGCTGGACGCGGTCGGCGGTGCCACGGTCGTCGCCGCCGGATTCGGGCTGACGTATGTACTGGCGGGGCCGCGCGGACTCCGGCCGGCCGCGCCCGCCGCGGATGCCGGACAGCCGCGCCGGGAGGCCGAGGACGAGGTCGAGGCTGAGGACGGGTCCGTACCCGAACCGGCGGGGAGCAAGGCCTGACCGGGGGCCGTCACGGACGGCCCCCGGCGGACGCGGTGCGGGGCGGCTCCCGGGAGCCGCCCCGCACCAGCACCTGGGAGTTCCGCCACTGCTACACGGTGACCACCGGCCGTGTCTTCTTCGAGCTCGTCGAGCGCACCGGCGGATACGACGGGTACGGGGCGTGCAACGCCCCGGTCAGGCTCGCCGCGCAGCACGCGGCCGGGGACCGGCCGCCGGGCGCTCAGTCCTGACGGACCTCGAAGCCGGCCCGCGCGTCGAAGGCGGCGCGGCGGGTCGCCCGGCGCAGAGCGCGCAGCAGCGCAGGACCGACGGCCAGGGTGAGGACCACCGTGAGCAGGGCGCGGCCGAGGTCCCATCCGATCGAGGTCGCGGTGCAGTACGCGAGGAAGCGGACCAGGTTCTCGTGGAGCGGAGCGCCCGCCACGAAGGAGATGCCGGAACCGAGCCCCGGCACGATCGTCCAGCCGTACAGGTTCATCACCGTGCCGTACGCGAACGCCGCGAGGAAGCCGTACGCGGCCAGCATCAGCAGCTCCCCCCTGCCGCGCAGCCGTTCGGGGCCAGGGAGCAGGCCGGAGCCCATGGTGAACCAGCCCATCGACAGCATCTGGAACGGCATCCACGGCCCCACACCGCCGGTGAGCAGCGCCGAGGCGAACATCGTGAGCGAGCCGAGCACGAAACCGAAGCCGGGACCGAGCACCCGGCCGCTGAGCACCATCAGGAAGAACATCGGCTCCAGGCCGGCCGTCCCCGCACCCAGCGGGCGCAGTGCGGCGCCGACCGCCGCGAGCACCCCCAGCATCGCGACGGCCTTCGCGTCCAGGCCGGAGTCGGCGATCGTCGCCACGACCACACCGACCAGCAGCACGAGCAGCAGGGCGAAGAGCCAGGGCGCGTCCTGCGCGTGCGCGAGACCGGATTCCGCACCGGCCAGCAGCGGCCAGCCGAACGCGACCACCCCCACCGCGCTGATCAGGACGAGCGCGGCCACGGCGCGCGGGCCGAGCCGCACCGGACGCGGGGACCGGGCGCTCACGTGCTCTCCCCGAGGGCCGTACGCACCTGGGACACGGTCAGCCACTGACGGGGCGCCAGGATCTTCGACGTCTGCGGGGCGAACGCGGGGGAGGACACCACGACCTGCTCGGTCGGGCCGTCCGCGACGACCTCGCCGTCGGCGAGGATCACCACCCGGTCCGCCAGTTCGGCGGCCAGCTCCACGTCGTGGGTGGCGAGCACGATCGCGTGCCCCGCACCCGCCAGCCGGCGCAGGACACCGACGAGCCGGCTCTTCGCCGCGTAGTCGAGTCCCCGCGTCGGCTCGTCCAGGAGAAGGAGCGGGGGCCGTGCCGTGAGCACCAGGGCCAGGGCGAGAGCGAGCCGCTGGCCCTCGGAGAGATCGCGCGGATGCGCCTCGTCCGCCACCCCGGGCAGCAGCTCGGAGACCAGCGCCCGGCAGCTGCCCGCGGGCGCGCCCGCGTCGGTGTCCGCCGCCGCGCACTCCGCGGCGACGGTGTCCGCGTACAGCAGGTCGCGCGGCTCCTGGGGGACCAGTCCGACCCGGCGCACCATGTCGCGCGGGGCGGTCCGGGAAGGCTCGAGGCCGCCGACGAGCACCGAGCCCGTGGCCGGCGCGGTCATCCCGACCAGGGTGTTCAGCAGTGTCGACTTGCCGGCGCCGTTACGGCCCATCAGCGCGACGGTCTCACCGGGCGCGACGGCGAACGACACCCCGCGCAGCGCCTGGACCCGCCCGTGCCGCACCCCGAGCCCCTCGGCCCGTACGGGCACGCCCACCGGGACCGGCGCCTCGGGCGCGGGCTTCCGGCCCAGCAGCCTGCCGAGGAGGCCGGGGCGCGGGGCGGCCGGGCCGGGCCGCGGTACCGCACCGGTGCCCGCCGGTACGCCGCGCGGCGGCGGCTCCACACCGGCCAGCCGTTCCCGCAGGTCCACCGCCCGGCGCCGGGCGTCACGCACCGACAGCGGCAGCGGATCCCAGCCGACCAGGCTGCCCAGGGCGACCACCGGCGGACGCACGGGGGAGAGCGCCATGATCTCGGCGGGCGGTCCCATGACGGGGGCCTCGCCCGGTCCTGGCAGGAGGAGGACCTGGTCGGCGTACTGGACGACGCGCTCCAGCCGGTGCTCGGCCATGAGCACGGTCGTGCCCAGGTCGTGCACGAGGCGCTGGAGCACCGCGAGGACGTCCTCGGCCGCCGCGGGGTCCAGGGCGGACGTCGGTTCGTCGAGGACGAGCACCCGGGGGTGCGGGGTGAGGACGGAACCGATGGCGACCCGCTGCCGCTGTCCACCGGAGAGCGTGGCGATCGGCCGGTCCCGCAGGTCGGCCAGGCCCAGCAGGTCCAGGGTCTCCTCCACCCGGCGGCGCATGACGTCGGGGGCCAGGCCCAGCGACTCCATGCCGTACGCCAGCTCGTCCTCCACGGTGTCCGTCACGAAGTGGGCCAGCGGGTCCTGGCCCACCGTGCCGACCAGGTCGGCGAGTTCACGCGGCTTGTGGGTGCGGGTGTCCCGGCCGCCGACCGTGACCCGGCCGCCCAGCACCCCGCCGGTGAAGTGCGGGACGAGACCCGACACGGCTCCCAGCAGTGTCGACTTGCCGACACCGGACGGGCCGACGACGAGAACCAGTTCGCCCTCGGGGACCGTCAGGTCCACCCCGGACAGAGTGGGCCGTGAGGCACCCTCGTACCGCACCGAGACCTGTTCGAACCGGATCATGCGCGCTCCTTGGAGGCCGGGGGCGAAGGGGGCAGCGGAGCCACCACGGCGGGCAGCAGCCCGATCAGGACGGCGACGGCCGGCCACAGCGGGAGTACCGGGGCGGTGAGCGGCACGACGCCCGGGTGCAGGGCGCCCGGATCGACGGCGCCCGCCCGGATCATCGCCGCCGCGACGGCCGCCCCCGAGGCCGCGACGAGCCAGGCGCGCACGTCCCAGCGGTCGGGCCGGTAGCGGGTACGCACCGAGCGCCGGCCACCGAGCCGCAGCCCGGCCAGCGCCGCCGCCACCCCCGCCAGCAGCAACGGCAGTCCGTGGACGGCGCCCTCGGCGGCCAGCAGCCCGTAGGTCCCCGCGCACACCCCCAGCAGACCGCCGAGCGTCAGGACATGGGTGGTACGTCGCACCGCGGGCGGCACCTGGGCGGTGCGGCCGTACCCCCGCGCGTCCATCGACGCGGCCACCGCCACCGAACGCTCCAGGGCGCCCTCCAGCACCGGCAGCCCGATCCGCAGGACCGCCCCGACCCCGCCGGCCGACCGGCCCCGCAGCCGGCGTGCGGTCCGCAGCCGGGCCACATCGGCGACCATGTTCGGGGCGAACGTCATCGCCACGACCACGGCGACCCCCACCTCGTACAGCGCGCCCGGCAGCGACTTCAGCAGCCTCGCCGGGTTGGCCAGCGAGTTCGCCGCTCCGACACAGATCAGCAGAGCGGCCAGCTTCGCGCCCTCGTACAGGGCGAAGACCAGCTGCTCCGCGGTGACCCGGCCGCCGATCCTGACGCCCTGCGCCCACCCCGGCAACGGCACCTCGGGCAGGGTGAACAGGACGTCCGTACCCGGTACGGAGGAGCCCAGGACGGCGGAGAACACCAGCCGCACGGCCACGACGGCCAGCCCGAGCCTGACGAACGCCCCGTACGAACGGGCCCACGGGGCGTCCGTGCGGCGCGCGGCCACCACATAGCCGGCCACCCCCACCAGGAGACCCAGCAGCAGCGGGTTGGTCGTACGGGACGCGGCGGTCGCCAGCCCGAGCGCCCACAGCCACCAGGCGCCCGCCGGAACGGCGTTCGCACGGGTGGCCGCGGGCGCGCGCAGGGCAGGGCGGAGCCGGGCCGCGCCGGTGGAGCCGGTCATCGCCGGCGGCGTGCCCGCAGCACAGCGGCGGCACCCAGCACGAGCACCGCTCCGACACCGGTGAGCACACCCGCGGACGGGCCGCCGCCCGAGCCGCCGTCGCCGTCCGCCGGCGCGGCGCCGGAGGACGCCTTCGCCGGCTCGGACTCCGCGGCACCCGGTGAGCGGACGTCGGTCCGCTCACCGCAGCCGGACCGCGGGTAGCCCGAGATCGCGCAGAGCATCGCGGCGCTGTCGTACCGCAGGGGCTTCGCCACCGAGGCGAGCGCCTCGGCCGTCGAGGCGTCCGGCGCGACTCGGGCGCAGGCGCTGCGCAGCGCGGGCGGCCGCTCGCCGTCCGGGGCGTCCGCCGCCGTACCCGGGTCGATGACCAGCGCGATCCGCTTGCTGCCGTCCTTCGCCGGGGTGTCCGCGCAGACCGCGGCGAAGTCCGGCGCGGTACGGGGCCTCGCCGCGTCCTGGGAGTCCTCGCTCACCGAGAAGCGGAAACCCTGGACCGTGCCGTCACCCGGCCGGACGACCGCGGGGCCCTGGGTGGCGTACGTCCAGCCCGTGCCGCCGTCGCCCTCCCAGAACGACCAGTAGCGGTAGCCGGCCGCCTGCGCGCCGCCCGCACCCAGCACGGTGAGGACGGTGCCGACGAGGAACAGCAGGGCCGCCGTGGACAGCGGGCGCCTCACAGCTGCTGGTTCTTCCGGCGTCCGCTGAGCAGGAAGCCGATGCCCGCGCCGAAGGCGAGACCGACGCCGATGATCCACCAGATGCCGAGGCTCTCGTCGTCCTGGCCGTCCTCGCCGTCCTCCTTGGGCTCCGAGGGCGCCGTCGCGGGCGGCGAGGGCACGGCGGTGGCGGCCGGGGCCGGGCCCGTCGCGTTGAGCTGGCGGACGAGGTCGACACCGCCGAAGTCGCGGGCGTCGGTGCCGGTCGCGTGGGCAGCGAGCACCAGCTGGGCGGTGGCGGCGGGGCCGCCCTCCTTCGCCCAGCCCTGCGCGTGCTTCTCCAGGTAGGCGACCGCGCCCGCCGCCTTGTCCTTGTGTCCGGAGGCGGCCAGTGCCACGACGGCGTCGGCGGTGTTGCCGAAGTCGGGCTGCGGGTCCGAGTCCTCGGCGCCCGGCATCGGGGGGAGGTTCAGGTGGCCGGACGCGGCGAGCGTCCTGGCGAGGTAGGAGGCGCCGTTCTGGGCGGTCTGCTCGGAGGTGAGGCCGGTGCCCTTGTGGCAGGCCGGGTCCTTCACCGCGTTGGAGGTGCCCGCGGCCATGCCCTTGCCCATCGCGCCGAGGGTCGCGGCCGCCGTGGCGTCCGCGTTCGCGGTGAGCTTGCCGTCCTTGTCCGGCTGGTAGGCGAACGCCCCGCCGTCCTCGCCGCCGCAGGGCAGGGCGAAGGACTGCAGCGCGGTGTACGGGGTCCTGCCGCCGGCCTTGGTGATGGCGGCGACCGGCACGTTCGCCCTGGCGAGCGCCCCGATGACGACGGCGGTGGAGTTGGCGTCGCTCGGGCTGCCCGGGTTGTAGCCCCAGCCGCCGTCGTCGTTCTGCACGGACTTCAGCCAGCTGACCCCGTTGTCCACGACCTCGCGGTGCACCCCGAGTTCGGCCAGGGCCTGCACCGCGGCCGCGGTGGCGTTGGTGTCCGCGACCGTCTTGGCGTCGCACGGCTTCGAGGCGTCCCGGTAGGCGGCGAAGGCACCGCTGTCGCACTGCTGGCCGACCAGCCAGTCCACCGACTTCGTGGCGGGGGTCACCAGTTCGATCTTCTGGGCGAGGAACGCCAGCGACTGGCGCCACACCCCGTCGTACGTCGGGTCCTTGGTGCCGTACAGCCCGGCCGGAAGGTCCGGGGCGGAGGGGGACGGACTCGGTGCGGCGACCGCCACCGGGGCGGCCGCTCCACAGAGCACGGCAGTGATCGCGAGCGCTGCCGCGCGACGGCGTACGGACATGAAGGGCAGGGCCTCTCGAATGGGGTTTTCCCCTGCTCGACCCGGGCCGAGCGCTCGGGGAAGGGTCGGCGCCGGGTTCGCACCGGCTTCCCCCTGTACGGGCGTGATGACGACCGCCTACTCTACCGGGGCGCTCACCGCCCTCTCCGGGCGGACGCCCGCACCTGCCGGTCGGGGGACCTTCCCAGCAGGTCAGGGCCCGTGCGAGACTCCGGCGGGGCACACGGGCGCGGTCCGTGGGGAAGAACGACCTGGGTGGGAAACAGCAGTGCGCAGACGTAGGACGGCGGCCGTCGCCGCGATGGCGGCCGGATTCATGGCCCTGACCGCGGGATGCGGCCTGACGGGCGAGGACGAGATCCTGCCGAAGGCCACCCGCGAGCCCCTTCCCCCGCTCACCGCGAGCGCCGTCTCGGACGAGATATCCGGCCTCGCCCGCGCGGGCGGCCTGCCGGACGGCGACACCTCCCCGGCGGGACTGCCGAAGGGCGGCTGGCGGGACTGCATGGCGCCGTGGACGGGCCGTGCGCCCGCCGCGGACGCCGCCGGCGCCTTCGAGGCGACGGTGACGAGGCTGCGGGAACACGACTGGGAGATCATCTCCAGCCACACGGGACACGACAGTCACTCGGGACACGACGTCACCTATCGCACCCTCGCCAAGCGGGGCTGGAAGCTGTACGCCCGCCGCTACGACGACGCGTCCGCCCCCGGGCCCGGGGCGGACGTCTCGCTCACCGCGGTCGAGGACGGGTGCGAACCGCCCGCGAAGGTCCGTGCCGGTTACGAGGACCCGGCCTGACACCGGCCGCCGGTGACTGCCCGAGGGGGCGAACGCGTCGTACGGCCCCTGGCGCGCTCGACATGGTGCAGGACACCTCACCTCGCCGGGAGCCCGTGTGGGCACGGCACATGGGCAGGCGTCAGCGCGGGGGAGCCGGGCGGGCGATCAGCTCGCACACCGTCTCGATGTCCCGCTTCACCTGGGCGATGGACTCGCGCCCGGAGAGCCAGGTGATGAGCGCCGAGTGCCAGGTGTGCTCGATGACCCGGACCACGGACAGCTGCTCCTGGGTGGGTTCCGCCACCTCCATCGCGTCCAGGACGATCGCCGTGGTCAGCCGTGAGACGGCGTCCACCTCGGGGCTCACCCCCCGGTCGGCGAAGGTCAGCGCCCGCACCATGGCGTCGGCCAGCATCGGGTCGCGCTGCAGGGCGCGGAAGGCGCACATCAGGGTCTCGGCCACCCGCTGGGCGGCGTCGTCACCGGTGGGCGGCCGCCTGCGGAGCGCGAGACGCAGGTGCTGGAGCTGGTCCTGCATCACCGCGACCAGCAGATGGACCTTGGAGGGGAAGTAGCGGTAGAGCGTGCCCAGGGCGACCCCGGCGGCGTCCGCCACCTCACGCATCTGCACGGCTTCGAAGCCACCCCGCCCGGCGAGCCGCGCGCCGGCACGCAGGATGCCCCGGCGCCGGGCCTCCTGGCGTTCCGTCAGGGGCGGCGCTGCCGGCCTGGCTTCCGCTGTCATCTGTCCCCATTCACAAAGGGAGAACCGGTTCCCGGCCCGGCAGGGCACCCTTCGCCGGGCGCGCACAGCGTGCCCGGGTGTCTGCCGTGGCGCGAATCACCTGATCCGGCCGTCACGCCGACGCTACCTGCCGGTAGATTCGATGCGTGTTGAACCGACGAGTCTGAAACTTGTTCTAGATTAGCGCGACCGGCTACGCTCCGGCGAAACCGCAGCGAGAAGGGGGCCGAGTGTGACCGCTGAGGCCATAGAGACGGGCCCCTTCGCGGGCGGCGGCGCGGCGGACACCGAGGGTGACCGCCCTTTGCGCATCGCGCTCCTGACGTACAAGGGCAACCCGTTCTGCGGTGGTCAGGGCGTCTACGTCCGCCACCTCGGGCGCGAGCTCGCCCGGCTGGGGCACAGCGTCGAGGTGATCGGCGCCCAGCCCTACCCGGTGCTCGACGAGGGAGTCCCGCTCACCGAGCTGCCGAGCCTCGACCTGTACCGCCAGCCCGACCCGTTCCGCACCCCCGGACGCGGCGAGTACCGGGACTGGATCGACGTGGCCGAGGTCGCCACCATGTGGACCGGCGGCTTCCCCGAACCTCTCACCTTCAGCCTGCGGGCCCGGCGCCATCTCCTCGCCAGGCGCGGCGACTTCGACGTCGTCCACGACAACCAGACGCTCGGCTACGGCCTGCTGGGTGACCTCGGCGCCCCGCTGGTCACCACGATCCACCACCCCATCACCGTCGACCGCCGGCTCGACCTGGACGCCGCGGACTCCAGGCGCCGGCGTCTGGCCGTGCGCCGGTGGTACGGCTTCACCCGCATGCAGAAGCGGGTCGCCCGCCGCCTGCCGTCGGTCCTCACCGTGTCAGGGTCCTCCCAGCAGGAGATCGTCGAACACCTCGGGGTCCGCCGCGACCGCGTCCAGGTCGTGCACATCGGGGCCGACACCGACCTCTGGTCGCCCGACCCCTCCGTCGCCGAGGTACCCGGCCGGATCGTCACCACGTCCAGCGCCGACGTCCCCCTCAAGGGCCTCGTCCACCTCGTCGAGGCGCTCGCCGAGCTCCGCACCGAGAACCCGGCCGCGCACCTCGTGGTCGTGGGGAAGCGGGCCGAGGACGGGCCGGTCGCGCAGGCCATCGAGCGCTACGGCCTCCAGGACGCCGTCGAGTTCGTCAAGGGCATCAGCGACGCCGAACTCGTCGACCTGGTGCGCGGTGCCCAGATCTCCTGCGTGCCCTCGCTGTACGAGGGCTTCTCGCTGCCCGCCGCCGAGGCCATGGCCACCGGGACCCCGCTGGTTGCCACCACCGGCGGCGCGATCCCCGAGGTCGCGGGCCCCGACGGGGAGACCTGCCTGGCCGTCCCGCCCGGCGACGCGGGGGCGCTGGCCGCCGCGCTCGGGCGCCTCCTCGGCGACCGCGAACTCAGGGCGCGTCTGGGGGCGGCCGGCCGCGCCCGGGTGCTGGCCAACTTCACCTGGGCCAGGGCCGCCCTGGGCACCGTCGAGCTGTACCGTCAGTCGATCGCCGCGCGGGGGGCCCGCAGGTGAGCGCCCCCACGGCTCCCCGAACCCGAACCTCCGACCTCGAAGGCAGGCCCGCGTGCTGACCGTCGACTTCTCCCGCTTCCCGCTCGCCGCAGGCGACCGAGTGCTCGATCTGGGCTGCGGCGCCGGCCGGCACGCCTTCGAGTGCTACCGGCGCGGTGCCCAGGTGGTGGCGCTCGACCAGAACGGCGAGGAGATCCGCGAGGTCGCGAAGTGGTTCGCCGCGATGAAGGAGGCAGGCGAGGCCCCCGCGGGGGCGACCGCCACCGCGATGGAGGGCGACGCGCTCAACCTGCCCTTCCCGGACGCCTCCTTCGACGTTGTCATCATCTCCGAGGTCATGGAGCACATCCCCGACGACAAGGGTGTGCTCGCCGAGATGGTCCGGGTGCTGAAGCCCGGCGGCAGGATCGCGATCACCGTCCCCCGCTACGGCCCCGAGAAGGTCTGCTGGGCGCTCTCCGACGCGTACCACGAGGTCGAGGGCGGTCACATCCGCATCTACAAGGCGGACGAACTCCTCGGCAGGATCCGGGAGGCGGGGCTCAAGCCCTACGGCACCCACCACGCGCACGCCCTGCACAGCCCGTACTGGTGGCTCAAGTGCGCCTTCGGGGTGGACAACGACAAGGCGCTCCCGGTGCGCGCCTACCACAAGCTGCTGGTCTGGGACATCATGAAGAAGCCGCTGGCCACCCGGGTCGCCGAGCAGCTCCTCAACCCCGTCGTGGGCAAGAGCTTCGTGGCGTACGCGACCAAGCCGCACCTGCCGAAGGCCGAGGCGTGAGCACGCCGGAGCAGACCGAACACCTGGTCCTGCCGGGCGTGCTGACGGCCGATCAGGCGGCCGAGACGGTGCGCGCGCTGCTCGCCGTCCAGCGCGAGGACGGTGCGCTGCCCTGGTTCCGGGGCCACCACCTCGACCCGTGGGACCACACCGAGGCCGCCATGGCACTGGACGCGGCCGGCGAACACGAGGCCGCCGCACGCGCCTACGAGTGGCTGGCCCGCAACCAGAACGGCGACGGCTCCTGGTACGCCGCCTACCACGACGGCGACCCGGACCGGCCGACCGACCTCGGGCTGGAGACCAACTTCTGCGCCTACGTGGCCGTCGGCGTCTGGCACCACTACCTCGCCACCGGTGACGACGCCTTCGCCGACCGCATGTGGCCGACGGTCTACGCCGCCGTCGAGTTCGTGCTGCGTCTCCAGCAGCCGGGCGGCGAGATCGGCTGGAAGCGCGAGCCCGACGGGACGCCCGTCACCGACGCGCTGCTCACCGGCTCCTCCTCCGTGCACCAGGCCCTGCGCTGCGCCCTGGCCCTGGCCGAACAGCGCGAGGAGCCGCAGCCCGACTGGGAGCTGGCCGCCGGGGCGCTCGGCCACGCGATCCGCCGCCACCCCGAACGCTTCCTCGACAAGAGCCGCTACTCGATGGACTGGTACTACCCGGTCCTCGGCGGGGCCGTCACGGGGGCCGACGCCGCACGGCGGATCGAGGAGAGCTGGGACGCCTTCGTGGTCCCCGGCCTCGGTGTGCGCTGCGTGCTGCCCAACCCCTGGGTCACAGGCGGGGAGAGCTGCGAACTGGCCCTGGCGCTCTGGGCGACGGGGGAGTCGGACCGTGCCCTGGAGATCCTCCAGTCCATCCAGCACCTGCGCGCCGAGGGCGGTCTGTACTGGACGGGGTACGTCTTCGAGGGCGAGCGGGCCGTATGGCCGGAGGAACTCACCACCTGGACGGCCGGATCACTGCTGCTCGCGGTGGCCGCGCTCGGAGGGGACGAGGCGACCACCGCGGTCTTCGGTGGTGAACGGCTGCCCAGGGGGCTGGAACCGGACTGCTGCGCGCGGTGACCGCGCCTCCCGCCCGGCCACGGGCACACGGGCGGGTCCTGGCTCAGCTGCGGACACGGCCCGCGATCGCGTGCCCGACGAAGAGGTAGACGGCCGCGGCGAGACCGTACCCGGCGACGACGCGCGCCCATGCCTCGTCGAAGGTGAACAGGTCGTAGGACCAGCCCGCCAGCCAGTTGGCCGAGTCATGGACGAAGTCGACCAGTTCGTTGCCCCGGTTGGCGTCGAGCAGATACATCAGTATCCACAGGATGAGGATGAAGGCCATGATGTCGGCGATCACGGCGATCGCGCGGGCGGCCGTACTGCTTCCTGAGCCTCGTCTGTATGCCATGCACTCCGGATTGCCGCTCCGCGACGGGTGAAACCCGCCCGCTCGCGCATGCGTCGGGGGCGGCGACGCCCGGACACGCGACGAGCCCCGCCCTGAGGAGGGCGGGGCTCGCTCTGCGCTCGGGGCTCAGCCGCGCTGGATGCCCGTGGTGTCCTGGAGGACACCGCGACGGCCGTCCTGCGTCTGGGCGATGAGGCCCGTGCCGCGCTGCTCGACCGCGAGGTACCAGGTGCCGGGGGCGAGTTCGGCGATCGGGTTCGGGGCGCCGTCCTCGCCGTAGAGCGGCCGGGCGACCGGCACCGCGAACCAGAACGGGGTGAAGTCACCGGCCGGGGCACCGCCGCCCTGGGGCGCCTGAGGCGCGGCCTGCTGGTGGTCCGGCCCGCCGGGCTGCTGGGCGCCGTAGGGCTGCGTCTGGCCGTACGGCTGCTGTGCACCGGGGTAGCCGTAACCCTGGCCGGGCTGCTGGCCGAAGGCCGGCTGCGGGGTCTGCGCCGGACGCGGGGCGCCCATCAGCGGCGCCTTGAGCGCGGGGACCATCGGGGTCGCCACGGCGGCGCCGGCCAGTACGAGGGTGGCGAGCAGGCCGAGGATCAGGCCGGCGCCCGCGTCACCCGCGTCGATGATCGTCCAGAACATCGTCCACAGGGCGTACACGGTCAACGCGGCGCCGAACTGGCCGAGTTCGAAGCCCACCACCTTGCGGCCCGGCATCGCACGGCTGACGATCAGCAGCGCGGCACCGATGATTCCCGCCAGGTAGATCCCCATCAGGAGGGAGAGCGAGTCCCAGGCGTTCGCGCTGCTGAAGCCCGAGCAGTCCACGCCCGAGGGGCAGTCGTAGCCGGAGAGGTCGAGGAAAGAGGCGATGAACAGCACGACCGCTGCTCCGATCACCACGCCGTCGCCTCGAGTGAGGGAGCGGATATTCACGTGAAGGTCCTTAGTCGGTCGTCTCGTCGGGGCGGTCGTCGATGCCGCCTGGACGGCGGGTACGGCGTGAAGCTCGGAGGCGGCACCCCATCGTACGGATGAATCTATCGTCTGCCGGGGCGGGTTGTGCCGGTGCCCGCACACCGGACAAGCCATCCCCCCGATGTCGCCACTTTCACCGCAGAACTACCTCTTGAGATAGCTGGTGACGCCCTCGGCGATGCCGAGAGCCGCCTTCTGGCGCCAGCTCTCGCGGGTGAGCAGGGCGGCGTCATCCGGATCACGCATATTGCCGCATTCGATGAACACTTTGGGCACGGTCGACAGATTCAGGCCGCCGAGATCGCTCCTGGTGTCGAGCCCGGTACCGCCCCCGATGTAATTGGAAGGGGTGCTTCCGGTAATGCGTGCGAAATTCCCCGCAATCCGTTCTCCCAGTTCACGCGAGGGGGCCACGATCTTCGCGGTGTCCGCGTCGCCGCCGTTCACCGCCGCGGGGAGAATGACGTGGAACCCCCGGTTTCCGGTCGCGGAACCGTCCGCGTGGACCGAGACGACCGCGTCGGCCTTCGCCTTGTTGCCGATCCGCGCCCGCTCGTCGACGCACGGCCCGAAGGGGCGGTCGCCGTCCTGGGTGAGGACCACCTTCGCGCCCTCGGCCTCCAGCAGGGTGCGCAGCCGGCGGGACACGTCGAGGGTGAACCGGGCCTCCGCGTAACCCGAGTTGGTGGCCGTACCGGTGGTGTCGCACTCCTTGTGCCCGGTGCCGATGCCGACCTGGGCGCCGATCTCCCGCGGGTGGTCGCGGTTGCCGGGGTTGTGCCCGGGGTCGATCACCACGGTCCGGCCGCCGAGCGGCGCCGTGGGCGCCGGCCGCGCGGCCGTGGACCCGGCGGGTGCCTCGGTGGCGGGGGCGGGGGAGGACGGGGCCTCGCCGCCGCCGGCGCATCCGGCCGTCGCGGCCAGGCAGAGGCCGGTCAGGGCCGCCGAGGCGAGGAGGGGCCTGCGGCGAGGGCGGGACGTGGAGGGAGCGGAGTCGTGGGGGCGCACGTCGCGCATGCTATCCGTGGTCCTCAGATCCCCGTCCCCGTACGGCACAGCACACGCAGCGAGTCCGTGACCGAGATCTCGGTGAACGCCCCCGAGGCCAGGGCCCGTTGGTGGACGCGGTAGGGGGCCTGCCCTCCGTCGGCCGGGTCCGGGAAGACGTCGTGGATGACGAGCAGGCCGCCCTCGGCCACCTTGGGCGCCCACCCCTCGTAGTCACCGTTCGCGTGCTCGTCGGTGTGTCCGCCGTCGATGAACACGAGACCGAGCGGCCCGCTCCACACCGCGGCGACCTGGGGGGAGCGCCCGACGAGCGCCACCACGTGGTCCTCCAGGCCCGCCCGGTGCAGGGTGCGCCGGAACGTCGGGAGCGTGTCCATCAGACCGATCTCCGGGTCCACGACCGAGGGGTCGTGGTACTCCCAGCCCGGCTGCTGCTCCTCGCTGCCACGGTGGTGGTCGACGGTGAGGGCCGTCACCCCCGCGTCGCGGGCGGCGGCGGCCAGCAGGATCGTGGACCGCCCGCAGTAGGTGCCGACCTCCAGGAGGGGCAGGCCCAGCGCGGCGGCCTCGGTCGCGGCGGCGTGGAGCGCGAGCCCCTCGTGGAGCGGCATGAAGCCCTTGGCTGCCTGGAACGCGGCAAGAATCTCCGGCTTGGGCTCGGCGGCCACGGGTTCCTCCTGGTGGGACGTGGGATCGGACGGCGTCCCATCGTGCCGTACGCCCCCGCCGGCGGGACCGGCGGGGGCGTACGGGTGGGGTGGGCCCGGGTCGGGGCAGGCCCCTGGCAGGGCGGCCGAGGTCAGGTCAGCAGCTCTGCCAGAGTCGGGTCATGACCCGGACGCCGAAGCGCAGGCCCTCCAGCGGGACGCGTTCGTCCACGCCGTGGAAGAGCCGGCCGTAGTCCAGGTCGTGCGGGAGCTTCAGCCCCTTGAAGCCGAAGCAGCGGATGCCCAGGTGGGTGAAGGCCTTGGCGTCGGTGCCGCCCGGGTTGCAGTACGGGACGGGGTGGCCGTCCGGGTCCTCGGCGCGGACCGCGTCGCACATCGCGTCGACCAGCGGGCCGTCGAACGACGTCTCCATCGCGATGTCGTGGTTGACCCACTCACGGCTGACGGACGGCAGCAGCAGCCGGTCGATCGTGTCGATCAGCTCCTGCTCGTGGCCCGGGAGGAACCGGCCGTCCACCCGCGCCGTGGCCTTCCCCGGGATCACGTTGGTCTGGTAGCCCGCGGAGAACATCGTGGGGTTGGCCGAGTTGCGCAGCACCACCTGCATGAAGTCGGCGACCGGGCCCAGCCGGGACAGGGTGCCCTCGATGTCGTCCGCGTCGAACTCGACGCCGTACAGGCGCGCGGCCTCCTGGAGGAGGGCGCGTACCGGTTCGATCAGCCGGACGGGGAAGGTCTCGCGGCCGATGCGGGTGAGGGACTCGGCGAGGTCGGTGACGGCGTTCTCGTCGTTGGGGGACGAGCCGTGCCCGGCCCGGCCGGTCGCCGTGAGCTCCATCCACGCCATGCCGCGCTGGGCGTTCTCGATCGGGTACAGCCGGCGGGTGTCGTCGATCGCGAAGGAGAAGCCGCCGCCCTCGCCGATCGCCTCGGTGACCCCGGAGAACAGCTCCGGGCGGTGCTCCACCAGCCAGTGGGCCCCGAACTTCCCGCCCGCCTCCTCGTCGGCGAGGAAGGCGAGGACCAGGTCCCGGGAGGGCCGCGTGCCCGTCCGGGCGAAGTGCCGGGCGGTGGCCAGCATGACCGCCACCGTGTCCTTCATGTCGATCGCGCCGCGCCCCCAGAGGTAGCCGTCGCGGATCTCGCCGGAGAACGGCGGGACCTGCCACTCGGAGGCGTCGGCCGGCACCACGTCGAGGTGGCCGTGGACCAGCAGGGCGCCCCGGGAGGGATCCGAGCCCTCGACGCGGGCGATGACGCTGGCGCGGCCGGGCGCGGACTCGACCAGTTCGGAGGCGATGCCGACCTCGTCGAGGCGGGCCACCACCCAGTCGGCGGCCGCGCGCTCGTCACTGGTGGGGTTGGAGGTGTCGAAGCGGATCAGGTCGGCGCAGAGGCTCACGACCTCTTCCTGCGCCTGCTCGGAGGCGGGGACGAAGCTCATGCTGCTGCCTTCACGGTGACGGGGGCGGTCGGGGCGGTCTCCTCGTCCTCCAGGGCGGAGGTGCCGTACGGCCGGACCCAGCCCAGCTTGCCGATCACGCAGTAGAGGACGAAGGCGGTGAGGAGCGAGTTCAGCGCCGGAATGCCGCCGTCGACGAACTTGCCGACGCAGAAGGCCGCCGCCCAGATCAGCAGGGACATCGGCACCCAGGTGGGCGAGGACGCCGGGAGCGTCTGCGCCTCACGGGTCTCGTCCAGGGGCCCCCGCATCCGCTTCACGACCCAGTACTCGGCGACGACGATGCCGCCGATCGGCGGGATCATCACGCCCAGGAAGGAGAGGAACTCCGTGAAGTGGGTCATGATGCCGACCGCGGAGAGCAGGGTGCCCGCGACACCGAGGGCGACGGTGACGACGCCGCGGTGCAGCCGCTTGCCGAAGACGACCTGGAAGAAGTTGACGACGCCGAGCGAGGAGCCGTAGAGGTTCCAGTCGTTGATCTTGGCGGTGGACATCAGGACCACGATCACACCGAAGACGCCCGAGGTGGAGAGCACGATGTGCGAGACCTCGCTGGACTTCACCAGGTGGCCCAGCAGCACACCGGTCAGGCCCACGATGTACTCGGAGAGGATCATCGAGGAGGCGCTCTGCAGGAAGACGTGCGAGCCCTTCCTGTTGTAACGGGTCATCTCCGGGGAGACGATCGCGCCCGTCATGTAGCCGCCCGCGATGGCGGTGGCCGCGACGGCCAGCGGGATCGTCTCGCCGGGGGGCGGCGAGCTGATCAGGTCGCTGACGGAGTGGTCGTTCAGCGTGGTGACCACGGACCAGGCCACCATGGCGAAGAACAGCGGGGCGACGATCTTCGCGAAGAACGCCATGTACTTGAAGCCGAAGATCACCAGAGCGGTGATGGCGACGCCGGCGAGGACGCACCACAGCCAGGACGGACCGCCGACGAGGGCGGACACGCTGTCGCCGAAGATCGAGTTCTGCACACCGAACCAGCCGACCAGGCTGACCGCGATGACGAAGCTGACCAGCGCGGAACCGTTGCGGCCGAAGCCCGCCCAACGGGTCAGCATCGGGGTGGCGAGTCCTTCGCGCATCCCGGCCAGGCCGATGGCGAAGATCACGATCTCCAGGATCACCGCGCCGAGCGTGAAGGCGAGGAAGGCGTCGCCGAAGGTCATGCCGACGCCGATGGTGGCGCCCAGGGTGAACTGGGAGATCGACCCGGACTGGGCCAGCCACTGCAGGAGCATCGACCAGAAGCCGAAGCGCTTGTCACGGGGCACCCGCGACAGCGCGTAGTCGTCGCTGCCGATGCTCTTGGCCTCGGGGGCAGCCGAGACGGCGGCCCGGTTGTCGGAAGCCATCAGGACTCCAGGGGTGTGCGGCCGAAGGTCTGCAGGTGAGCCAGCGACCCGTAGCGGTTGACGAGGTTGTCGAACTCCACCGCGTCGTGGAAGTCCAGGTTTCCGGCGCCGAAGGCCTTGGCGACCTCGACGGCGTACCGGGCGGCGGACGCGATGTCGCTCTCGTGACTCGCGCCCGTCTGGCAGCCCGGCACCGCGGCGGCCGAGGTGACCGCGAGACCGACGACCGGTGCGGCGGTCGCGGTGGAGGGCTGGAGAATCGAATTGATGTGGTGTGCCCCATTACCGTACGGGGTGATGTCCTGTGTGGTCACCGGGTACGTGACCAACGGCTCACCGGTCACGACGGCCAGGAGCTCTCCGAGCTGCTCGGAGACCCGGAGCACCCAGCCCTCCTTGACGGTGGGCGACAGGGCCAGGCCCTTGTGGTTGATGATCCGGTTGCCCTTGGTGGTGTCGATGGAGAGCACGGCCTCCATCTCGCCGGTGACCTCGTGCCGGTTCATCGTCGCGATGTCCACCGGGGACCCCATGAACGGGACCGGGTCGTGCGGCTCGGTCGGCGCGCTCGGGCAGATGTGCGTGGCGATGATCACGTCACCCGGCAGGCTGTCCCCGCGCCGGCGCATGTCCAGCAGCTTGGCGGCGGTGGCGACCGCCGCCGCCGCGCCGTCCGCGTCGGACACCAGGCCCGTCACCTCGGGCCGGGCCCCGACGCCGCCGAGGCGGCCGACCACTCCGAGTGTCCTGGCGTCGCCGCCCGAGGTGCGCCCACGCGAGCCCGGGACGCGGACGAGTACGAAGTCGGTCGACCCCTGCTCGCCGGTGACGGTCGTGACCTCGGCGGACACGCCCTCGGCCCCGGCCACGGAGTCGAGGTAACCGGCCACCGACTTGCCGGAGACCTGCGGGTCGTCGAGGAGCTCGACGATGTCCAGTACGTACTTGAGCATGGGGGGCCTTTCTCGGAGCGGGACACCCGCCCGGCGCTCGCTCAGGGCGGGCGCGGGGCGGGGTGCAGGAGCAACATTCGGGATCGGCTACCGTAGGGCGCAATAGTTTCCCGTTATCTGCAATTCAGGTCTGAATGGTGAGATACCGATGACCGATCTCGTCCCGGACCGGCGCACTCCCGCCGGCGCCCTGCAAACCGTCGACCGGGCGCTCCTGGTCCTGCTCGCCTTCGAGCGCACCCGCCCCGACTGGGGCGTCACCGAGGTCGCCGCGGAGTTCGGCTGGGACACCTCCGTCGCCCAGCGCCTGCTGGCCACCCTCGCGGGCCGCGGGTTCCTGGTCTCCGACCCCGTCACCCGCCGCTACCGCATCGGACCCGCGGTGCTGCGCCTGGGCCGGCTCTGGGAACGCTCGGGCTCGCTCGAACTGCTGGCCGCGCCCGTGCTGGAGGAACTGCGCCGCGCCACCGGCGACACCGTCCTCTTCTCCCTGCCCGACAGCTTCCACATGCGGTGCGTGGCGGCCGAGGAGGGCGAGACCGGGCCGCTGCGCTACTACCCGCTGGTCGGTGAGCTCTACCCCGCGCACGCGGGGGCGACCAGCAAGTCCTTCTACGCGTACCTCCCCGACGAGCAGCGGCACCGGCTCTTCAGGGGCCGGCCCATGGCGCGCTTCACCGACCGGACCGTGACCGACCCGGACCTGCTGGAGCAGGAGTTCCTGAAGATCCGCGCCCAGGGCTACGCCTGGACCGTCGGTGAGTACGACGCCGGGATCGCCACGGTCGCCGTCCCGGTCTTCCTGGGGCGCGAGCCCTACGGCAGCCTCAGCCTCGGCGGCGGCGAGGAGCGCTTCCGCGGGGCCCCCGAGGACCGGCTCGACGCGCTGCGCCACGCCGCGCACCTGCTGGAACAGCGGCTCACCCACCCGCCGCAGCGGCCGAAGACCCGCGCGGGCCGCCCCCGCGCCACCTGAGACGGCCGCTCCCCGCCCGAACCGGCGAGCGCACGCGCCGCCGGCCCCACCCGTACGAGGATCCGAAGATGAATCTGCTGCTTCTCTCCAACTCCACCCAGCACGGCCGTGGTTACCTGGAACACGCGCTGGAGACCGTCACCGCGTTCCTTCCGGCCGCCGCCCGGCTCGCCTTCGTGCCGTACGCGCTCGCCGACCACGACACGTACACCGCCCGCGTACGCGCGGCCCTGGAACCGTCCGGGATCGGCGTACGCGGCGTCCACGAGGGGCGCGACCCCCTCGCCGTACTCGCGGACGCCGACGCCGTGTTCATCGGCGGCGGCAACTCCTTCCGGCTGCTCGACGCCCTGTACCGCACCGGTCTGCGCGAGGCGGTACGGGACGCGGCACGCGGCGGACTGCCCTACATGGGCGCCAGCGCCGGCACCAACATGGCGGCGCCGACGCTCCGCACCTCCAACGACATGCCCATCGTCCAGCCGCCGTCTTTCGACACCCTCGGCCTGGTCCCCTTCCAGATCAACCCGCACTACCTGGATCCGGACCCGGCCAGCACCCACAAGGGCGAGACCCGCGAGGAGCGGCTCACCGAGTTCCTGGAGGAGAACGACGTCCCCGTGCTCGGGCTGCGCGAGGGCACCTGGCTCCGCGTGCAGGGCGACACCGCCACCGTCGAAGGCGCCCATCCCGCCCGCCTGTTCACCCGGGGTGCCCCGCCGCAGGAGCTCGCGGCGGGTTCCGACGTCTCCCGGCTGCTCGTTACGGAGCCGAGGTTCGACTCCCCGGCACGCTGACCGCGGCCCCGGCCTCCGCCGCCGCGTCCCGCGCGTCACCGGCGCTGCTCGCCAGCAGCACCGGGCGCGCGGGCCGCTGGGCCGGGAGGAACGCGGCCAGCACCAGGCCGATCAGCACCGCCCCGGTGGCGATCATGAACGAGGTGCGGAACCCCTCCATGCTGGGGACGTCCACCGGGCCCATGCGTACCGAGGTGTTCGCCAGCACCATGCCGATCACCGCGCTCGACAGCGAGGTGCCGATCGACCGCATCAGCGTGTTCAGCCCGTTGGCCGCTCCCGTCTCCGAGGCGTCGACCGCACCGATGATCAGGGCGGGCAGCGAGGAGTACGCCAGTCCGATCCCGGCACCCAGCACCACGGCGATCACCACGGTCTGCCAGGGGGCGCTCATCAGCCCGAGGCCCGCCCCGTAGCCGACGGCGATGACCAGCATGCCGAGCATGAGGGTGACCTTGGGGCCGCGGCGGGCCGAGATCCGGGCGTACAGCGGGGCCACGAACATCATGGTCAGCCCCAGCGGAGCCACGCAGAGCCCGGCGACCACCATCGACTGCCCGAGACCGTAGCCCGTCGCGGCGGGGAGCTGGAGCAGCTGGGGCAGGACGAGGGAGACGGCGTAGAACGCGACGCCCACCATGATGGAGACGAGGTTGGTGAGCAGCACCTCACGCCGTGCGCTGGTCCGCAGATCGACCAGGGGCGCGGGGGAGCGCAGCTCGAACAGCCCCCACAGGACCAGGATCACCAGGGACGCGACGATCAGGCCGAGGGTCAGCGGGGAACCCCACCCCCAGTCCGAGCCCTTGGTGACCGGGAGCAGCAGGCAGACCAGGCCGAGGGAGAGGCCCAGTGCCCCGACGAGGTCGAAGCGCCCCGGCGCGCGCAGCGGCGGCTCCGGCACCACGAGGACGGTCAGGGTCATGGCCAGGACTCCCAGCCCCGCCGAGGCGAGGAAGAGCGCGTGCCAGTCCGCGTGCTGGGCGACGAGCGCGGCGGCGGGCAGCGCGAGCCCGCCGCCCACGCCTATGGAGGAGCTCATCAGGGCCATCGCCGAGCCCAGCTTCTCCGGCGGCAGCACGTCGCGCATGATGCCGATCCCCAGCGGGATCGCCCCCATGGCGAAGCCCTGGAGGGCCCTGCCGGCGATCATGACCACCAGGGTGTCGGTCGAGGCGCAGATCAGCGAGCCGACGACCATCACCGCGAGGCTGGCCAGCAGCATCCGCCGCTTCCCGTAGAGGTCGCCCAGCCGCCCCATGATCGGGGTCGCGACGGCGCCGGCGAGCAGCGTCGCCGTCATCACCCAGGTCGCGTCGCCGGGGTCGGTGCGCAGGAGGGACGGCAGGTCCTTGATGACGGGGACGAGCAGGGTCTGCATCACCGCGACGGTGATCCCCGCGAACGCGAGCACGGGAACGACACCGCCACCCCTGCCCCGGGGCGGGGCGGGGAGCTCGCCCGCTCGCTGTCTGTTCGTCGTCCGTCGCATACGTGTGGCCTCCGGGCAGGGGGAGTTCGGGAGAGGTACGGGGGTGGAACGTGCGGCAGCGCCGCCCGAGGGCAGCGCCGACCACCAAGTGTGTGCATGCTGAACGCTTCCGTACGCCCGAGATATTCCGGTGAACGCGACGTAAAAACAGCCCGGTGAAACGCGGCGCAGAACAGCCCGGTGAAACGCGGCGTGGAAACAGTCCGGTGTAACGCGGCGTGGAAACAGCGCTGCCCTGTCCACGGTCGTGCAACCCGGTCGCGGGCCCGCGACCGCCGTCCCGCGCTCCCCGAGGCCTGAGGGCGCCCGGCCCGAGCGAGCTCTCAGAGCCAGCCCTGGGAGCGGGCGGCCCGCATCGCCTCCGTGCGGTTGCGGGTGCCCGTCTTGCCGATGGCCGACGACAGGTAGTTGCGCACCGTCGACTCCGACAGGCTCAGCTTCACCGCGATGTCGGCGACCGTCGCCCCGTCCGCCGACGCGTTCAGCGCGTCCCGTTCGCGGGGGGTCAGCGGGCACGGGCCCGCGCCCAGGGCGGCGGCGGCCAGCGCCGGGTCGATCACCGTCTCACCGCCCAGCACCCGCCGGATCGCCTTGGCGAGCTCCCCGACCGGCCCGTCCTTCACCAGGAAGCCCGCCGCCCCGGCCTCCATGGCGCGCCGGAGATAGCCCGGCCTGCCGAACGTCGTCAGGATCAGCACCCGGCACTCCGGCGCCTCGTCGCGCAGGTCGGCGGCGGCGTCCAGCCCGCTGCGCCCCGGGAGTTCGATGTCCAGCAGCGCCACGTCCGGGCGGGAGTGGAGCGCCGCGTCCACGATGGCGTCACCGGACTCCACCTGGGCGACCACCTCGAAGTCCGGCTCCATCCCGAGGAGCAGCGCGAGCGCGCTGCGCATCATGCCCTGGTCCTCGGCGAGCAGGATGCGGACCGACGCGGTGGGCCGGTGGTCCTGCGGCATCTCGTTCACGGAATCAGCGTAGGCCGCGCGGCGCCCGGGGGAGCCCTCACTACGCCACAGGAGTGTCCCCGCCGGTGCGGCCGTCAGCCGCAGGCCCGCTCCTCGGAGCCGCCCGGAGCGTCGTCCTGCATCTCCGCCGTCACAGTGAACCCGCCGTCCTTCGCCCGGCCCGCCTCCAGCGAGCCGCCTACGGCCGCCAGTCGTTCGGCCAGCCCCTTCAGCCCCGTGCCGCCGCCGGCATCGGCACCGGTCCCTCCGCCCGCTTGGTTCCCGGTGGCCGGCCCGTGCCGGGGGCCGGCGCCGTCGTCGGCGACCGTCAGCCGGATGCGTCCGCCCGTGGACTCCAGGGTGAACACACAGCGCGAGGCGCCGCTGTGGCGTACGGCGTTGGTCACCGCTTCCCGGGCCACCCAGCCCAGCAGCGCGTCGGCCCGTGGGCCGGGCGGGCTGCCCGAACGGTCCACGACCGCCTCGATCCCCGCGGCTGCCAGCACCGGTCCGGCCCTCTCCAGCTCGCTCGCCAGGCTGCTGTCCCGGTAACCCGTCACCGCCTCCCTGACCTCCCTGAGCGCCTGCCTGCCCACCGACTCGATGTCGCGGACCTGGGCGATCGCGGCGTCGACGTCGTGCGGGGCGAGCCTGCGCGCCGCCTCCGACTTGACGACGACGACCGAGAGGGTGTGGCCGAGCAGGTCGTGCAGGTCGCGCGAGAACCGCAGCCGTTCCTGCTCGACCGCGGCGCGGGCGAGCTCCCGCCGGGTCGCCCGCAGCTCCATCACCGTCTCGGAGAGGGTGAGGATCGCCGCGGTCACCGCCCCCGAGATGACCGTCCCGTAGCCGATCGTCCACGGCTCCGATACGTGGTCGCCCTTCCACACCGCCACCGCACACGCTCCCGACCCCAGCACCAGCAGGGTGATGCCGAGCCGCCGGCCCCGGAGGATCGTGCCGACGGCGAGCGAGTACACCGGGAAGAACAGCAGCCAGGTGCCGCCGTAGCCGACGGCCAGGCCGACGGTCACCGTGCCCATGAGGGCGAGCAGCACATACGAAGTGACGCTCTCGCGCCGCCTACGGTCGAAGCCCCGGAACACCACCGAGATGTAGAGGGTGTTGAAGGCGAACAGCCCCAGGCCGCCGATCCAGGGGTTGGGGGTCTCGCCCCTCCAGAGGTTGGAGAATCCCCCGAGCCCCATCAGCAGTGTGGGCAGCAGCACGTACGGCCCGGGCGGCCCGGGCCGCCGCTCGCCCGTGACCTTCCTCCGCCTGAACATCCCACGCATGCGGCGCCCTTCGACTCGATCGCCCGCCATCGGTCACACCGTCCTGGCCGAGCGGCGGTAGGAGACCGCGGCGTACAGGCCGAACAGAACCAGCCAGACCCCCAGGACGGCCGTGGACCCGAAGGCCGGCGGATCACCGGCGATCACCGACCGCCCGAGGCCGGAGAAGCCGTACGCGGGGGTGAACTCACCTACGTCCCGCAGCCATTCGGGGAACAGGTCGAGCGGGAACCAGAGCCCGCCGATCACCGCGAAGCCCGTCAGGCAGGCCACGTTGACCACACCCGTCGCCTGCGGCGTGAGCCGGTAGCCGTTGCCGATCCCCAGCAGGGTGAACGGCAGGGCGCCGGCCCACAGCAGCACCACCAGGGAGGCCCACTGCCAGATCTCCAGCCGCACCCCGTTGACGAGCGCCCCGGACAGCAGGACGGCGAGAACGGCGGGCAGGACCGTCACCGAGCCGCTCACCGCCCGGCCCGCCACCGCGCGCCCCTGGGAGAGCGGCGTGATCCTCAACTGCCGCAGCCAGCCGAGTGACTTGTCCGCGGCGATGCCCGTCCCGATGCCCATGGACGAGCCGAGCGCCCCGTAGGCCGCCATACCCACCATCGACAGGGCCTTCCAGTCGTCGGAATCGCCGCCGCCGCCGAGGTTGGTGAAGAGGAGATACATCATCACCGGCATGCCCGCCCCGAAGACCAGGTACGAGGGGTCGCGCAGCGTACGGCGCATCTCGAGAAGGATGTACGGGATCATCACACGGCCTCCTGTCCGACGCGGGTCACCGCGGGCACGTCGACGACCGCCCCGGTGTCCGGCGGTGCGGTCAGGGAGAGGAACGCGTCCTCCAGGGTCGCCCTGCCGACCAGGAGGTTCCGCACGGCCCCGAGCGCGGCCAGCGCGACGACGGTCGCGTCCGAGTCGTCGGTACGCAGCCGAGCGCGTCCCCCGGCCATGTCCACGTGCACGACACCTGGGAGTGAGGCCAGTTCGGAGGGGGTGAGCCCCGCCGGATCGAAGGACACCAGGCCCCCGCCCACCGACCGTCCGATCTCCTCTCCGCTGCCGTCCGCGACGATCCGGCCCCGGTCCATGACGACGATCCGGTCGGCGTACCGGTCGGCCTCGTCCAGCTGGTGGGTGGAGAACAGCACCGTGCCGCCCCTTTCGGCGAACTTCCCGACCGACTCCCACAGGGAGCGCCTCGCCTCCACGTCCAGTGCGGACGTCGGCTCGTCCAGGACGACCAGTTCCGGACCGCCCGCCAGTGCGACGGCGAAGCGGACCCGCTGTGCCTGACCGCCCGACAGCTTGTCGACGCGCCGGTCCGCGTACGCGGTCACTCCGGCCAGGTCGAGGGTCTCCGCCACCGGCAGCGGCCGGGGGTGGAGGGAGGCGACGAACCGCACCAGCTCACGCGCCGTCACCCGGGGGATGGGGCGCCCGTCCTGGAGCATCGCGCCGGCCAGCCCGGCACGGACCGCCTGCTCCGGTGGACGCCCCAGGAGGCGCACCGTGCCGGAGTCGGGGGTGTCGAGCCCCAGGAGCAGGCCGATGGCAGTCGACTTGCCCGCCCCGTTGCGCCCCAGCAGGGCCACGGTCTCACCCCGCCGCACGACCAGATCGACGCCGTCGGCCGCCCTGACCGTGCGCCCCGCTCTCCCGTAGGTCTTGACCACGCCGGTGAACACCACCGCGGGCCTTCCGTCTTCGTTCTCAGCCGTCCCCGTCATGAACCAGACGCTACGGGGCCGCCGTTCGTCCGGGCAGGGGCGAGTGTACGAAGCTGCCCGGGACAAATGTCACGGACGCGCGAGCCGCCGGGAGCGGCAACGCCGAGGGCCGCCGCAGCCGGACGGCTGCGACGGCCCTCGTCCCGTGCGGAGCGGCCTCAGGCCGCCGCGCCGCCACCCCCTTCGGAGGGGCGGCGGTGACGGCCGTGCGGCTGCGATGTCGCGCCCTCCGCGGATGCGCCCCCTCGGTGCTTTCCGTAGCCGCCGGCTTCGGCCCCTTCCGTGTCCGCCTCGGGCGGACGCGGCTGGGTCGTGTCGGTTCGGGCTTCAGACATGTGGGAAGTCTCCCCGTTGCAATCGCTTACGTGTGTGTCGCGGCCCCGCCGCCTTCCGGCACGGTCACCGTCGGCGCCCGGACGGTACGGCTGCGTAGCCCGGGGCAGAGTTTATCCAGGTGCGGTCCTGCCGGTGAGAGGCGCCTGCCCCAGAGGAACGGGCTTACGCGCGCCGGCTTCCGGGGCCTGCGCGGAGGAAGCCGTTCCGTTCGCGACGGACTGGTACGGGTCGTCGGCGGGAGCCTCCAGCAGCGCCACGCCACAGGGCGCGTCCGGCGGTACGTACGGCAGACGCAGCACACCGTCCCGGCTCCAGAAGCCGGTGCCGGTCAGCCAACCGGCGGGCGCCGCGTACTGGTGCAGCCGCCGGCCTGCCGGGCGCCACAGGCCCACCCAGCTGCCGGCCGCGCCGTCGATCCGGAGTGCGACCGCACAGCACTCGGGCATCAGCATCTGGCCCGGCTGCACGGCGAACGGCGTCATCGTCACGTCGGGCGTGCGCAGGCACTCGGGAAAGCGCACCGGCAGACAGCTGCCGAGCACGCCCCAGCCGAGCCGGTCCTGCCCCGGCGCGTCGGAGCGCACCAGCAGCAGGCCGCTGTCGGCGTCGGCCAGCAGCAGGCGGTCGTTGCTCTCCGGTGCGATCTGAAGCAACGGGGTCGCCTCTCCGCCGCGCCCCAGGTCCACCACGATCGTCTTCACCGGCCCGCCGCCCGGCATCTGCCGGTCCAGGGCGAGCAGCCGGCCCTCACGGTCGAGCCAGGCGCCCCCCGAGCACCGCCCCGGGACGTCCGCGATGTGCTCCGGGCCGAACGCCCCGCCCGCCACCAGCCAGACGCCGGTGGATCGCGCGCCGGGGAGCAGCGCGAGGACGTTCATCCCGTCGGGGGACGGGGGCAGGAGCGCGAGCTCCGTCCCGATCACGGCACCGAGGGGAAGCTCACCCGTGTCCGGCCCGGTCGGATACAGGAGCGAGAACGTGTGCCGGTCCGCCGCCGCCCGCCGGCGGATCAGGACCCGACCGTCCGAGAGGGGCAGGACATCGGCGTCCGCCGCCTCTGGGCGGTCGAGAGGAAGGGGGACGGCGTACGGCTCGGGCCCGTCGAGCGTCCAGCGCTCGGGACACCAGCCCGGCCCGCCCCCGGCGGGGGCGAGCCGGGCGGCGTACGAGTGGTCGGCGGAGATGGTGAGCGGCCCCGGCCCCGGCTCCGGTTGCTGCGCCCGGTCGGCGGCATCGCCCGGTACGGACACCGTTTCCGGTGCGGCCCGGTACTCCGCATCAGGAGCGGTGGGGCCCGCGCCTGGCGTCGCCGCGGCCGGTGCTCCGGCGGGCCCCCGGGCATCGCCCGCCCGCCCCGGTTCCGGTGCTTCGGCGAGACCCGCCGGGGGCACCTCCGAGAGGGCCGGCGCCACGACACCGGCGGGCGGGACGGCCGGCACGGGGGGCACGGCAGGCACCGGCGGCACGGGCCCCGCAGGCGACACGGGGGCGACCTTCACCCGCACGGAGATGCCCGGAGCGCCGGTGCCGGACGCCCCGCCCGGTGCGGCGCCGCGCGATGCCGTGCTCCTCGGGAAGGTGACGGCCGGTCCGCCCGGGGAGCCGGTGGAGGGCGCCGCACCGCTCGGAGCGGCGCCCGTTCCGTACCCGCCCGCAGCGGCGGTGGGCGGGGGTGCGGGAGTCGTCGCGGTCCTCGGTGCCGCACCCGCGTCCTCCCGGGGCGTTTCCGCCTCGCCGGGAGCTGACGGGGCAGCGGCGCCCGTGACGCCGGCAGTCCCCGCTCTGAGCGGATCCCCGCCCTCGTCGGAAGTCGCCATGGTGTGGGCCTCTCCGGGCCGGACCGGCCCGTCCGGTTCAGGGGGGCGGGGCGTGGATTCGGCCGTCGCCGCAGCCTCTGCGACTCCGGTGGTCTTGTCCTCGATGGCACAGGCAGTCATGGTCCGGTCACCTCCGGCAACCGAAGCTAGATTTCGCGGTTCCCACCGGACAACACGAGCTTCGGCACTTCACACATAAGGGTGCCGATGCCCTGATTCGCCTGCGGAGACTCAGGAAACTGTGCTGTCGGAACCTCCGTCCGGGCCGGTCAGCCCTCGCCCGCACCACCCGTACCGGAGCGGCACATGCCGCCCGCATGCCCCTCTGTCATCGCGCCAGGTCCGCCGGTACGGCCGGGGTGCGGACCGGCCGTCCCCGCCCCGGGTGGCCCGCACCACGGCGGTACCGGCGCTGCGGTCCGTACCGCCCGCCGGCCCTCCTGTCCCGGGACCGGCGGGCAGGGGCGGCGGGGTGCGGTGGGCAGGTAGCCTTTCTCCCGTGCCCCGTCTGTCTGAAGTCATCGCCGAGCTCGACGCCCTGTGGCCTCCCGAGCGGGCCGAAGGATGGGACGCCGTCGGCACGGTCTGCGGCGACCCCGACGCGGAGATCCACCGGGTCCTGTTCGCCGTCGACCCCGTGGGCCCGGTCGTGGACGAGGCCCGCACCCTCGGTGCGCACCTGATCGTCACCCACCACCCGCTCTATCTGCGCGGTACGACGACGGTCGCCGCCTCCACCTTCAAGGGCCGGGTCGTGCACGACCTGATCAAGCACGACATCGCCCTGCACGTCGCGCACACCAACGCGGACACCGCGGACCCCGGCGTCTCCGACGCCCTCGCCGCCGCACTCGGCCTCCGGGTCACCGGCCCGCTCGTCCCCGACCCGTCCGACGCCACGGGCCGCCGCGGACTGGGCCGGGTCTGCGAGCTCGACCACCCCGAGTCCCTCCGCGACTTCGCCGCCCGCGCCGCCGCCCGGCTGCCCGCCACCGCGCAGGGCGTCCGGCTGGCAGGCGACCCGGACGCGGTGGTACGCCGCGTCGCGGTCAGCGGCGGCTCCGGCGACAGCCTCTTCGACGCCGTGCGCGCGGCCGGGGTGGACGCCTTCCTCACCGCGGACCTGCGCCACCACCCGGCGTCCGAGGCCGTCCAGCACTCCCCGCTCGGCCTCGTCGATGCCGCACACTGGGCTACCGAATGGCCCTGGTGCGAGCAGGCCGCAGCGCAACTCGACGCACTTTCCGACCGCCACGGATGGGACCTGAGGGTCCACGTCTCGAAGCAGGTCACCGACCCCTGGACCACCCACCACTCTTCTGGAGCCCCCAACTGAACGCCGCGCCCGCCGACCAGATCCGACTCCTCGAAGTCCAGGCACTCGACGTACGTCTGTCGCAGCTCTCCCACAAGCGCACCTCGCTGCCCGAGCACGCCGAGCTCGAATCGCTGGGAAGCGACCTCGCCCAGCTGCGCGACCTGCTCGTCGCCTCGCAGACCGAGGAGAGCGACACCACCCGCGAGCAGACCAAGGCGGAGCAGGACGTCGACCAGGTGCGCCAGCGCGCCGTCCGCGACCAGCAGCGGCTCGACTCGGGTGCGGTCTCCTCGTCCAAGGACCTGGAGAGCCTGCAGCGCGAGATCACCTCGCTCGCCAAGCGCCAGGGCGACCTGGAGGACATCGTCCTCGAGATCATGGAGCGCCGTGAGTCCGCCCAGGAGCGGGTGGCCGAGCTGACCGAGCGCGTGAGCGCCGTGCAGGCCAAGGTCGACGACGCCACCGCCCGCAGGGACGCCGCGACCAAGGAGCTGGAGGCCGAGGCCGCGGGCGTCGCCAAGGACCGCGAGGTCGTCGCCGGTGCCGTCCCCGCCGACCTGCTCAAGCTCTACGACAAGCTCCGCGCCCAGCAGGGCGGCGTGGGCGCCGCCCGTCTTTACCAGCGCCGCTGCGAGGGCTGCCGGCTGGAGCTGAACATCACCGAGGTCAACGACGTGAAGGCGGCCTCCCCCGACACGGTGCTCCGCTGCGAGAACTGCCGCCGCATCCTGGTCCGCACCTCGGAGTCCGGGCTGTAATGGCCGCTCCCCGCCGGGTGGTCGTCGAAGCCGACGGAGGGTCCCGCGGCAACCCGGGGCCCGCCGGTTACGGCGCTGTCGTCATCGACCCGGAGACCGGCGGGGTGCTCGCCGAGGCCGCCGAGTACATCGGCGTCGCGACGAACAACGTGGCCGAGTACAGGGGGCTGATCGCGGGCCTCACCGCGGTCAGGTCCCTCTTCCCGGACACCACCGTGCAGGTGAGCGTGCGGATGGACTCCAAGCTGGTGGTCGAGCAGATGTCGGGCCGCTGGCAGATCAAGCACCCCGCCATGAAGCCGCTGGCCCAGGAGGCCGCGGGCATCCTGCCCGCCTCCTCGGTCACGTACGAGTGGATCCCCCGCGCGCAGAACAAGCACGCCGACCGGCTCGCCAACGAGGCGATGGACGCGGGCGGGCGGGGCGAGCAGTGGGACCCCGGGGCCTCGAAGGCCGACCGGGGTACGGCGCGCACCCCGGCGAAGCCCCTGCCCGTCGACGGACCGCCCGGCGACGCCGTGGCCGGAGCGGCGAAGGTGCGGGCCGCGATGGCGAAGGCCCGCCCGGCGGCGGCCTCCACGACCCCGCAGGCGGACACCACACCGCAGGTGGGCTGGGGAAGCGCACCCGATCTGGGCACGCCCACGGTCTTCGCCCTGCTGCGCCACGGCGAGACGGCCCTCACCCCCGAGAAGCGGTTCTCGGGGAGCGGCGGCGGCGACCCTGAGCTGTCGGCCACCGGGCGCGATCAGGCGGCCCGCGCCGCCGAGGCGTTCGCCGCGCGCGGCGCAATCCAGGACATCGTCAGCTCACCGCTGCGCCGCTGCCGGGAGACCGCGCAGGCCGTGGCCTCCCGGCTGGGCCTGGAGGTCCGGATCGAGGAGGGGCTGCGCGAGACGGACTTCGGCGCCTGGGAGGGGCTCACCTTCGCCGAGGTGCGGGAGCGGTACGCCGCGGACCTGACCACCTGGCTGTCATCCCCCGACGCGGCACCCACGGGCGGAGGCGAGAGCTTCGCCGAGGTGGCGGAGCGGGTCTCGGCGGCCCGTGACCGGCTGATCGCCCGCCACGGCGGGCGCACGACGCTCCTGGTCACCCATGTCACGCCGATCAAGACGCTGGTACGGCTCGCGCTCGGAGCCCCGCCGGACTCGCTCTTCCGCATGGAACTGTCGCCCGCGTCCGTCTCGACGGTGGCCTACTACGCGGACGGCAACGCCTCGCTGAGGGTCCTCAACGACACCTCGCACCTGCGGTAGGAGCGGCAGTGGGGCCCGTCCTCCCGTACGGCACGCGCCGTACGGGAGGACGGGCCCCACCCGCACCGGGGACCGCCCGGGGCTCAGCCCCCGGCCAGTGCCGAAGCCTCGGCGGCGAGCCGCTCGACGCGCGCCCAGTCCTTGGCGGCGACGGCGTCGCCGGGAACCATCCAGCTGCCGCCCACGCAGCCCACGTTGGGCAGGGCCAGGTACGACGGCGCCGAGGCGAGCGAGATGCCGCCCGTCGGGCAGAACCGTGCCTGGGGGAGCGGCGAGGAGAGCGCCTTCAGGTAGGCGGTCCCGCCCGCGGCCTCGGCCGGGAAGAACTTCATCTCGGTGACCCCGCGCTCCAGCAGCGCGACGACCTCGGAGGTCGTCGAGACGCCGGGGAGGAAGGGCACGCCCGACGCCTTCATCGCCTCCAGGAGGGCGTCGGTCCAGCCGGGGCTGACCAGGAAGCGCGCACCGGCCGCGACAGTGTCCTCCACATGTGCCCGGGAGATCACCGTGCCGGCGCCGACCACCGCGTCCGGTACCTCGGCGGCGATCGCCCGGATGGAATCCAGCGCGGCCGCCGTCCGCAGCGTGACCTCGATCGCGGGCAGCCCCCCGGCGACGAGTGCGCGAGCCAGCGGCACCGCGTCGGCGGCGTCCTCCAGGACGACGACGGGGACCACGGGGGCGAGATCGAGGACGGAGGCGGACACGGCGGAGGGCGCGGAGGAGGTCATGGCTTCATCCTGCCGCGAGAACCGCACACTGCGCAACGCGCGTTGCGCATGCTGCAACGCCCGCCTTCCGTGCGGAGTCGCACGCGCCTGTGTGTCGTGCGTCCGTGCGCCTGTGCCTCTGTGCGCCGTCGGGCCGGTGTGCTCGCGCCGGTGTCCGCGTGGGGCGCGCGTCCTCCGGGTCAGTGGATCTCGGTGACCACGACGTCCAGCGACCACGGCCGTCCCGCCCGTGCAGGCGCCTGCGCCTCCACCACGTGGCCGAGGTCACGCAGGACCCCCACCAGCTCGGCGGGTCCCTTCGGGCGGGCGCCCGCCACCAGCAGGTCGCGGACCAGACGCCCCTTCGTCGCCTTGTTGAAGTGGCTGACCACGGACCGCTTCTCCACCCCGTCGACCATCCGTGACTGGAGCACCCGCACGCTCGCCGTGCGTTCCGCGACCTCGCCCGCCGGCTTCCATGCGCCGGCGTACGCGGACGACCGCAGGTCCAGGACCAGGCCGTCCCCCGCCGCCTCGGGCATGACCGACGCCATCGGGGCCCGCCAGTACGCGTTCAGCGCTCCGAGGCCCGGCAGCCTGACCCCCATCGACAGGCGGTAGGAGGGGATCCGGTCGCTCACCCGCACCGCACCCCACAGCCCGGAGAAGACCAGCAGCGACGTGGCCGCCCGCCGCTTGGCCGCCGTGTCCAGCGTGGCCAGGCCGAGGGCGTCGTACAGCACGCCGGTGTAGATCTCCCCAGCCGGACGGGTCCCGGCCGTACGCAGCTCCGCGTTCTTCGCGATCTCGCCGCGCAGCCCCTCGCTCAGGCCCAGTACCTCCCGGGCCTTCTCCTCGTCCGCCACGCAGAGCTCGACGAGTTCGTCGAGGATCGCGGCCCGCGCGCCGGCGAGACCCGGCAGGGACAACGACTCCGGCTTCAGCGGTGCCCCGCGCCCCGAGGCGGCCTTACCTTCGGAGGGCGGCAACAGCACGAGCACGAGGGTCTCCTTTTCACACGCGGCGCAGGGCCCCGGGCGGGTGGGAGCCCCCGGCAAGGGTACGGGCCGTCCCTCGGGCGCCGTGCCCGGCGCTGTGACCGGAAGGGCTCACCGGCCGGCTCTCGCGCACGCCACTACCGGACCGGCTCCGCCTCCACGGGGGACGGCGTCCGGCGGGGCATCAGCAGAGGCGTCGCCAGCAGGAACAGCCCGGCCAGCCCGACGGCCGTACGCGGACCGGCCAGGCTTCCCAGCACACCCCAGGCGGCGGTCAGGAGCGCGGTCGCCGCCTTGGCCGTCACGGACCAGGCGGACAGCGCGCGGACGACCCGGTCCGCGGCGGTGCGCTCCAGGCGGCAGGTGGCCGAGACCGGGTTGAAGACGCCGCAGCAGAGGATCAGGCCGGTCTCGACGCCGATGACCAGCAGCAGCCCACCGGTACCGGGCCCCACGAAGGTCAGCCCGACCGGCCACAGCGCCCGCAGAGTCCCGGACCAGGCCAGCACCCGGTGCTGCCCGAACCGGGTCACCAGCGGCCGGGCCAGCCCGGACCCCAGCAGGCCGGCGACCGAGGGGGCGGCGAAGGCGAGACCGTACTGCCAGGGCGCGAAGCCGAGCTCACCCAGCATCAGGACGGCCAGCAGCGGGGAGGAGGCCATCACCAGGCCGTTGAAAAGGGCGGTGTTCAGGAAGAGCGGCCGCAGGGTCGCGTCGGCCAGGATGTACCGCCAGCCGTCCAGCAGGTCCCCGGCCCGTAGCCGTACCACGTCCCGGTGCCCGGGGGGCGGCTCCTTCCCGCCCGTCATGCGAAGCCCCAGCGCCGACAGCAGATAGCTGGCAGCGTCCGCCGCGACCGTCGCCACGGGACCGAGGAGCCCGGTCAGCGCACCGCCCAGCGGCGGCCCGACGATCGTCGCCGTCCAGGCCGTGGACTCGAACCGGGCGTTGGCGACGAGCAGGTCCTCCGCGCTCAGCAGCGTCTTCAGGTATGCGCCCGAGGCCGCCCGGAAGGTGATGTCGGACGCCGCGACGAGGACCGAGACCAGCGCGAGCTGGAGGAGGGTGAGCACTCCGAGCCCGTACGCGGCGGGGACTGTCAGCAGCGCCGCGCACCGCACCAGGTCCATCGCGATCAGCACCGGCCGCTTGCGGCGGAACTCCACCCAGGGGCCGAGCGGCACCGCCACCGCCGCGCCCGCCGCCGCCCCCACGGCGGAGAGCGCGGCGACCTCGGCCGGCCCGGCGTCGAGCGCCTGGATCGCGATCAGCGGGAACGCCCCGAAGGCGAGCCAGGTGCCGAGCGCGCTCGTCCCGTACGCTCCCCAGAGCCACCCGAACGGTCGCCCCAGCCGGTGCCCGCTCCCCATCCCTCGGCGCTCCTTGCCTGCGCTCGTACAACCCGTCCGCGTACGAACCCATCAAAGCGAGACCCCCGACCAGGGATCAAACAACCGTCGTCGCCGCGGGAACAACCACCGGTTGTTCCGATGCCCGCCTGGAGCGGATGCCCGGCCTAGAGTGTCCGTATGGATCTCGATGCCGTCCGGACCTTCGTCGCCGTCCTGGACGCGGGACGGTTCCGCGAGGCGGCCGACGAGCTGGGCGTCACCCAGCAGGCCGTCTCCAAACGCGTCGCCGCGCTGGAGCGCACCCTCGGCGTGCGGCTGTTCACCCGCACCGCGCGGGGGGCCGAGCCCACCATCGACGGCCAGGCCTTCCTGCCGCACGCACGTGAACTGCTCCGCGTCGCCGAACGCGCGGCCACCTCCGTACGCACCGGCCGCCGCCCGCTCCGGGTCGACATCATCGCCTCACGGGGCGCGGCATCGGGCCTGATGCGGGCCTTCCACGGGGCGCACCCCGAGATCGACCTCGACGTGGTGATGCTCTTCTCCATCGAGACGGCCGTCGCCGCCATCCGGTCCGGAGAGATCGACGCGTCCTTCCGCGCCGTCACCGCCCCCGGCCTGCCGCTGCCCGAGGACATCGCCTCCGCGCGGGTCCTCGACGAGGACCTCGAACTCCTCACCGGCCCGCACCACGCGCTCGCGGGAGCCCGCTCGGTGACCCTCGCCGAGCTCACGGGACACCGGATCTGGATGCCCGGCATCGTCCCCGGGACGGAGTGGGCCGCCTACTACGACGACCTCGTCGCCGAGTTCGGCCTGACCATCGAGGCGACCGGCCCCAACTTCGGCTCCGACGCCCTGCTCGACACCGTCGCCGACACCCCCGCGCTGGCCACCTTCATGGGCGGGCAGACCCGTCTCGTCTGGCCTGCGGGACACGGGCTGCGCCGCATCCCGGTCACCGGGCCGAAGCCCGTCTACCCGCACTCCCTCCTCTGGCACCGCGACAACCCCCACCCGGCCCTGGCCACCCTGCGCTCGTACCTCGACACCGCCGCGGCCGGGCAGGACCCGGCGGGGACCTGGACCCCGGGGTGGACGAACGCGCGCTGAGACCGGGGTGCGCACCCGCCGGTCCCTGCGTCCGGGAGGTGCCTCACAATGCTGTGGAATGGGCAATTCCGGACACTCGCGGGCCGCTCGCCGGCCGGCTCGTCCCCCTCTCGTACGATCACGTACTCGGTCACGGACCGCGTACCGACTCCGTACGAGGGAAGGCCTTATGTGTGAGTGACCTCGCGACCGCCCCGACCGCCGGACGGCCCCGGCAGATCGTCTCGGCTGCCCGCACCCTGCTCGAGGCGGAGGGCCCCGACGCGCTCACGATGCGGAGACTGGCGGACCGGGTCGGCGTCAAGGCACCGTCCCTCTACAAGCACTTCCCGGACAAGTCGTCCGTGGTGACGGCGCTGGCCACCGAGATGCTCCGGGAGACCGCGGGCGTCCTCACGGCGGCCGAGGCGGCGGCCCCCGGGTCCTTCTCCGCCCTCGCCACCGCCTACCGCGCCTACGCCCTCGCCCACCCGCACCTCTACCTCCTGACCATGGGCCGCTCCATCCCCGACGGAGCGGCCGCCGACGCCGCGGCCGCGCCTCTGGTCCGGGCGGCGGGCGGCGACGAGGACCGCGCCCGCGCCGCCTGGGCCTTCGCCCACGGGATGCTGGTCCTCGAACTCAACGGCCGGTTCCCCCCGGGCGCGGACCTCTCAGCCGCCTGGGAGGCGGGCATCGCCGCCTTCACGGCCTGACCGCGCACGCGACGGGCGGCCCGCACGGCCGCACGGAGGTGCCCGCCCCGCCGGGTAGCATGGTCACCACGGCAGACGAGCCGGGCGGACGGCCGCGTGAGGATCCCCGGATCCTCCCGAGGAACGTCCGGGCTCCACAGGGCAGGGTGATGGCTAACGGCCACCCGGGGTGACCCGCGGGACAGTGCCACAGAAAACAGACCGCCCGGGACTCCGGTCCCGGGTAAGGGTGAAACGGTGGTGTAAGAGACCACCAGCGCCTGAGGCGACTCAGGCGGCTAGGTAAACCCCACCCGGAGCAAGGTCAAGAGGGAGCACCCCGGTGCTCCTGCGCGAACGTCCGAGGGCTGCCCGCCCGAGTTCGCGGGTAGACCGCACGAGGCCGGCAGCAATGCCGGTCCTAGATGGATGGCCGTCTCCCCGGCCGCCGCGAGGCGACCGGGCGACAGAACCCGGCGTACAGCCCGACTCGTCTGCCGCCCACTGCGGCGTTGTCCGGGTAAGGGCCTCCGGCGTGCGTCGGAGGCCCTTACCGGTCTATCAGGTGCTTGCCGCGTGAGGCGGCGGAAAGTACCTCGGAAGTCCCTCGGACAGCGCTGAAAGTCCCTGCGGAGTCCCCAGCCCGGCACCAGGCCCGACAACCTCAAGCGCGGACGAGCGCCGGCGAGGACGGCGGCCCGGCTCAGCCGGCGGAGGCGTCGGCCGCGGTGGGCACGCTGGTGGGGCACAGCTCGGCTGCCGGCTCCGGGGGCTCCACGCGTGCCGGCTCCGGTGTGGCGCCCACGGTGTCCAGGCGCAGCATGGCCTGCTCGTCCGCGGTGCCGGGGAGTGCCTGGTAGACCACCATCCGCTGGCCGCTCGCCCGGGCCAGTCGCATGACCTCGTATGTCAGGGTCATCGGCCCGACCTTCGGATGCCGGAAGGACTTCTGCCCGCCACCGCGCTCGCAGACGTCGTACCGTTCCCAGATGCGCGCGAATTCCGCTGACTTCAGAGCGAGTTCGCCGACGAGCGCGGTCAGCTCGGGATCGTCCGGGTCGGCCCCGGCGACCGCGCGCAGATGTGCCACCGAGAGGGCGACCGTCTCCTCCCACGGCTCGTAGAGCGTCCGGCCGACGGGGTGGAGGAACAGATAGCGGGTCAGGTTGCGCTGGTCCTCCGGCATGTCCCAGAGGCCGGGCATCAGCCGCCGGCCGGGCCGGTTCGCCGCCAGTACGCGGTTGTAGCGGTCCTCCACATAAGCGGGCAGCGGACGAACCGACTCCAGCATTCGCAGTACCGAGTCGCGGACCGCGTCCTGCGGGCCGGCTGACAGCTCGGAGCACCGGCCGGAGGCCAGCTCCGCGAGTTCGTGCAGGCGTTCGTAGCCGTCGCCGCTCAGCCGCAGGGCCCGGCCCAGGGCGTTCAGCACGGCGGACGACGGATTGGTCTCCCGACCCCGCTCCAGGCGGATGTAGTAGTCGACGCTCACTCCGGCCAGCACGGCCAACTCCTCCCGGCGCAGCCCGGGCGTACGGCGCAGGCCCTCGCCGGCCGGGAGACCGGCCTCCTCCGGCTTCACCTGCGCCCTCCGGGCCTTCAGATATCGGCCGAGTTCGGTGCCCCTCGTCTCTGCTGCTGTCATAGGGCCATTTTCGCAGGCGGTCAACGCCCGTGGGGGGCCGTGTCAGAGCCTGGAGCGCCGTACCCGGGGACAGCGCGGTCTGCCGGACGGCCGCGAGGGGGCGGAGAGTCGATCCCGGAGCGGGCGGTCCGGCCGTCGGGACCCAGGGGGTGCGAGACACCGGGCCGCGGCCCCCGCCGCGTCGGACCGCCCGCCCGCCCGGTCCTTTCTGTCGAACAGTCACCTGGCCTTGATCTGGAGTCCTCCATGACAACCACCCCGTCCGCCTCCGGCACCGGACACACCCCCGAGCCGCCGGTGTCCGGGCTTCCACGACAGCCGGACCGAGCCCGGCCGGCCGCACCGCCGCAGTCCCGCGTCGCCGCACTGGTTGCTTCGTTGCTCGGCTTCACCGTGATCACCATCGACGTGTCGGCCGTGAACATCGCGCTGCCCGCGATCCAGGACTCCCTCGACGGCGGAATGGCCGTACTCCAGTGGGTGGTTGACGCCTACACGCTGATGCTCGCGGCCCTGATGCTCTCCGCCGGTGCCCTCGCCGACCGCGCCGGCGCCCGCCGCGCCTACGCCTGGGGCGTCGCCCTGTTCACTCTCGCCTCCCTCGGCTGCGCGCTCGCGCCCGGCATCGGCGTGCTGGTCGCCGCACGCGTGGCACAGGGCGCTGCTGCCGCGATCGTGATGCCGGCCTCGCTGGCACTGGTCCGGCAGGCCTTCGAAGACGCCCGGGCACGCGCCCGGGCCATCGCGACGTGGACGGCCGGTGGCGCGGTGGCGATGGCGGCGGGCCCGGTGCTGGGCGGGCTGTTCACCGACATGGCCGGCTGGCGGGCCGTCTTCCTGCTCAACCTGCCGGTGGGCGCGGTGATCCTCATCCTGCTGATCCGGGTGCCGCAGTCCCCGCGCCGACCCGCCGTGCTGGACGGCGGTGGCCAGCTCAGCGCGGTTCTGGCCCTGGCCGGGCTGACCTTCACCGTGATCGAGGGTGGCCACCTGGGCTGGACCAGCGGCCCCGTGCCGGCCGCCGCCGCGCTCGCCGCCGTTTCCGGTTACGCCTTCTGGGTGATCGAGGCGCGCCACCGCCAGCCCATGGTCCCTCCGGCCCTGCTGAAGAACCGCCGGCTGGCCGTCACGCTCGCGGTCGGCTTCACCGTCAACGCCGCCTTCTACGGCGGGATCTTCCTGCTGGGGCTGTACTACCAGCAGCTGCGAGGAATGCCGGCGTTCGCGGCCGGGCTGATGTTCGTCCCGGTTTCGGCGCTGGTGACGGCGAACAACCTGCTGTCGCCGCGGCTGGCGGAGCGGATCGGGCGCCGTTCGGTGATCGTCGTCGGGCAGCTGATCTTCGTCATCGCCATGCTCGCCATGCTGCCGCTGGCCGCACAGACTCCGCTGTGGCTGGTGCTGGTCCTGCTGCTGCCGCTGGGTGTGGGCGGGGCGCTCGCGGTGCCCGCGCTGACCGCGCTGCTGATGGACGTGGTTCCGTCGGAGCGCCCGGGGACCGCGTCCGGGCTCCTCAACTCCTGTCGTCAGACCGGCGGTGCGCTCGCCGTCGCGCTGTTCGGCGGACTGCTCGCCGGTTCCGCCGGGGGCTTCTCCCTCCCGGGCATGCGCATCGGCCTCGTCACCGTCGCCGTCCTCCTCCTTGCCACCGCCGTGCTCTCTCGAGCCCTCCTGCCCCGTGACTGACCGCCGCGACGGATGCCGCCCGTCCGTCCGAAGGCGCTCCGGTCCGGGCGAGCGGCCTGATGAGCCGCCGCCCGGACGCCGCCGGAGCGGATCGCGCATCGCACGTACCTCATGCCGGAAGTCGTGAGCGGGACAGACCCCGGCGTGCAGCCCGACTCGTCTGCCGCCGACCGAAGGTCTCATGGCCGGATCGGCCGGCGACGCCGACGAGGGTGACCGAGCGGGGCCGCGAGGCGTAGCGGCGGCCTCCTCGTGAGGTCGATCCGGGAGGGAACACCGGCGACCTTCATCGCGCGGGCCCGGGTTCGGCTCACGGCCGGCAGTCCGTCAGATACCGGCCGCCCGCGCCCCCTCGTACACCTCGGTCGCCACGTCGGCGAGTTCCGACGCGTCATGGAGTGTGGCCTGGAGGTCCAGCAGGATTCCGGGGACCCCGGTGGCGGCATGTGCGACGAGGTCCTCGACGATCTGCGCGGCATCACCGTGGAAGGGCTTGCGGTCGGCGCCTGGCAACGGCTCGGGGGTGTGGCGGGCGTTGGCGCGGGCCCAGACGCCGAGCGGGCGCTCGCGCCCGCGTTCGGCGGCGGTCTCCTGTACCCGCTGCCACTGCTGCGAGAGCTGTGCGGGGCCCGCCGCCACCGGCATCCAGCCGTCGGCCCGGTCGACCAGGCGGCGGGTCGCCCGGGGGCTGCTCGCGGGGAGGTAGACGGGGATGGGGCGGGCCGGCTTGGGGCCGACCTCGGACGGCGCGATCGTGGTCAGGGCGCCGCTGTACGAGACGGGGTCCGGCCCCCAGACGGCCGCGCACACGTCCAGCAGCTCGTCCAGCACGGCGCCGCGCCGCTCGAACGGGGCGACGGAGGCGGCCGCGTACTCGTCCAGCGACCAGCCCGTACCCAGCCCGGCGATCACGCGGCCACCGCTGGCCGCGTCGAGGGAGGCGAGGGAGCGGGCGAGCTGGAAGGGCACATGCAGGGGGGCGACCAGGACGCTCGTGCCGAGCTGGACACGTTCCGTGGCCGCGGCGGCCAGTGTCAGGGTGATCAGGGGATCGGCGACCCCCCGGTAGTTGTCCGGCCAGGCCAGCCCCGAGATGCCGTACAGGCCCTGGGTGGCCGGCTGGGGGAAGATGATCCGCTCGTACACCCACAGGCTGTCGTATCCGGCCGCTTCCGCGGCACGCGCCACCAGGGGGACGTCGCGGCCGATGCCGTACTGGTTCGCCTGCGGCAGACCGAGACCGAGTGCTACGCGCATGCGGGAACTCCCTGCTCAGTAGACCGAGGCAACCATCCTAGGTCTGCGGCTTTCCTGGCGTGCCGTCAGGGGCCCGGTGGCCGGTACGTCGCGGGGGGTGCCCGGCCGGGGAGGGCTGAGCGGCGCTCCCGCCGGTCAGAGGCCGCGCGCGTCCGGGACCTCGGCATCGGTGTACGGCAGCAGCTGAGGGCGTTTCGGCACACGGCCGTCGCCGGAGGACCTGCCGCGCAGCCGGCGTCCGAGCCATGGGCCGAGGAATCCGGCGGCCCAGCGCACCTCAGCCGCCGCGGCTCGTACGCCGGTGGGGAGCCGCTGCGGCGGCAGCGGCAGCGCCCAGGTCTCGTCGCTGCCGGGGAGGCCGAGCGAGTGGGCGACGGCGGCCGCGATCCGCTCGTGGCCCAGCGGGCTCGCGTGCAGGCGGTCGGCGCTCCACAGCCGGGGGTCCGTGGCGACCGGGTACCGGTCGCACTCCGCCACCGTGACGCCGTGCCGGGCGGCCGCTGTCCGGATGCGGGCGTTGAGCTCCAGCACGCGGGACCGTACCGGCCGGGCGGCCGGTGCTATCGCCCCGACGTCAGGGAAGGTGAGGGTCGCCACACGGGCCCCGGCGGCCGTGAGCGCGGCGAACATCTGCTCCAGGTGCCCGGCGACCTCCGCCGCGTCGAACCTGGGCCGCAGTACGTCGTTGACCCCGGCGACGACCGTCGCCAGGTCGGGACGCAGCGCCAGGGCGGGGCCCAGCTGCTCCGCGTGGACCTGGTGGGCGAGCCGCCCCCGTACCGCCAGGTTGGCGTACTCGAGCGCGGGCTCGGCGGCGGCCAGGTGCCCGGCCAGCCGGTCGGCCCAGCCGCGCAGACCGGTGACGTCGTCCCCGTCGCCCACGCCCTCGGTCTGGCTGTCGCCCAGGGCGACATAGCGAAGGTACTCACCGCCGGCCACGTACACCGCTCCTCTCGCGCAGGACGGCCGCGACCCGCAGGCACCAGTCCCTGTTGTCCCGTTCGAAGGCCAGGCCCCGCATGCAGGTCAGATACGGACCGATCCGCTCACCCCGCAGCAGGAACTCCTCCTCGTCGGCGTCGCCCCGCATCTGGCGCAGCAGCCCGCCGAAGAGGTCGATCCTCGCCTCGGCCGCGGTCGCCCGTTCCTCGAGCTGGGCGACGAGCGGTGCGCCGTCGACGCGATCGGCGGCCTGGACCTTCACCAGCAGGTCGTCGCGGATGAAGGAGGGTTTCGACACGGCTGCGGCGAAGCGCTCCAGCTCCGCGAGTCCGGCGTCCGTGACCCGGAACACCCGCTTGTTGGGCCGGGTCTCCTGGACCACCTGCCGTCCCGTGACCAGCCCGTCCCGCTCCAGCCTCGCCAGCTCCGTGTAGAGCTGCTGGGGCACGGCGTGCCAGAAGTTGGCCACGCCGACGTCGAAGGCCTTGGCCAGTTGGTATCCGCTGTACTCGCCGTCCAGCAGGGCGGCCAGCACGGCATGTCGCAAGGCCATCGGGGAGGCCCCTTCCCAAGTCGTGTCCGTCTCCCTCATCATACTCAAGAAAGTGACTAGTAACTTTATTGAGTATCTGGAGGAGTCATGCAGCAGACCGTCGACCGGTTCCGCGCGGCCGTGGAGAAGGGTGATCTCGCGGCACTGGAGGAGCTGTTCACCGAGGACATCCGCCTCTGGAGTCCGGTGAAGTGGACACCCTTCGAGGGCCGGCCCGCGGTCCTGGGGCTCTTCGGTGTCCTGCTCCGCACCTTCGAGGACTTCCGTTACACCGGGCGGTTCGAGGGCGCCGCCGAGACCGGGGCGGGCGGGCCGGACTCACCCTCGGCGATCCTCGTCTTCAGGGCGACCGCGGGTGGCAAGCAGATCCACGGCATCGATCTGCTGCAGTTCGACGACGAGGGCCGCGTCAAGGAGTTCACCGTGATGGTCCGCCCGCAGTCCGCGGTGCACGCCCTGGGGGAGGCGGTGCTCGCGGGCCTCGCGGCGGACGGCCTTGTCCCCGCCCCCGAGGAAGGCTGACGCCCACGGGCTGACGCCCACGGGCTGACGCTTGCGAGCGGACGCGGCGGCGGGTGTCCCGGCCCCGGCGGGGGAGCGCGCCGCCTGCCGCGTCCTCAGGTCAGCTGTGCCGCCCCCTCGGCCGGCGGCGTGGCGCCCTGGCGGCGTCGCGCCCCGGGGCGGACGCACAGTTCCGGCCACAGCATGATCGAATACCTCCCGATATGCGGAGGACGGTTGATCAGTTTGCTGCTGAACCCGATAGGCTCCGCTGCGGCGCGGCGAGTTGACGTCATGTCAGTTTGCTGCCGCGATGCTGCGCGCTCCCCCCGGGCGCTGCCCGCACCGCCCCCGTTCGAAAGTGGTGCACTCGAAGGATGCAGATGGAACTTGCCACTCCACCACCCGCGGCCCGTGCTCCCGCCGCCTGGCTCGGCTGGTGGCTGATGCCGCTGACCCTGGGAGCCGGGACCGTGGTCACAGCGGTGGCCGGACCGGACGAGGCCCAGATACCCGCGACGTTCGCGGGTGCGGCGGTCACCGTCGCCGGCGCGGTCTGCGTGCGGCTCCTGATCCGCTCCCGTACGCAACTGCGGCAGGCCGACGCCGACTTCCGCGCGGCCCAGGCCGAGCACTCCCGGCAGCGCTACGCCGACGTCGCGGACCGGGAGCAGGGATTCGCGGCCGAGCGGTCCTCCTTGCAGGCGCGACTGGCCGAGCAGAAGTCCCGGTTCGAGGCCGAGCTCGCCGAGAGCTCCCGGATGCACGAGGACAGCCTCGAGGCAAGGACCCGCGACTGGGAGCGACAGCTGGAGCTGCGGCGCGAGCTCGTCGTCCGCCTCGGCGACGTCCACCTCCCGGAAGCCGTGAAGCGGCTGCGCGAGGGCGAGGCCATCGACGACATCCTGGCGGAGGCCGGCCAGGAGGAGGACGCCGACCCACGGACGCGGACCGCGCTGAGGAAGGTTCTGCGGACCGCGCTCCTCGGTGTCGAGGAAGAGCTGAATCGTTCGACCTCCGCGGAGCAGGCCGTGGTCGGTATCGGCAGCCGGATCCATGTGCTGACCGGCAGGCTGCGCGGCCGGCTGCACGAGATGCAGGGCGAACACGGGCGGCTGCCCGCCGTGGCCCAGGGCCTCATGGAACTCGACCAGGAGATCGGCCCCGCCGACTGCCTGGCCGCGAGCATCGGCGTGCTCGGCGGTTCGGACCGGCCCGGACGCCAGTGGCAGGACCCCCAGCGCCTGCTCAGCGTCGTACGGGGCGGAATCGGCCGGATCAAGGACTTCAACCGCGTCCAGATACGCCACCTGCCCGAACTCGGGGTGGACGGCTCCCTGGTGGACCACCTCACCCTGATCTTCGCCCACCTCCTGGACAACGCGGCGCGCTACTCCCCGCCGGCCGAACCCGTGGTCGTCTCCGGCAAGGAGGTGCCCAACGGCGTCGGCATCGAGATCCAGGACTCGGGCAAGGGCCTGAGCGACGAGCGCAAGCGCGAGGCCGAGCAGGCCATCGCGGGCACCTCGAAGGGCCCCGGCCTCGGCGGAATCTCCGAGGACGCCAACCTCGGCCTGCGTGTGGTGGGCGCCCTGGCGCGCCGCTACGGCATCCGCGTCACCTTCGCGGACTCGCCCTGGCTCGGCACCTCCGTCGTCGTGGTCGTACCGCACAAGTACTTCAGCCATCTGCCCGCGCCGGCCGTGGAGCCGTCCGCGCCCGCGACCGCCGGGGGTGCCGCACAGGCGCCCAGGCCGATCGCCGCTGCGGCGCCGGCTCCCGTGGGCGTCCCCCGCGCCGCGGAAGCGCCGGTCGCCACGGACACCACGCCGGGCGGACTGCCCCGGCGCAGGAGCCGGAGAGCGGACGCGGTGCCGGGCGCGGCCGCGCGGGCCGTGGAGCCCGTGGCCGCGACGCGGCCCGCGGAGTCCGTGGCCGCCGTGCCGCCGGACGCCTCGTTCGCCGGCCTCGCCGCCTTCGCCACGGCCGGACGCGACAGCGACCTGCCTGGCACGACCGCCCCCGTGGACGCCGGCCCGGGCGCACGTGAGACGCGTGCCGGCCGTGAGTCCGAACGTACGGAAGAGAGCGACTAGTCCCCATGACGCAACAGGGAACCGACGTGAGCTGGGCGCTCCGCGATCTGACGGAGAGCATCCGGGAGATCCGCTTCGCCCTCGTGGCCTCCAGCGACGGAAAGGCCATCACCTCCTACGGCGCCGACGACCCGGACGACGTGGACCGCTTCGCCGCCGTGGTCGCGGGCCTGCAGGCGCTCGCCCAGCCCGTCGCCGAGCAATTCCCCACGTACGCCGGCCAGCTCCGCCTCGCGATGATCGAGGTCGACGGCGGTCACCTCTTCGTGGTGCGGGCAGGGGTGGAGACCTACCTCGGGGTCCTCGCCCGGGAAGGGCTCGACCAGGGCCTGCTCGGCCATCAGATGAGAGACCTGGCGCGCAGGATGGGAGAGCTCCTCGGCACCAGTCCGCGCCTGGAGGAGCACACTGGATGAGTGGTCCCCGCCGGCCCACGGACCCGCCCGGTCTCGAGCGCTACTACGTCCTCACCGGAGGGCGCAGCGGACCGGCGGGTCCGGCGTCGACCCTGGACGTGGCGACCCTGATCATCTCCCGCTCCGGGGCCGAACCGGGCCTGCAGCACGAGCACGAGGAGATCATCCGTCGCTGCCGAGACCCGTTGTCGGTGGCCGAGCTCGGCGCCCATCTCGGACTGCCCTTCAACATCCTCGCGGTGCTGCTCGCCGATCTGCTGGACGCAGGCCGCGTCGAAGCCCGTGACCCCATCCCGGCGTCAGCCGTCGGCCGCGCGCCCGACCTCGCGCTCCTTGAGGAGGTACTCAGTGGACTTCAAAGGCTTTGACCGCCCAGGCCGGCACGCGGCCGCCGGCGGCACCCGATCGGTGAAGGTGATGATCGCCGGCGGGTTCGGCACCGGTAAGACCACCCTGGTGCGCTCGGTCAGCGACATCAAGCCGCTCACCACCGAGGAGACGCTGACGCAGGCCAGTGCGGACGTCGACGACCTGATCGGGGTGGCGGACAAGCAGGAGACCACCGTCAGCCTCGACTTCGGGAAGATCGGCCTCAACGACGAGCTGGTGCTCTACCTGTTCGGGACGCCCGGGCAGGAGCGGTTCTGGTTCCTGTGGAACGGCCTGTTCAAGGGCGCCCTGGGCGCGGTCGTCCTGGTCGACACCCGCAGGCTGGCCTCCAGTTTCCGGGCCATCGAGGAGATGGAGCGGCAGGACGTACCCTTCGTCATCGCCCTGAACGTGTTCCCCGACTCCAAGGACCACCCGATCGAAGAGATCCGCGACGCCCTGGACATACCCGACCACACCCCGGTCGTGACCTGCGACGCCCGGGACCGTGCCTCCAGCCGCGATGTGCTGATCGCGCTGATCCACCACCTCAAGGCACGTTCCGCCCCCGCCCTGGAGTCCCGATGACCGATGACCACGAGGCGAGCGGCGGACACCCGGCGGCCGGGGCGGACGCCCCCGGGGGCTGCCCCGTCGCGCACGGCGGCACCGACGGGCTCACCCGGCTGTACGGGCCGGACGCCGCGGTCGATCCGCAGGGCATCTACGGGCGGCTGCGCAAGGAGTACGGGGCGGTGGCGCCGGTGCTCCTCGAAGGGGACGTCCGCGCCTGGCTGGTGCTCGGCTACCGGGAGAGCAGGCGGGTGCTCGACAACCCGCTCCAGTTCAGCCGTGACTCACGGATCTGGCAGGACTGGAAGGACGGGGGTGTCGAGGAGACCTCACCGCTGATCCAGATGCTGGGCTGGCGCCCCGACTGCGTCTCGCAGGACGGCGAACCGCACCGCAGGCTGCGCAGGGCCGTCACCGACAACCTGGACACCGTCGCGGGGCGCGGGATCCGCCGCCATGTCACGCACTTCGCGAACAAGCAGATCGACGCGTTCGCCGCGGCGGGCACCGCCGATCTCGTCGGGGACTACGCCGAGTACCTGCCGATGCTCGTGCTGACCCGGCTGTTCGGGCTCCCGGCGGCCGAGGGGCGCAGCCTCGCGGTCTCCTGCGCGCAGGTCATCAAGGGCGGGCCGGACGCCCTCGAACACAACGACCGCATCATGGGGATCCTGGCGGAGCTCGCGGAACGCAAGCGGATCGAGCCCGGGCCCGACTTCACCACCGGACTGCTCGGCCACGACGCGGACCTGGACGAGGGCGAGATCCTCAGCCATCTGCGGCTCGTCCTCATCACCGCGCACACCACCACCAGCAATCTGCTGGCCCGGGTGCTGGAACTGATCCTCACCGACTCCTCCCGGCTCGCCGGACTCGTCGGCGGCCGGCGGGCCGTCTCCGAGGTCGTCGAGGAAGTCATGTGGAACACCCCGCCCCTGGCGGTCCTCCCCGGCCGGTTCGCCACCTCGGACCTCGAACTGGGCGGTACGCGGATCCGGGAGGGCGAACTGCTGGTGCTCGGGCTCGCCGCCGGGAACCTCGACCCGGACATCCGGCCGGACGAGGGCGTCTCCGTGCTCGGGAACCAGTCGCACCTCGCGTTCAGCGGCGGCCCTCACGAGTGCCCCGGCCAGAACATCGGCCAGGCCATCATCGAGACCGCCGTCGACACCCTGCTGCACCGCCTGCCCGGACTGCGGCTGTCCGTACCCGCCGACGAGCTCACCTCGACGGCCTCCACCTGGGAGGCCCGGCTGGACGCCCTTCCCGTCGAGTTCACCCCCCAGGGCGGCTGAGCGCCGCCCGCCCCGGGCCCATCCGGTCCGGGGCGACTCGGCGCCGCACCGGCCGGACCCCCGCCCGGCCGGTGCGCACTCCGGGCCGGGCGGGCGGGAAGGGGCCGGTCAGACGGCGAGCAGGTCGTCCAGCGATCCGCGTCCCGCGAGCTCCGCGGTCGCGGCGGGGCCCTCCTTCGCGGCGGCGTACCGGCCCGAGGTCAGCGCCCACTCGTAGTTCCCGCTGATCCAGTGCTGGATGGCCTCCACGCCCATCCGTACCTGGTCGCGCTCGTCACGGCCGAGGCCCAGCTCGTCGCACATCCCCGGCACCCGGGCCTCCAGTTCCAGGTACTCGTCGAGGCACTCCGTGGTCATCCGGTAGGCCTCGTCCGCGGCCTGCTCCCAGGTTCCCCCGCGCTCCCGGTGCAGAACCGCGATGAGGTTGTGGCCGTCCCCCCGGCGCTTCTCGCGCTCGAAGGAGTGGATGTCGTTCATGAAGCCGATGGTGTCCGCGGCCAGGTCGCGCATCCTGACCATCAGGTCGTGCGCCTGGACCTGCGCCGGGACCTCGAAGCCGCGGCTGCGCTCACCCGCGTCGATGCTGTGGTGGATGCCCACGGTGCGGCGGCGGAACTCCGCGTACTCCTCGATGGAGAGCGTTCCCGCCCGGCCCCTGGCCGCCAGGTCGACCTCCTCGGTGTGCGCCACGAGGAACCGTCCCCAGGACGCGGCGAAGCGGGTACGCCAAGTCAGGGACATGCCATCCGAGAGCTGGGCCCAGACCTCCGCCCACGCGGTGGTGATCGGGCAGACCACGCGTGGAGGCGTGCCCGCCGGGCGCAGCGGTGTGGCGATGAGTTCCCGTGCCACCTCGGCTATCCGGTCCGCCCGGTCGGGGCTCCCGGAGTCGAACTGGTCGTCGAAGAGGAAGGCCAGGGAGAACCAGTTCATCAGGACGACCATGTCCTCGGCCGAGGCGTGGGGGTAGGTCCGCGCCGCCGCCTGGGGGAGGTCCCAGGACTGGTACTCCTCGAACCCCGCCTGGCTCCGCACCAGGCCCGTCTCCCAGACCCAGCGCAGATGACGCTCCCGGGCGGGGGCGAGATGCTCGCTGACCGGTGCCTCGAAGGGGAGGTCGAACGTGACGTCCTGCGGCATGGGTGTCCTCTCTTGACACGGTTCGCAGGCCCCCCGCCCCTGCGACAGGGCGATCGATATTGTCGCCCGTTGACTCGAAGTGCACGTTTTGGGACGCAATTTGATGCCCCATCATGTGCGCCCTGATGCTGCCCAGAGCCTAAACGATCTATGCCACAAGATCAGTACGAAGATGTGATGACCGGAATCAGTGGTTCGGCTCCGGCCGTGACACGGCACCGCCCGCTCGCCGAAGCGGTGGAGCGGGCGGTGCGGCGCGGGCCGACGGGTCAGACCGCGCCGAGGTCGGTGCTCAGCCAGTGCTCGGGGCGCATGTGGATCACGACCTGCTCGCCGTGGGCCTTCCAGGCGAAGTCGACGTAGGCCGCGACCTTGTCGGCCGCCAGGTAGCGCGAGGCGATCTCGGTCAGCAGCTCGCGGGTGGCGGGGGCGGTGGATGTGACCGGCCCTTCGACGGACACGTAGCGGACGGTCGGCGTCACACGGTCCACCATGATGCTGAAGCGGCCGGCCGCGGCGATCGCCTTCCCCTTGTGGGAGTCGCGGCCCGTCATGATCCACAGATCGCCGCCGGCCTCGTACTGATACCAGATCGGCACGGTGAGCGGCGCCCTGCCCTCCTCCGGTGCGTCCACGGCGATCGCCGCGACATGCGGTTCGGCCAGAAACTGCTCACGCTCTGCGCGCGTCAAAGCCACGGCTGGACTCCTCTGGTGGGCGGTCGGCACGACCTGGGGCCTGCCTGGGGCCGCATTATGCAACGCACCGCACCGCGGTCCCGGGGAGCCGCGCCCGTCCGGCGTTTCGGTGGCGGCCGCGGATTCCCCCCGCCGTTCGGCCCCCCGGTGTCAGATCACCGGCGGGCGTCCCAGCCGGGTCATCCGCCACACCGTGCGCCAGCGCATCGGCCTGCGGACGCCGCACTCGGTGCGCATCCCCTCGCGGAAGCCGGCGGCCCAGGCCTTCAGGCCGGTGACCGAGCGGGTGCGTGCGACGGTGAGCAGCACCCACGTGCCGAGGTAGAGGGGCACCAGGAGGGCCGGCAGGTGGCGGCGGGCCAGCCAGACGCGGTTGCGGGCCGTCATGCGGTAGTAGACCGCGTGCCGGGCGGGGGACGTCTTCGGGTGCTGGAGGAGCAGCCCGGGTTCGTAGAGGATCTTCCAGCCGGCGTCGAGCGCGCGCCAGGACAGATCGGTCTCCTCGTGGGTGAAGAAGAACTCGGCCGGCCAGAGGCCGGTCCCGGCGAGCATCTCCATGGACAGCGCGTGGCCCCCGCCGAGGAACGCGGTGACCTCGCCCCGGCGCATCGGGTCCTTGGCCCGCAGCCGGGGGACGTGGCGGCGCTGGGTCTCCCCGTGCTCGTCCGCGATTCGGAAGCCGACGATGCCGAGTCCGGGGTCTGCGGCGTACAGCTCCTGGACCCTGCTGAGCACGTCCTTGTCCACCAGGAGCCCGTCGTCGTCCAGCTCGACGACCACATCGACGTCGCCGAAGCCGGCCAGGGCCTCCAGGGCCTCGTTACGGCCGCCGGGACAGCCGAGGTTCTCGTCGAGTTCCAGCACCGTCACCCCGCCGGGCAGGTCCTGGAGGCCGGGGAAGGACGCGTAGTCCGGGAGCGGTGACCCGTTGCCCACGACGACCACGCGGGCGGGGCGCGCGTCCTGCATGGCGACCGAGGCCAGCAGTGCCTCGACCTGCTGCGGGCGGTCCCCCATGGTCACGACCGACACTCCGACACGTGGTACGGACAAGGCTCGGCTCTCCCTGAGGAATCGGTTCTTCGCTGCTGCGGTACCGCGTACTGCCACGGTGCCCGCGATCGTAACCCCTCGTGTTCAGCCGTCCGTCGGGGCCCGGTCACCTGGAGGCGGGTCACCGTTCAGCCGGGCGTACATCAGCATGTCGCGGCGCCGGCCGCCGATCTCCTGCCATCCGCGCAGCAGCCCCTCGCGCCGGAAGCCGGCGCTCTCCGCGGTCCGCACCGAGGAGGTGTTCCACGGCTCGACGAGGAGCTGTGCCCGCGGGATGCCCAGCTCGTGCAGGGCCCAGGTGGCCACCGTCCGCAGTGCCGCGCCGGCCACCCCCTGGCGGCGGGCCGGGGCCGTCATCCAGTAGCCGATGGAGGCCCTGCCCTCGGCGGAGTCCCTGAGCCAGAGCCCGATGGAGCCGACCGGCCGCCGGTCCCGGGTCCGCGCGATGGCGAACGGATACCCGGTACCGGCGGCCGCCCGCTCCCACTGGCGTCTGACGTAGGCCTGCGCCGCCTCGTCGGAATAGGGGGAGGGGATGGTGGTGATCAGGGGGATGTAGCCGTCGTCCGCCGCCTCGCGGATGAGGGGCAGGTCGCTCATCTCCCAGGGGCGCAGCACGAAGTCTGCTCCGGCGGTCATGCTGGGGACGGTCAGCGGTTGTGCCATGGACGTCATCCTGCCGCGCGTGGTCCGCCGTGCCGGGCTCGACTCACCCGGCGGGCTCACCCGGCGGACGTACGGCCGCCGGGCCGGCCGAGGAACACTCCGGCGAGTACGGCGCCCGCCAGGACGAGGGCCGAGTTGACCAGGACCGCGGCCGAGATGCCGGACAGCATGGCGCCGGCCCCGGTCTCCGTGCCGGTCCGAGCCGTGACGACCGCGCTCATGACCGGGATGCCCAGGGTGATGCCGACCTGCTGGGTCATCGTGGCGAGGCCGGTGGCGAGGCCCTGGTCCGCGTCGGGGAGCCCCGAGGTGGCCGTGACCATGAAGCCCACGATCATCAGCATGTTGCCGACCCCGCCGACGAAGGTGGCGGCGAGCAGTAGGGCGATCCAGCCTCCCGAGGTGCCGAGGGCGACCAGGGACAGGGTGGCCGCCGCCTGGACGGCGCCGCCGGCCACGATGGTGCGCCGGGTTCCCCAGCGGCCTGCCGCCCGCCCGCCGAGCACCCCGCCCAGCACGGTGCCGGCGCCCAGGACGCCGAACGCGAGGCCGGTGGCGAGCGGGGAGTAGCCGAGGACCTCCTGCAGGTAGAGGGTGAGCAGGAAGACCAGGGAGGTCTCGGTGACGAAGGCGATCAGTCCGGTGGTGTTGCCCCAGACGACGCTGCGGCGCCGCAGGATCCGCACGGGTACCAGGGGTGCCGTCGCCCGCTTCTCGATGAACCAGAACCCGGCGAGGAGCGCGGCGCCGACGAGCAGCGCGGCCAGGGTGGAGGGTGTGGTCCAGCCGGACTCGCCCGCCTGGGTCAGCCCGTAGACGAGCAGCAGGAGGCCGCCGGTGACGGCGACGGCACCCGGCACGTCGAGCCGGGGACGCTCCGCCGGCCGTGAATCCGTGATCACGGACGGAGCGAGGAGGGCGACCAGCGCGGCGACGGGGACGTTGATGAAGAAGGCCCACCGCCAGGAGAGCAGATCGGTGAGCAGGCCGCCGAGGATCGCCCCGGCCGTGAACCCGGCGGACATCAGGGCCCCGTTGAGGCCGAGCGCGCGTTCGCGCAGCGGCCCCTCCTTGAACGCCGTCGTCAGCAGGGCGAGACCGGCCGGGGTGACGGCCGCGGTGGCCAGGCCCTGGAGCACCCGGGCGGTGAGCAGGACCTCAGGGGAGGTTGCGAGCCCGCCCAGCAGGGAGGAGAGGCCGAGGACCGCCATGCCGGCGATGAACAGACGCTTGCGGCCCACGAGATCGGCGACGCGGCCGAACAGCAGGGTGAAGCCGGCGGCGGCCAGGGCGAAGGAGGTGGCGATCCACTGGAGGTGGGCCAGGGAGAAGCCGAGCCCCTCGCCGACCGCAGGCAGAGCGACGTTCAGGATCGAGAAGTCCACGGCGATCATGAACTGTGCGCCGAGGAGCAGGACGAGGACGAGCTTCTGCCGCCCGGTCATCCGGACGGCCGTCGTGCGGGCTGATGGGGGCGCGGATGTCGTACTGGTCGCGGACATGGGGTGCCCTTTCCTGGAACCCTGGAGTTTTAACGGGTCTGTGGTCCCGTTAATATGGCCTCACCGTAGCAGGAGATGACGCACTAATGGAACTGGAGACCCGTTATGAATGCTGGTGATGGTGAACCGGGCATGGTCAGGCCCGGCGGGCGCACGGCCCGGGTGCGGGAGTCCGTGCTGCGCGCGGCCGGTGACGCCCTGGTCGAGCACGGTTTCGACCGACTGGACCTCGCCGACGTCGCCCGCCGGGCCGAGGTCGGCAAGACCACGGTCTACCGGCGCTGGTCCACCCCTGCCGGGCTGGTCGCGGACCTGCTGACCGACATGGCGGAGCAGTCCGTCCCGCGGGCGGACACCGGCTCCCTGGACGAGGACCTCAGGGCCAACGCCCGGCTCGTGGTCGACACGCTCACCGACGCGCGCCAGGGCCCGCTCTTCCGCGCGGTCATCGCGGCGGCGACCTGCGACACCCGCACGGCGCAGGCGCTGCACCGCTTCTACGCGGTGCGCGTCGAGGAGTGGGCCGGCTGTGTCGAAGCGGCCGCCGCACGGGGGGAGTTGCCGGAGGGCACCGACGCGTGCGAGGTGGTCCGGGCCGTCTCCGCCCCGCTCTACTACCGGCTGCTGGCCAGCGGTGACCCGCTCGACGAGGCGGTCGCCGACCGCGCGGCCGAGGCGGCGGCCGTGGCCGCCCGGGCGGGGGTGTACGTGGTCCGGCCGTGAGTCCGTACGTGCCGGACGGCCGGGCTTGACCTCGTGTGCGCTTCAACTCGTAGCGTCCCCGGCCATGGAGACGGAAACGAACTGGCAGAAGAGGACCCTCGGCCGCAGCGGGATCGAGACCGGCGCGCTCGGCTTCGGGTGCTGGGCGATCGGCGGCGAGTTCACGGCGCCCGACGGCAGCCCGCTCGGCTGGGGCCGCGTCGACGACGAGGAATCGGCGGCCGCGATCAACAGGGCCCTCGATCTGGGGGTGCGGTTCTTCGACACCGCCGACGCCTACGGGGCCGGCCACAGCGAACGCGTGCTCGGCAGGGCGCTGGCGGGCAGGCGGGAAGAGGCCGTCATCGCCACCAAGTGGGGCTACCACTTCGACGAGGGCGCCCGCGTCATGTACGAGGCCGACACCTCACCGGCGTACGCCCGTCGGACGCTCGTCGCCTCGCTGCGCAGGCTGGGGACCGACCACATCGACCTCTATCAACTGCACCTGAGTGACGCGCCACTCGACGAGGCGGCCGAACTGCGGGACGCCTGCGAGGAGTTCGTGTCGGAGGGGCTGATCCGGGCCTACGCGTGGAGCACCGACGACCCGGCGCGTGCGGCGCTGTTCGCCGAGGGGGAGCACTGCGCCGCCGTCCAGCACGCCTGCAACGTGCTGGAGGACGCCCCGGAGATGCTGAGGATGTCCGAGGAGCGCGGCCTGCTCGGTGTCATCCGGAGCCCGCTGGCCATGGGGCTGCTCACCGGAGCCCGTGACCCCGGCCGGAGAGCCGCCCCCGGCGACATCCGGTCCACCCCGCCGGCCTGGCTGAGCTGGTTCGAGGAGGGCGGGGTCCCGGCGGAGCGCTGGGCGAAAAAGGTCGAGGCCGTCCGCGACATCCTCACCGCCGACGGCCGTACGCTCGCGCAGGGTGCGCTCGGCTGGCTCTGGGCGCGCGGTCCGCTGACCGTACCGATCCCCGGTTTCCGCACGGTGGCCCAGGCCGAGGAGAACGCGGGCGCCCTGGCCCGCGGCCCCCTGAGCCCCGGGCAGGTCGAGGAGATCGACGCCCTCATGCGGTGAGGGCGGGCCGGACGGGGCCCGGTCAGCCGATACGGGTCCCCGTCCCGCTCACGGCCACGCGCGCGTCGCCCGCGGTGAGCGAGACGTTGAGGGTGCCGGGGCGGCCCATGTCGGCGCCCTGGTGCAGGGTGAGGACCGCCTCCTCCGGTACGAGCCCCAGCTCGCGTGCGTACGCGCCGAAGGCGGCCGCCGCGGCGCCCGTCGCCGGGTCCTCGACCACTCCGCCGACCGGGAACGGGTCCCGGACGTGGAAGACCGTTCCCGACTCCCGCCACACCAGCTGAAGGGTCGTCAGGTCAAGTCGGTGCATCAGCGCCTCCAGGCGGGCGAAGTCGTACGACAGGTCCGCCAGCCGCTCCCGGGTCGCCGCCGCGAGCACCAGGTGCCGGGCCCCGGCGAAGGCGATCCGGGGAGGGAACGCCGGGTCCAGTTCGGTCTCCCGCCAGTCCAGGGCGGCCAGTGCCTCGGCCAGGTCGCCGGGGGCGACGTCCGTGGTGTGCGGTTCGACGCTGGTGAGGGTGGCCCGCAGCTCGCCGGACTCCCGGACGACCGTGACCGGGACCCGGCCGGCGGGGGTGGAGAAGGCGAGACCGCCCGGGCCGTCCCGCTCCGCGAGGGCGAGAGCGGCGGCGACCGTGGCATGACCGCAGAAGGGCACCTCGGCCTTCGGGCTGAAGTAGCGCACGGTGTACCCGCCCCGGCCGTCCGGATCGGTCAGGAACGCCGTCTCGCTGTAGCCCAGGCCGGCGGCGATCGCGAGCATCGCCGCGTCGTCGAGTCCGGAGGCGTCCAGGACGACTCCCGCGGGGTTGCCGCCGCCGGGGTCGGTGGAGAAGGCGGTGTAGCGGAGGACCTCGGCGCCGGAGTGTGTGCTCATGCCGCTGGTCAACCGGGTGTGGAAGGCGGGTATTCCGAGCCCCCCGGCGCACGATCCCGCGCATGGCGTCCGGGGGTGTCCGGCGAGGCTTCCGCGCATGGCGTCCGGGGATGTCCGGCAAGGCTTCCGCGCATGGTCGGCCCGGTCGCGCGGCGAGGGCGTCCGCGCATGGCTTCCGGGGCGTACGGCGCGTGATCCCGCGCATGGCCTTCCGGGGCGTACGGGGAGGGCGTCCGCGAACGGCCTTCATGATGCGCGCGGCGAGAGTCCCCCAGGGTGGTCCGGGGTCCTGACCCCCCGGACCACCCCTTGGCCGCACCCGCGGACCCCCCGGCCGCGGCGGCCCCTTCACTGCGGTCTGTGGCAGGCGTGCGCGCCGGTGCCCGGTGAGGCCTGCGCGCGTGCGCGTGCGATGTGTTCCTTCTGTGTGCAAGGCGTGAAGGTCACAGCATACGGGCAAGGCGCACCCGTCCGGGCCCGAATACGGACACGGGTAAGTCACGGTGCTCCGGGGTGAGTTCCGGTGTGTGTTCCCCGGGTGGGCCGCGGCGGATCAGCCCCGGCCCACGTACGGCATGTTCGTCGCCAGCACCGTCGCGAACTGCACGTTGGCCTCCAGCGGCAGCTCCGCCATGTGGAGGACCGTGCGGGCCACGTCGTCCGCCGCCATCACCGGCTCGGACATCACCTCGCCGTTGGCCTGCAGGATCCCCGCACTCATCCGTTCGGTCATCTCGGTCGCCGCGTTGCCGATGTCGATCTGTCCGCAGGCGATCCGGTAGGGGCGGCCGTCCAGCGACAGCGACTTCGTCAGGCCGGTCACCGCGTGCTTCGTCGCCGTGTAGGCGATGGAGTGCGGACGCGGCGCGTGGGCCGAGACGGAGCCGTTGTTGATGATCCTGCCGCCCTGCGGGTCCTGCTCCTTCATCAGGCGGTACGCCGCCTGGGCGCACAGGAACGTCCCCGTCAGGTTGACGTCCACGACCGTCCGCCAGTCCTCGTACGCGATGTCCTCGACGGGGGCCGAACGCGGCCCGAAGGTACCCGCGTTGTTGAAGAGCAGGTCCAGCCGCCCGAAGCGGTCGGCCACGGCGCTGAAGAGCGCCGAGACCCCGTCCGGGTCGCTCACGTCGGTGGGCAGGCACACGGTCGCGCCGGGGGCTGCCCCGGCGGCCGTCTCGTCGAGGGCCGAGGCCCGTCGCCCGGCCAGGACCACCGTCCACCCCGCACCCGCCAGGGTGAGGGCGACAGCCCGGCCGATCCCCGACCCGGCACCTGTGACGACCGCGATTCTCTGATCGGTGTTCATGGCCCGGCAGCGTACGGGAGGTTTCCGGAGGGTCGCACCCGGTGCTCATCGTGCGGCCATTCGGATGTTGTGTACCCGCCAACGGTAGGTCGTCGCACCGCACTCCAATGCCTCTGACAGCATCCGGCAGGGGAGGGGCATATGACACCCGCACAGTTCAGCTCGACGCCCGGGCAGCACCACTCCGAGGAGCTGCGCCGCGCCGCGCGGCGCATCGGATCCGGCGTCGACCGCCGCAGGTTCCTCACGGTCACCGGCGCCGCGGCGGCGCTCGCCTTCGCGGTCAACCTGCCCGGCGCGGGCACGGCGGCCGCCGCCGAGCTCGACGCGCGGAAGATCACCGAGGACCCCTTCACCCTCGGGGTCGCGTCCGGCGACCCCCAGCCGGAGTCCGTGCTCCTGTGGACGAGACTCGCGCCCCGCCCCTACGAGGCCGACGGCGGGCTGCCCGCCGAGCGCGTCGAGGTCCGCTGGGAGATCGCCCGCGACTCCCGGTTCCGGTGGATCGTCCGGCGCGGCACCTCCACGGCCCACCCGGAGTTCGGCCACGCCGTCCACGTGGACGCCCGCGGGCTCGACTCCGACCGGACCTTCTACTACCGCTTCCGCGCGGGCAGCTGGATCAGCCCCACCGGACGCACCCGCACCGCCCCCTCGCCCCGCGCCCGCAACAGCTCCCTGACCCTCGCGGCCGTCTCCTGCCAGGCCTACCACGACGGTTACTACACCGCCTACCGGCACCTCGCGGACGAGGACGTCGACGTGGTCTTCCACCTCGGCGACTACCTCTACGAGTACGCGGTCACCGCCGTCGGCGGCGTCCGCAACTACACCGACCGGGTCCTCCCGGACCACTTCAACCGGGAGACCCTGACCCTGGAGGACTACCGCATGCGGTACGGCCTCTACAAGTCCGACCCCGACCTCCGCGCCGCCCACGCCGCGCACCCCTTCGTCGTCACCTGGGACGACCACGAGACCGAGAACAACTACGCGGGGGACACCCCGGAGAACAGCGTCCCGCCCGAGGAGTTCCTGCTGCGCAGGGCCGCCGCCTACCGCGCCTACTGGGAGAACCAGCCGCTGCGCGCCCCGCAGCTCCCCACCGGCCCCGACATGCGGCTCTACCGGCGGCTGCAGTTCGGCAGGCTGGCCCAGTTCGACATCCTCGACACCCGGCAGTACCGCAGCAACCAGGCGTACGGCGACGGCTGGAAGGTCCCCGGCCCCGAGTCCGAGGACCCGTCGCGCACCATGACGGGCGCCGCCCAGGAGCGCTGGCTGATCGACGGCTGGAAGACCTCCGGCGCCCTGTGGAACGTCGTCCCGCAGCAGGTCACCTTCTCGCAGCGCCGCGATGTGCCGACCGACGCCTACAAGCTGTCCATGGACTCCTGGGACGGCTACCCGGCCTCCCGGCAGCGGATCATGGACGGTGCCGAGGCCGCCGGGGTCGACAACCTCATGGTCCTCACCGGCGATGTGCACGTCGGCTACGCCTTCGACATCAAGAAGGACTTCGACGACCCGTCCTCCCGGACGCTCGGCACGGAGATCGTCGCCACCTCGATCACCAGCGGCAAGGACGGCGCCGACAAGCCGGCCAGCTGGGACAACCAGACCCGGGCCAACCCGCACATGAAGTTCTACAACGGCCGCCGCGGCTACGTGCGCGTCACCCTCGGGAAGCGTGAGGCCCGCGCCGACTTCCGTACGGTCTCCGCCGTCACCACGCCCGGCGCGCCCGTCAGCACGGCCGGCTCCTTCGTGACGGAGGCCGGGAACCCGGGGCTCAACCCCGCGTGACCCGGCCCCCGGACGGCGCCGGACGCCGTCAGACGGCGCCGTCCGCCGGGTAGCGGACGCCGACCCGGTCACGCACCGCGTCGAGCGTCCGCATCACGGCGAGCGAACCCTCCAGCGGGACCAGCGGCGACTCCGTCTCGCCCGCCAGCAGGGCGCGCGTCACCTCGGCGGCCTCGTACTGCATGCCCGAGAGGCCCTGCGGGCCCGGGCCCGAGACCACCTTCTCGGGCTCGCGGCCCGCCCGGTGCAGGATGAAGTGGTCCGGGTGGAAGAAGCCGTGCGGGAACTCGATCCGCCCGGTCGTACCGGTGACGGACGCGGCGGTCGGCAGATCACTCGTGATCGAGCAGGCCAGCAGCGCCGTGGCACCGGAATCCCAGCCGAGCAGCATCCCGGTGTTCAGGTCGACGCCCTCGGGCGACAGCAGCGCCTCCGCCTGGACCCGGTCCGGCTCGCCCAGCAGCAGGTGGGCGAACGACACCGGGTAGACGCCGAGGTCCAGCAGCGCGCCGCCGCCGAGCGCGGGATCGCGCAGACGGTGCTCCGCCCCGAAGGTGCCCGCGAAACCGAAGTCGGCCCGCACCGTGCGGATCTCACCGATCGCGCCGTCCCGCACCAGCTCGGTCATCCGCCGGATGACCGGGTTGCAGTACGTCCACATGGCCTCCATCAGGAACAGCCCGCGCTCCCTGGCCAGATCCACCAGCTCCCGGGCCTCACGCTCGTTGAGCGTGAACGCCTTCTCGCAGAGCACGTGCTTTCCGGCCTCCAGGGCGAGCCCGGCCGCCTCGCGGTGCGCGGAGTGCGGGGTCGCGACGTAGACGACGTCCACGGTGTCGTCGGCGACGAGCTCCGCCCAGCTGCCGTACGCCCGCGCTATCCCGAACCGCTCGGCGAACGCCTTCGCCGAGGCCTCGGTGCGCGAGGCGACCGCCACGACCTCCGCCCCCCGGTCCCGCATCGCCAGCAGATCCCCCGTGAAGGTCGCGGCGATGCCACCCGTCGCCAGCACACCCCAACGCACAGTCCCAGTCATGCCCGTCCGCCCCACGCAATTAGGTTTCGACCACTACGGCTGACCTGAGAGCATAGATGCGGATTCAACGAAGCGGAGACGAGGATGCCGGACAGCGGCGCGAGCCGGGCCCAGCGAGAAGACGAGCACATACCGACGAGCAGCGAGGGCGCCGTACTCAGCGCCCAGGCCACCGCCACCCCCACCGCAGCGGGTGTCCCGGCCGTCACCACCACCACCTCGGCACCGGGCCTCCCCGGCGCCCCCACCACCACCGCACGGCGGGCCGGGCTCCTGGTCACGCTGGTGCTGGGCGGACTCACCGCACTGCCGCCCCTCTCGATGGACATGTACCTCCCGGCACTCCCGGAGGTCACCGGAGCACTGCACTCCCCGGCCGCGACGGTCCAGCTCACCCTGACCGCCTGCCTCACCGGCATGGCGCTCGGCCAGCTCGTCGTCGGACCCATGAGCGACCGCTGGGGCAGGCGCAAGCCGCTGCTCCTCGGCATGATCGTCTACGTGCTCGCCACGGCGATCTGCGCGGTGGCCCCCACCGCCGAACTCCTCATCGGCTTCCGGCTGCTCCAGGGCCTGGCCGGTGCGGCGGGCATCGTGATCTCCCGGGCCGTCGTACGCGACCTCTACGACGGCGACGAGATGGCCCGGTTCTTCTCCACCCTGATGCTGATCTCCGGGGTGGCGCCCGTCGTCGCCCCCGTGATCGGCGGGCAGGTCCTGCAGTTCACCGACTGGCGGGGCATCTTCGTCGTCCTCACCGGCGTCGGAGTGCTCCTGACCCTCGTCGTCTGGAAGTGGCTCCACGAGACGCTCCCCGAGTCGCGGCGGCACACCGGCGGGGTCGGCGACGCGCTGCGCACCATGCGGGGACTGCTGGCCGACCGGGTGTTCACCGGCTACATGATCGCGGGCAGCCTCGCCTTCGCCGCGCTCTTCGCCTATGTGAGCGCCTCCCCCTTCGTCGTCCAGGAGATCTACGGCGCCTCGCCGCAGACCTTCAGCCTGCTCTTCGGGATCAACTCCATCGGGCTGATCACCGTCGGCCAGATCAACGGGAAGCTGCTCGTGGGCCGGGTCAGCCTCGACAAGGCCCTGTGCTTCGGCCTCACCGTCATCTCCGTCGCGGCCGTCGCCCTGCTGCTGATGACCTCCGGGGTCTTCGGCGACGTCGGCCTGCTGCCGGTGGCCGCCGGGCTCTTCGTGCTGATGTCGGCCATGGGCCTGGCGATGCCCAACACCAACACGCAGGCCCTCATGCGCACCAGGCACGCGGCGGGCTCCGCCTCCGCGCTGCTGGGCACCTCCCAGTTCCTGATCGGCGCCGTCGCGTCGCCGCTGGTCGGGATCGCGGGGGAGAACACCGCCGTACCGATGGCCGTGGTGCAGGTGGTCTGCGCCCTGTCGGCCATGGCGTGCTTCCTGCTGCTGTGCCGCCCCTGGCGCGGCTCCGGCGACTCACGCACCGCGTCGGCCGGATGAGCCTGAGCCGGCCGGGCAGGCCCCGGCCGGCTCAGCCCACCCGCGGGCGGCCCAGCAGGTGCGGGCGGTCCTTGCGGTCCGTCCAGCGGAAGACCCCGGTGCCTGAGATCTCCGCCTCGGGCAGCCGCGTGTTCGGGTCCAGTGCCTCGACGTCCCAGGCCGTGAAGCTCATGACGACCGGCCCGCCGCCCTCGCCCCGCAGGGCCTCGTCCGCGTCACGCGCGTTCGTCGAGCCGTAGGCGCTGCCGCCGTCCGTCACCGAGGCGAGGGTCAGCTGCGCCGACCCGTCCTCCTCCTCGAAGCAGAACCCCTTCCGCTCCTCCAGGTCGAACGCGAGGTTCCCCGCGACCAGGTAGCGGCCGGCCGGTGCGAGGACCGCCTGCGGATAGGTCCCCGGCTCCATGGCGGGCGTGTGACACTCCACCGACACCACGGGTCTCCCCGTGGCCGCGTCATGGACCGCCCACAGCTGATGGGTGCCCGCCCGTTCCGTGCCCTTCGCCGGCCGCCACTTCGCGAGGACCAGCCCCGGTGCCACCGACGTAGGCACCCCGCTCGCGGGATCCGCGCCCTTCGGGGCGGCGTTCCTGCTGAACCAGCCGCCCCGCACCCAGAACTCGCGCACCCCGCTCAGCAGCAGGCCCTTCGGAGTCTGCCCCCGCACCTCGGTGAGCTGCCGGCAGGCCTTGCAGCCCTTGGGGAAACCCACCGAGGACGCGGGGATCCTCGACACCTCGCCCCCGACCGGGTCGACGAGCACGCTGTTCGCCCTGCTGTCGCTGATCAGGACGTCCGGGCCGGTCGCCGTCACGGAGGGCACCCCCGACCACGGCACCTCGACACGCCGGCGATCGCCGTCCGTCACGTCGTACACGTCCAGGGAGACGAAGGTCTCCGAGGGGGTGAGGCCGTCACCGGCCTTCCCGAAGGACCAGGTCACGAAGAACTCCTGGTCGTCCTTGACGACGGTGAGCAGTCCCGGCAGGCGCCGGGGGTCCTGCGGACGCCACGCCTCGCCGCTCCAGCCTGCCCTGCCCGTCTCCGCGTCGAGGGTCCGCAGCCTGTAGCGGTCCCCGGGCGCCTTCACCAGATAGGCGAGCCTGCCCGTCGGATGCGAGAGGGCGTAGCCGGGCCCTGCGGCGACCACCTCCCAGCCGCGCCCTCCGGCGTACTCCGGAGGGACGTTCAGCTCGGTCGCGGGGCCGCTCGTGCTCTTCCCGGCGGGCCGGGGCGGGCGGTCGCCGTCCCGGCTCCCACCGCCCCCGCAGGTCGCCAGGAGCAGCACCAGGGCGAGGACGACCACCCCGCCCACCAGGGCCAGGCGCACGATCCGCTGTCTCATGGTCCCCCCGGTGAAGCGGTGCTCCGAGCCGCCCCCTCGCGGCGGCGATCAGCCTAACAACGAGCCCGGCTCCAGAGGCAGTTCGGACCTGTACGGGTTCCGTACCCATTCCGTCCCGGCGTCGTGCCCGGCGGCCGGTCCGAGGGACGGGAGCGCCCTGCGCCTACAATTCGGCGGTGAACGACACACTCCCCACGGCACAGGCACTGCGCGCGGCACTGACCGCCCTGCTCGACGGGCTGCCCCCGACGCAGGCGGCGCAGGCCGTCGACCGGCTGATCGCGAGCTACCGAGGGACCACCCCGACCGACGCCCCGATCCTGCGGGACCGGTCCGACGTCGCCGCGTACGCCGCCTACCGGATGCCCGCGACGTTCGAAGCCGTACGCTCCTGCCTCGCCGCACTCCGCGAGGCCGCTCCCGGCTGGGCGCCCGCCACCCACACCGACATCGGGGGCGGCACCGGGGCGGCGAGCTGGGCGGTCGCCGGTGCCTGGGAGGGGGTGCGGTCCACGGTCCTCGACTGGTCCGAACCCGCCCTCACGCTCGGCCGTGAACTGGCCGAGCGCTCCGGCATCCCGGGGCTGCGGGCCGCCGGCTGGGAGCGGGCGCGTATCGGCGCCTCCCCGGCGCCGGAGCCCGCGGACCTGGTGACCGTGTCGTACGTCCTCAAGGAGCTGACCCCGAAGGACCGGGCCACGGTCGTGGACGCCGCGGCGGCGGCCGGGCAGGCCGTGGTGATCGTGGAACCCGGCACCCCCGACGGCTACGACCGGGTGATCGAGGCCCGCGCCCGGCTGCTCGCCGCCGGCATGGGCATCGCCGCGCCCTGCCCCCACGACCAGGCCTGCCCGATCGAGCCCGGCACGGACTGGTGCCACTTCTCGGCGCGGGTCAGCCGGTCGTCCCTGCACCGCCAGGTCAAGGGGGGATCCCTCAGCCACGAGGACGAGAAGTTCAGCTATGTCGTGGCGACCCGCTTCGCCACCGCCCCGGCCACCGCGCGGGTCACCCGCAGGCCGCAGATCCGCAAGGGGCAGGTGCTCCTCGAGCTCTGCACCCGCGACGAAGGTCTGCGGCGTGAGACCGTCACCAAGCGGCACGGCCCGCTCTACCGCGCCGCACGGGACACCGACTGGGGTGACGCCTGGCCGCCGCCCGGCGAGGCCGGGTGAGCAGGGCCCTCGAGCAGCGTGACCGCCGCCGTTACTACGGCCGCCCCAGGGAGAGCCGGCCCTGCTCGTCCACGATCTCGACCTCGATCACCGCGACACCGTCGTCGTGGACGGTGCACTCGAATTCAGCGCCCTTCGTCACGACGACCGAGAGCGGACAGAGCACCGGGGCGTCGGAGGGCTCCATGCTGTTGGCATAGGTGCGGACCTGCTCCTCCAGAGCTGTCTGGTCCAGCACACGGGGCGGCGGAGGCGACTCGACCCCGACGGTGCCGAAAGTCAGCACCTTGACGGTGACGGCCACCGCGCAGGCCGCGACGACGAACGAGCAGAACGCGACGGAGCGCGGGAATCTTCGAGTTTCTTCGGTCACCCGAGTGTCCTACCGAGCGCACGGGCGGGCCCACAAGGGCCTGCCCGTGCAGGTCCTGTGAGGGTGCCTACGGACTGTTCCGCAGCTCCTGGGTGCAGCACTTCACGCTGCCGCCGCCCTTGAGCAGTTCGCCCAGGTCCATCGGGACCGGTTCGAAGCCCCGGTCCCGCAGCGGGTCCAGCAGGCCCACCGCGGCCTGCGGCAGCAGCACATGGCGTCCGTCGCTGACCGCGTTGAGGCCGAGCCGCGCGGCGTCCGCCTCCTCGGCCAGCAGCGCGTCGGGGAAGAGCCGGGCCAGCACGGAGCGGCTGCCGGGGGAGAACGCGGCGGGGTAGTACATGATCTCGTCGGCCGCGTCGTCGAGCACGCACAGCGCCGTGTCCAGGTGGTAGTAGCGCGGGTCCACCAGATCCAGGCCGATCACCGGGCGCCCGAAGAACTCCTGGGCCTCACCGTGGGAGAGCGGGCTGGACCGGAAGCCGCGCCCCGCCAGGATGTACGAGGCGGTCACCGCGAAGTCGCCCTCGCCCTCGTTGACATGGGCCGGTTCGTGGACGTCGGTGAAACCGTTGGCCAGGAACCATTCCCGGTGCGCCCCGGCCTCGGCGTAACGCTCCCGGTAGGCGAAGAGCGCGCCGAGCACACGGCCGTCGATCACGGTGGCCCCGTTCGCGGCGAAGACCATGTCCGGCAGGTCGGGGCGCGGAGTGAGCAGCTCCACGGTGTGGCCGAGCGCCCGGTAGCGGTCGCGCAGGTCCTCCCACTGGGTGGTGGCCAGGCGCAGGTCAACGGGCTTCGACGGGTCCATCCAGGGGTTGATGGAGTAGGTCACCTCGAAGTGGGCCGGGGCGCACATCAGGTAGCGACGAGGGGTGGCGTCACGGTTCAATGCAGGCTCCTCGCGAACGGCGGACGCTGCCGCGGAACGGTGGGACGCGCACGGGGTGTGTGCGTGAGTTCATGGTGCGCCGCGCCGGGCCGCCGCGCTGTGATCCGTTCGGGTGGTTCGTCGGTCCCCGGCCGTGCCGCGGGGGTGGGACGACGGCCGCGGACCGTGGGTCCCGGGGCCGGTGCGCGACGCCGCCCCGGCACGTCCCGCGGCCGAGGGGCGGCGCAGCGCTCGTCGCCGGCGGGGTGCCGACGGCCCGGGCGCGCAATTCGTCGAAAAACTGCTCGAACCATAACTTCGGTCGTATGTCACACGACCATGTGACGCCGGGAGCGGCCGGCCCGCGCGAGGACGCCGGGCCGCGGGGGCGCGGTGGAGCTCCTGACCACCCCGCCGGCCCTCCGCGGGCTGCTCAGGGCGCTTGTCCCGGCCCGGGTGTGCGTGGACGCCGCTTCCGGCACGCCGTTCCGGGGGCTCGCGGCCGGGACGTGTGACTCGTGATGCATTTCGTGATATTTCGCCCCGGCGTGACGGCCCCCGCACGGCCGCCCGGACACCCCGCTTGGGAACTCTGGCCACCCGAGGAGCAGGATGGTGCGACGATGGAGGGGTAACCGCTGAGGTGAGGGGATAGATGGGCGCCGATTCCGGCCGCAGTCGCGGCTCAGAGGGCAGGTTCTCCCAGTGGCTGCGCAGGCGGCCCAGACAGAAGCCGGAGGCCGACGACGCGGCCCGGCTGGGGCTGCTCCTGGCCGTCGCCGAGGCAGGAATGCCGATCGCGCCCGCCGCGTACCCGTCGGGATACCGGTGTTCGTGCGAACGCATCGGCTGTCCGACACCCGCGCGGCACCCCGTGTCCTTCGCCTGGCAGACCCAGTCGACGACCGATCCCGCGCAGATCGAGCGGTGGGCGGCAGGCCAGCCGTCGGCCAACTTCATCACCGCGACCGGGACCATCCACGACGTGCTCGACGTCCCGCTCGCCGCCGGCCGTGCGGCCCTCGACCGTCTCCTCGCCGCCGGGGTCGAGGTGGGGCCCGTCGCGCTGTCGGGCGCCGACCGGATGCTCTTCTTCACCGCCACCCGGGGTACCCCCGAGGACGAGGACGAGTGGTGGCCCTGTGAGCTGGACTGCCACCCGGAGACCATGGATGAGCATCCCGGCCTGCGCTGGCACTGCCGCGGCAGCTATGTCCTCGTACCTCCCGCACGGCTCCCCGGCGAGCTGGACGTCCACTGGATCCGAGGCCCGGAGAACCCCCTGCCCGACCCGCTGACCCTCCTGGAGTCGCTCACCGACGCCTGCGCGCAGTACGCGGACGCCGCCGGTGACAGCGACCTCGACCACGACTCGGTCGCCTGGCCCCTGAGCCGCTGAGCGTCAGCCGGGCGCCTGAGCCCGGGCGTCAGCGGGGCGCCGCCCGGCGGTCATGAACCCTGTGCCGCGATCAGTCCGGGCAGCCGGTTCAGCAGGCGCACCTTGCCGTCCGTGGCACCCGCCCCCTTCGGCGGGACGTACGCCAGCTGGCTGGAGACACGCTCCTTGGTGAGGGTGCTCGTCACCTCGCCGGTCAGCAGCGCCCGCACGTCGTCGGTCACCGTGGGCCGCAGGCCCTGCGCCGCCGTCTGCCGTTCGAAGTGCTTGCTGCTGAAGAAGACGAGCGCCCCGCCGTCCTCCGTCGTCAGCCCCAGCGGTGCGAACGTCCCGGAGTCCAGCCGCTGGTCGTCGTACTGGTAGGAGAAGCCCGCCCGGCGGGTGGTCCTCCGTGCCTCACGCCACCCGGAGGTCATCGAACCCGGGGCGAACACGTCGGGGGCGCCTTCCTTCAGGTAGCCGGTGTAGGTGCCGCTCAGATCCGCGGGAGGGGTGGCCAGCGCGTCGTCCGCGTCCGCGGAGGGCAGCGGCCGGGCGAAGCCGTCGGGGTCCACGCGGAACTTCGGGATCTCCGACGGGGGGACGACCGCCAGGTAGGAGACCTTCCACGGCGCGTCAGGGCCGGTGCGTACGAACGTCAGCAGCCAGCGGGTGTCCAGCTTCCCGCCGTCCTGGTCGCGGTTGGAGTCCGTGTCGGCGAGGAACCAGCGCGGCCAGCCCGCCTTCTTCGGAACGACGTACGAGGCGTCCGTCAGTTCCAGCGGCGTGTGCTCGGCGTTGCCCTGCGGGTTGTTCTTGCGCCGCGCGGTCAGACCGGCCTGGTTGATCGCGCCGAGCGAACCGGTCACCCGGTCCTCGTCGAGCGCGGGATCGTACGCCTTGTCCGCCGCGTTGTAGGCGGCGGTGAAGTCCTCCAGGGCCTGCGCGGCCTCGGACTTCGTCGCCGCGGGCACGACTTCGAGTTCACCGTGTACCGTCACGCAGCCGCTCGCCGTCACGACCAGTACCGTCGCCGTCCCGAGCCCCGCCGCCAGCCGCCCCAGCCTTCTCATCCCTTGCCTTCTGCGCCTTCTGATCCGTCGTCCGCACTGACCGCCTGAACCCTACCGGGGCGGCGAACCGCCCGAGCCCCGGCCCGGGATGCGGCACCCAACCGTGACATGGGCGCCGTGACGCTCAGGAAGGGCGCCGGGGGACGACGAGGGGCACCCCCGTCCGCGGGTGCGGGAAGACGTCCACCGGCTGCCGGTACACCTCGCCGAGCAGTTCACCTGTGAACACCTCGGAGGGCGGCCCGGCGGCCGCGACCCGGCCGTCCCTCAGCACCAGCGCCCGGTCCGCGTAGGCGGCGGCGAGACCGAGGTCGTGCAGCACGACGACCACCGCGTCGCCCGCGGCGGCCCGTTCGCGGCAGATGCCCAGCACCAGTTCCTGGTGGCGCAGGTCCAGGGCGGCCGTGGGTTCGTCCAGCAGCAGCAGCGGGGCACGCTGGGCCAGCACCCGGGCCAGTGCGACCCGGGCGCGCTCACCACCGGACAGCGCGGAGAAGGGGCGTGAGGCGAACTCCGCCACCTCCGTCGCGGCCAGCGCCGCCGCCACCGCTGCGTCGTCCTCGGGCTCGCGGGGAGTCCCGGCCCAGGGCGCCCGCCCCATCCGTACGACCTCCTCGACGGAGAAGGGGAAGGCGAGCGCGGCGGACTGCGGCAGGACCGCGCGGCGCAGGGCCAGTTCGGCGGCCTGCCATCCGGTCGCGGGCCGGCCGTCCACCCGCACCTCGCCGCTGTCCACGGACAGGTCTGCGGCGAGCGCCGCCAGCAGGGTCGACTTCCCCGCGCCGTTCGGTCCCACGAGGGCGAGCACCTCACCCGTCCGCACGGTGAGATCCACGCCGTCCAGGACCGGTCTGCCGCCGAGCCCGACTCGGACGGAGACCAGTTCGGCCGCTGTCGACCCCGGCTTCGGAGGAGAGGGGAGCTCCCGCGCACGGGAGGAGAGCAGTGCCGTGAAGGGATTCATGCCCAATCACCTTGTCTGCGACGGGTCCTGCGCAGCAGCCAGAAGAAGAACGGGCTGCCCAGGAGCGCGGTCAGCACCCCGAGCGGCAGTTCGGCGGGGGCGGCGACGGTGCGTGCCGCGAGATCGCCCGCCACCAGCACCAGCGCGCCTCCCAGCGCGCTGCCCGGGACGAGGAAGCGGTGCCCCGGACCGGCGGCCATCCGCAGCAGGTGCGGGACGAGCAGTCCCACGAAGGAGATGATCCCGGCGACGGCCACCGCCGCGGCGGTCAGCAGCGCAACGACGAGGACGAGCACGATCCGCAGCCGCTCCACGTCGACCCCGAGGTGGCGGGCGGGCCGCTCGCCCAGCGCGAGCAGGTCGAGCTTCCTGGCGTGGAAGGGCGCGACCAGGAGACCCGCCGCCGCGCAGGGAAGCACGGCCAGCACCTTCGGCCAGGTCGCCTGGGACAGCGAGCCGAGCTGCCAGAAGGTGATCTGGCTGATCTGCGCGTTGTCGGCGAAGAAGATGAACAGGCCGATCAGGGCACCGGCGAAGGCGTTGACGGCGATCCCGGTGAGGACCAGCGTCACCACCTCGGTACGGCCTCCTGAACGTGAGAGGACGTAGACGAGCAGCACGGTGGCGAGACCGGAGACGAAGGCGCAGGCGGTGATCGTCCAGTTGCCGAGGAACGTCGCTCCGAGCGCGATCGAGGCGACGGCTCCGACCGCGGCCCCGGAGGAGATCCCGATGACCCCGGGCTCGGCCAGCGGATTTCCGAACACCCCCTGCATCAGGGCCCCGGCGCATCCCAGGGAGGACCCGACGAGCAGTGCCAGCACGACCCTCGGCAGGCGCACGTTCCACAACACGCTCTCACCGACCCGGTCCAGGGCGTGCCCGCCGAGGCCGGCGCGGTGCAGGACGGAGGCCAGGACGTCGCCGAGTGGAATGCCGTACGCGCCGATGCCGGCGGAGAGCAGGCAGCCGGCGAGCAGGGCGGCCGACAGGGAGAGGGTGAGGACGAAGGCCCGCCCGCGCCGGGCGGTGAGCTTCAGGGGCGGCGCGTCGGAGGCGGTGGCGGTCACTTCTTGCGCCCGCCGTCCGGGTAGAGCTGGTCGACGAGTTCGGCCAGGACCCGGTCGGTGCGAGGCCCGTAGTTCAGCAGGACACCGTCGTCGATCGAGACGATGCGCCGGTCCATCCCGGCGGGTGTCTCCGCGACCCCGGGGATCTTCACCAGGCCGTCGGGGCCGCCCACCGACTCCAGGCCCTTGCTCATGACCAGGATCGCGTCCGGCGCGGCCTTCGCCAGCGCCTCGCTGGTGATCGCGGTGAAGTCCTTGGACAGCCCGGACGCCTTCCCGGCATCGACGGCGCCCGCTGCTTCGATCAGCGAGCTCGCCCCGGACTCCCGGCCGCCCAGCAGATAGACGGAGGCGGAACCGCGCAGGTAGAGGAACGCCACCCGCGGCGCCCCGCCCTCGGGCCGCGCGGGGACGGTCCTGCGTACGGCGGCGATACGGGACTCCGTACGCTTCCGCAGCGCGTCACCGGCGGACGGCACCCCCAGTGCGGCGGCCACGGTACCGATCCGGCGGCTCACGTCGCCGAGCTCCTTGGCCGGCTCCACGACGACGAGAGGGATGCCCGCGTCGCGGATCTGCGCGATCGCCTCCGCGGGGCCCGTGGTGGTGTCGGCCAGGACGACCGTGGGCCGCAACGAGAGCACGCTCTCCGCCGAGACGTCATGGGCGCGGGTCACCACGGGGAGCTTCTCCGCCTGTTCGAAGGTGGCCGTGATGTCCCGGGCGACCACCTTCCCGCCGAGCCCCAGGGTGAAGACGATCTCGCTGAGCGAACCGGTGAGCGGGACGATCCGGTCCACGGAGCTGACGCCGACCTCCTCGCCGTCGGCGGAGCGGACGGTGACGGGCAGCCGGGGCGCCGGGGTGGTGGCCGGCGGTTCGACGACGTCCGCCGGAGCGGTGGCTGCGCCCGGCCCGGCGGGGGCGGCCGCGGGGGCGGCGGACGGCCCGCAGCCCGTGAGGACCGAGGCCAGGGCCAGGACGACGACCGGTATCCGGCGGACGGCGGTGCGCCGCCGCGCCGTTCTTCGGTCCGCCGCGGCGGGGTACTGGGGAAGTCGCACGGGTGCACCGTCCTGGGTCTTGCGCAGAGGTGCGGCGGAGGGGGTTCCGGCGCACGGGCATTGAGCTTAGGTTAGCCTTACCTCACTTACCAGCTCCTGGGGGGTCTCCCATGCCGTCGTCCCTGTCCGTCCGCGCGCCCGCGGCCGCCGTCATCGCGGTGCTGCTCGGAGCCCTGCTCCCCGCCACCGCCGCACACGCGGCGAGCCGCACGGTGCAGGGCGGAAGGCTCGACTGGGGGATCAGGTCCTCCTTCCAGAGCTATGTCACCGGACCCGTCGCCGACGGCAGTTGGAGCCTCACCGGAGGGGCCGCGACCGTCGGCGGAAGCCAGTTCCGCTTCCACTCCGCCACGGGCTCCTACGACCCGGACAGCGGCGCCCTCCGCGCCGGGTTCTCCGGAGGGGTCCACTTCGTGGGCCACAAGCAGGCCGGCGGCGGCAACGAACTCGACCTCACGATCAGCCGTCCCACCGTCCGGATATCCGGGGGAGCGGGGACCCTCTATGCCGACGTGGCCGGCAAGGCCCGGGGGAGCGGCCGGATCACGGCCTCCTCGCAGGTCCCCCTGGCCACCCTCGGCCTCGGCGGGATCGACATGCGAGGCGGCTCCACCCCGGTCCGCCTCGAAGGGATCCCCGCGACGCTCACCGCCCAGGGGGCGAGCGCCTTCGCCGGGTACTACGCGGCGGGCACGCCGCTCGACCCGGTCAGCCTCTCCGTCGACACCCTCGCCCCCGCCGCGAAGCCGTCCGGATCCGCGAAGTCCCCCGCGCCCGCCAAGTCCTCGCCCTCCGCGGGGAAGAAGGAGCGGAGTGCCGGCCGCATCGAGGACGCCGCCGTGGACTGGGGCGTGCGACGCACCTTCCGCGAGTACGTCACCGGCTCCGTCGGCCGGGGCGAATGGACCCTGACCGACGGAGCCCTGGACGGCGGGGCGGTCTTCCGGTTCCCGGAGGGCGAGGGCGGCTACGACGCCGCGAAGGGCACGCTGGACGCCGACTTCGCGGGCAGCGTGCGCTTCACCGGCGCGGGCGGCCTCGATCTGCGGCTCTCCGCGTTCAGTGCCCGGATCGCCTCGGGCAAGGGGACGCTCCTGGCCGACGTCACCAGGGGCGGCGCCACGGACAGGGCCGTCCCCCTGGTCACCTTCGCGGCCGCCGGCCTGGCGCCTAAGGGCGGTCTGGCCGTCCTCACCGAGGCACCGGCCACCCTGACCGCCGAAGGTGCCGAGGCGTTCGGCTCCCTCTACAAGCCCGGCACGGCCATGGACCCGGTCTCTCTCGCGGTCGCACTCGACGCGAAGGCCGAACTGCCCGCGCTGCCCGACCTGGGCAGTACCGCCGCACCGTCCGGGACCCCCACACCCTCGGGGGCCAAGGCCCTGACCACCGAGCCGGCCGCCTCCGGAGCGTCCGGACCACGAACCTCTCTCGCCGTCGGGGGCGGAGCCGTGCTGATCGCGGCCGCGGCCGCCGTGCTGTACGCGGTCAGGCGCCGCCGTGCCGCACGGAACACCTGACGAACTCCCCCTTCCCTCCCTTCATCCACGTACATCAGGAGCACCGCCATGTCGGCAAACCGCCGTTCACGCACCCTCGCCGCAGCAGTGGCCACCGCCGCCGCCTTCGGCGCGACCTTCGCCCTCCCCGCGCTGGCGGCGGACAGGGCCACGCCCGCCGGGGCGCCCGCGGCCACCATGGAGCTGACGGACGGCACCCTCGACTGGGGCTTCAAGGAGAGCTTCCGCAGATACATAGGCGGTGCGGGCACGATCACGGTGAAGGACGGGGCGACCCAGGCCGCCGGGAACGGCATCTTCACCTTCGGCAACGGCAAGGGCACCTACGACACCAAGACCCACGGCACCGGTACCGCCTTCGACGGCAGCGTCAACTTCAACGCCCACGGCGGTGTCCTCGACATCACCGTCTCCGACGTGAAGGTCACCACGAGCGGCACCACCGGTGCCGTCACCGTCGACCTGAAGACCCCGCAGGGCACACAGGACGACGTGGCGTTCGCCGAGCTCGACCTGTCGTCCGTCCGGCCCGGCCAGGGCGAGGGCGGCGCGATGGTCTTCAAGGACATCCCCTCGAAGCTGACGAAGGCCGGTTCGTCCGCCTTCAACGGGATGTACGCCGAGGGCGAGGCCCTCGACCCGGCGACCCTGTCGGTGAAGGCGGTCACGCCCCCGACCGAGGAGCCCACGAAGGAGCCCACGAAGGAGCCGACGAAGGAGCCGACGGCGGCACCCACCGAGAAGCCCACCGAGAAGCCCACCGCGAAGCCGTCCGCGAAGCCGTCCGCCACGGCGACGGCCGTGGCGCCCGTCGAGGGCGAACTCGTCGACGGCACCCTGGACTGGGGGGTCAAGGAGTCCTTCCGCTCGTACGTCACGGGCCCCGTCGCCGGCGGCAAGGCCGAGACGGCCGACGGCGCCACCGCCTCGGCATCCGGCTACCGCTTCCCCGACGCCGAAGGCGGCTTCGACGCCGACGAGCAGACCCTGGACGCCGAGTTCGGCGGCAAGGTCCGATTCCTGGGCCACAAGGAGGGATCCGCCTACACGCTCGACCTCTCGCTCAGCGGCCTCGAGGTCAAGGTGAAGGACGGCGCGGGCACCCTCGTCGCCGACGTCTCCAGCAAGGACCGCGAGACGAAGAAGGTCACCACCTACAGCGACCTGGCCGTCGCCGACCTGAAGCTCCCCGCCGGTGAACTCGCGGCGAAGGGCGGTGTGGTGACCCTCGACGCGATGCCGGCCACCCTCACCGCCGACGGCACCAAGGCGTTCGGCGGCATGTACGCCGAGGGAACCCGGCTCGACCCGGTGACCGTCGCGGTCGCCCTCGACGAGGACGCGGAACTCCCGGCCGCCGCAGGCGGCGGCACCGCGACCACCGGCGGTGGCTCCACGGCCGCGGGCTCCACCTCCGGCGGCGCGACGGTCGGTGGCGGCGGCACGGTCGGCGGGGGTGGCGCCCTCGCCTCCACCGGGGCCGGCCTCCCGGCGGGCGCGCTGATCGCAGCCTCCGGTGCGGTCGTGGCGGCGGGAGCCGGCGCGGTCGCCCTGGCACGCCGGCGCCGTACGGTCTGATCCCCCTGGGGAGGGCCGCACCGGCGCACGCAGCCGGTGCGGCCCTCGGCGTACGGAGCCGCCGTACGGTGTTTGAATGACCCGGTGAACGACTACGACGTACCCGCAGGAATCGATGTGCTGCGCGTGTTCTGCGGCCCCGGCGGCCGCCACGGCAATGCCCTCGGTGTCGTACGCGACGGGCGCGGCTACCCCGACGACCTGTCCCGTCAGGCGCTGGCCCGCAAACTCGGCTTCAGCGAGACGGTGTTCGTCGACGACCCCGAACGGGGCGCCGTCGACATCCGCACCCCGGAAGTCCGGCTGCCCTTCGCCGGACATCCGCTCGTCGGGACCGCCTGGCTGCTCGACCTGGAGATCCTGGAGCTGCCCGTCGGCGACGTGACGGCACGCCACGACGGTGAGTTCACCTGGATCACCGCCCGCCCCGAATGGGCGCCGCCCCGGACGCTGGAGCGCTACGCCTCGGTCGCCGAGGTCGAGGCGCTGACGGGCCCCCCGCCCGGCGAGGGCTGGCTCTACGTCTGGGCGTGGGAGGACGAGGCGGCCGGCCGGGTGCGCGCGCGGGCCTTCCCGAGGCGCGGTGACGTCATCGGCGAGGACGAGGCGACCGGCGCCGCCGCCATGCTGCTGAGCGCCGAACTCGGCCGGGCCCTGAACATCACACAGGGACGCGGCTCCCAGATCCTCACCGCACCCGCGCCGGACGGCACGATGGAGGTCGGGGGCCGCGTCCTGCTGGATCACGCGTCCTGATCGCAGCCGTTCCCAGGCGCTGAACAGGACGACCGGAGCCGTCCTGCTGAACAGGACGACCGGAGCCGTCCTCAGGCGCCGATCGGGAAGACCTCGCCCAGCTCGCGGAAGACGGCCGTGTTCAGTGCGAACGCACGCCTGCACTCGTCGACCACGCGCTGCTTCTCCAGGTCGTCGGCGTCCACCGCGTCCAGCAGCTCCCGGTACTCCCGCTTGAAGGCGGCGGGGTTGGCGATCTGCTCGAAGACGTAGAACCGCACCCCGTCGCCCTTGCGCGCGAAGCCCCAGGTCTTCTCCGCGGTGCCGCGGATGATCTGGCCGCCGGACAGGTCCCCGAGGTAGCGGGTGTAGTGGTGCGCCACGTAACCGGCGGGCCAGTCACGGGCGCACTCGGCGACGCGCGCGGCGTAGGCCGCGGTGGCGGGCAGCGGCTCCAGGCCCTCGCGCCAGGCCTCGCCCCGCAGGTGGGCGAGGTCCCGCTCCAGCTCTGCCGTGCGCATCAGCTCGGGTCGGATGAAGGGGCCGGCGACCGGACTGTCGCGCAGGGCGTCCGCCCCGTCCTCCAGGGCCCGGTAGACGAACCACAGCTGCTCGGTGTAGCGCGTGTACGCCTCCACCCCGAGCCGCCCGCCGAGCATGTCGCTCATGAACGCCGAGGACTCGGCCTCCGTGTGCTGCTCGTGCGAGGCGGTGCGGATGAGCGTCGAGAACGGCGTGGTGGTGGCGGTCGACTCCAAGGCGGGCCTCCGGGGACACAGGGGACGGGAAGTCCGGATGAATGGGTGCATACCGGCGGCAGCTGTGCGGGCCGCCGCACGCCGATGTGCCGATCCTCCTACTTAGGCTTACCTAAGTCAACAGGTTCCCGACTCCCTGTCGGTAAGTTCCGTGCCTCAGGGAAGGGTCAGGATGTCGGCCCCGGTCTCGGTCACCACCAGTGTGTGCTCGAACTGCGCGGTCCGCTTCCGGTCCTTGGTCACCACGGTCCAGCCGTCGTCCCACATGTCGTAGTCATGGGTCCCGAGCGTCAGCATCGGCTCGATGGTGAACGTCATCCCGGGCTGCATCACGGTCGTCGCGTGCGGGCTGTCGTAGTGCGGGATGATCAGCCCGGAGTGGAACGAGGAGTTGATCCCGTGCCCGGTGAAGTCCCGGACCACGCCGTAACCGAACCGCTTCGCGTACGACTCGATCACCCGCCCGATCACGTTGATCTGCCGGCCGGGCCGCACCGCCTTGATGGCGCGGTTCAGCGACTCCCGGGTGCGCTCCACCAGCAGGCGCGACTCCTCGTCGACGTCCCCGCAGAGGTAGGTGGCGTTGTTGTCGCCGTGCACACCGTCGATGTAGGCGGTCACGTCGAGGTTCACGATGTCGCCGTCGCGCAGCACCGTGGAGTCCGGGATGCCGTGGCAGATGACCTCGTTGACGGAGGTGCAGAGCGACTTCGGGAAGCCCCGGTAGCCGAGGGTCGAGGGGTACGCGCCGTGGTCGACCATGTAGTCGTGGGCGACCCGGTCGAGCTCGTCGGTGGTGACGCCGGGGGCGATGTGCTTGGCCGCCTCCTCCATCGCGCGCGCCGCGATGCGGCCCGCGATCCGCATCCGCTCCACGGTGTCGGAGTCCTGGACCTCCGGCCCGGTGTACGGGGTGGGAGCGGGCTTCCCCACGTACTCAGGGCGCCGGATCTTTCCGGGGACGGAACGGACGGGAGTGATCTCCCCTGGTACGAGAAGCGACTGGCCAGACATGCCAGCGAGTCTAACCAGCGTGCCCGGGGCACCATGGCAAAGAGGAAAGGATCCTGCGATGGCCCTGTTCAAGAAGCGCACGGTGGGCAAACCGGGCGAATGGTACTACTGCCTGGAGCACAAGAAGGTCGAGGAAGGCCCCGAGTGCCCGGGCAAGGACCGGTTCGGCCCGTACGCCACTCCGGGGGAGGCGCAGCGCGCGATGGACACCGCGCGTGAGCGGAACCTCGAGTGGGAGACCGACCCGAAGTGGCACGACCGTCCGGAGGGCGGGCAGGCGGACTGAGGGGGTCGCGCCCCGGCGGGACCCGCCGGGGCGCCGTGGTCCGGTCAGCCGGGCCGGACGGAGTCCAGCGCGGCCAGGGCCTCGGCGTCGAGCCTGATCGCGCCCGCCGCGACGTTGGCCTCCAGGTGCGAGGGGTCCGCCGTGCCCGGGATCAGCAGGGTGGCCGGGGTGTGGTGGAGGAGCCACGCCAGCCCGGTCTGGGAGGGGGTGGCTCCGAGGCCGCGGGCGACCTCCTGCACGACGGGGTGCTCGTTGACCTTGGGGAGGTCGGGGAAGGCGCTGCCGAGGGGGAAGTAGGGGACCCAGGCGATGCCGTGTGCCGTGCAGGCACGGGCCAGCTCCTCGTCCTCGCGGGCCAGGAGGCTGTAGGCGTTCTGGACGCACGCGATGCCGAGGGGGAGCGCCCGGTTCAGGTCGTCGAGGGTGACCGTGCTGAGGCCGATGGCCTCGATCTTGCCCTCGTCGCGCAGGCTGCTCATCTCGGCGAGCTGGTCGTCGAGGTCGACCATCTGGTCGGGGGAGGCGGAGAGGCCGAAGCCCGAGGTGGTGGGGCGGCGCAGGTTGACCAGGGGGATCCGGTCCAGCCCGAGGCTCTTGAGGTTTGCCTCCACGTCGGCGCGGAGGTCGGCCGGGTGCTGGGCGTATCGCATCGGCGCGGGGCCGCCGGGATCGGGCGTGGCCCCGACCTTGCTGACGACCGTGACGCCGTCCTCGGGGCGGATCGCCTCGCGGATCAGCTCGTTCGAGAAACCGTCGCCGTAGAACTGCGCCGTGTCGATGTGGTCGATGCCGAGCTCCACCGCGCGGCGCAGCAGCGCCACCGCGCCGGCGCGGTCCTCGGTCATCCGGTGGAGCTGCATCGCGCCGTAGCCGACCCGGGAGACGGTGCGGTCACCGAGCCGGCCGGCCCCTCCGGCGCGGGGGGCGCCCGAGGCCGTCGTCGGCGAGGAGGGGGAAGGTGAAGCGGATGAGGATGAGGGCATGGGTGGTTGACTCCCTCGGATGTGAGATCCTGAAGTGACGCGGAGGATTCCTCCGCTTGAGAATGACCGTAACAGGAAACGGAGGAATCCTCCACCATGGTTCCGCGCGCCCCCGGCGGCGGCTCCGCCGACCCGGCACCCGGCAGTGCGCGGGGCGGGCGGACCGATGCCCGCCGTAACCGCGAGAAGATCGTTCAGGCCGCCCGGGACGCCTTCACCACGGCGACCGGACCGGTGGCGCTGGAGACCGTCGCCCGGCAGGCGGGCGTGGGCATCGCCACCCTCTACCGGAACTTCCCCACCCGTGACGCGCTGGTGGAAGCGGTCTACGCCGAGGAACTCGACGCGATCGCGGCCGACGCCCCCGCCCTGCTGGCGGAACTCCCCCCCAGGGCGGCACTCCGCGCCTGGATGGACCGCTACATCGCGTTCTCCGCGGCCAAGCACGCGATGCACCGGGATCCACGGGTCGGACCCACCGCCGGAAGAGCGGTCCCGGTGCTCCCCACCCGCGAACGCATCGACGAAGCCGTGGCGACGCTGCTGAGCGCCGGAGCGCGTGACGGGTCGCTGCGCACGGACGTCGCCGCGGACGACGTCACCACCCTGCTCCTGGGTGTCTCACTGGCAGCGGTGGCGGGGATCCCGGCCGAGCAGACGGCACGTCACCTGGACCTCGTCGCGGACGCCCTGGCGTCGAAGGGGGCCGGCCGGGTCTGATCCGGCCGACCGCGCCGTGGACCGTGGCGCGTCACCAGCGGTCCGGGGGCGGGGCGGTCAGCTGGTCGGCGAGCCGGGAGAGGCGGTCGCGGAAGGTACGGCGGCCCCGCGACGCCGGGCCGCCGTTCTCGCCGGCCGCCGCGCTGACCAGGTGCTGCACCGTGTCCAGATCGACCTCCGCCTCGCCGGACACCGTGAGCGCCTCGTGTGCGAGGCCCCGCACCTCCGGATCGCCGCCGTCCAGCGCGAGCACCGTCGCACCCGCGCGCCGCGCGTCGTGCACCCGCTCCAGCAGGCCGCCGCCGGGCCGCTGCGGAGCGACCACGAGCAGCGTCTCCCCGCGCCCCGCCGACTCGATCCGCCCCAGCCCGACGGCCAGGTGAACCGGGTCGTCCGGCTCGATCCGGTGGCGTACGAGAGTGGGCCGCAACTGCGGCAGACCCGACCACGTCGACTCGTCGACCAGGTGCGCGGCCATGTGCCACGGCTCGTAGACCTCGGTGCCCACCAGCAGCAGACCGCCGCCCCGGGGCACCACCGAGGAGCGCAGGGTCCGGGCGAAGCCCCGGGCCGCCGCCGGCCACTCGGTCCCGGCGAGCACCTCACGCAGCAGTGCGACACGTACGGCGTCCATGCCCCGGCATCATGCCGCCCGGCCACCCGGCCCGTCCGGCGGTCGCCCGTACTCCACCCGAAGGGGGCAGGCGGCACCCGCTCACGTGACGCATGTCGCAGGCGCCGGATACCCGGCGGCCGCCCCGCTACCTGGCAGTAGGGTCGGCGCCATGACTGCACATGACACCGGAAGCACCCCGAAGCCCCCCGCCAAGGACCCCTGGGACCTCCCCGACGTGTCCGGCCTGACCGTGGGCGTACTCGGCGGGACCGGCCCGCAGGGCCGCGGCCTCGCCTACCGATTCGCCCGTGCCGGGCAGAAGGTCGTCATCGGCTCCCGCGCCGCCGACCGCGCCGAGGCCGCCGCCGCAGAACTGGGCCATGGTGTCGAGGGCGCGGACAACGCGGAATGCGCCCGCCGCAGCGACATCGTGATCGTCGCCGTGCCGTGGGACGGCCACGCCAAGACGCTGGAGTCGCTGCGCGAGGAGCTCGCCGGGAAGCTGGTCGTCGACTGCGTCAACCCCCTCGGCTTCGACAAGAAGGGCGCCTACGCCCTGAAGCCCGAGGAGGGCAGCGCCGCCGAGCAGGCCGCCGCCCTCCTGCCCGACTCCCGCGTGACGGCCGCCTTCCACCACCTCTCGGCGGTGCTGCTCCAGGACGAGTCGATCGAGGAGATCGACACCGACGTACTGGTGCTGGGGGAGGCCCGGGCGGACACCGACACCGTGCAGGCCCTGGCGAGCCGCATCCCGGGCATGCGGGGCATCTTCGCCGGCCGGCTGCGCAACGCTCATCAGGTCGAGTCCCTCGTGGCGAACCTGATCTCCGTCAACCGCCGCTACAAGGCACACGCGGGGCTGCGTACCACCGACGTGTGAGCCCGTGACCGGAGCCGAATCGGGCATGAGGGACACTGGAGGGGCCACGCACCATCCCCCGACAGGAGCACCAGCCCCTCATGCCCCGCCTCGCGCTCTACGCCATCGTCCTCTGCGTCCTCGCCGTCGTCGCGGCCGTGGTCTCCTTCGCCCAGGGCGGCATCCTGCTGGGCGTCGTCTGGGTGCTGCTGGTCGGCCTCTCCTCCAACATGGCGTGGTTCTACGTGCGCCGGCACAGGGCGCAGAAGGACGCGTGAGGCGCCGGCACAGGGCGCGGACGGACGCGTGAGGCGCCGGCACAGGGCGCGGAAGGACGCGTGAGGCGCCGCCGGTTTCAGCGGATCACCGCGCAGCCCGGGTCCTGGTCGCCGAACCACTCCTGCCAGAAGCGGTAGGTGTCGAGCCCGCAGTACGTCTCGACCTCGCTGACGCCCAGGCCCCGCAGCAGCGCGTCCACCGCGTCGAAGAAGAAGCCGTTGACCTCCGGGACCCACAGCAGCCCGAAGACCGCGATCAGCCCGAAGGGCGCGAACGGCTCCACCTGGCGGCGGATCCCGTGGGAAAGCCACGGTTCGATCACCCCGTAGCCGTCGAGCCCCGGGACCGGCAGGAAGTTCAGGATCGCCGCCGTCACCTGGAGCAGTGCGAGGAACGCCAGCGCGAGCCGGAAGGTGACGGGGACGCCGTCCAGCGCGTCCAGCCAGAAGGGCGCGGTGCACACGACGGCGAACAGGACGTTCGTCAGCGGGCCCGCCGCCGAGATCAGGCTGTGCTTCCATCGCCCGCTGATCCGGCCCCGCTCGATGTACACGGCCCCGCCCGGCAGCCCGATACCGCCCATGATCACGAAGAGCACCGGCAGCACGATGCTGAGCAGCGCGTGCGTGTAGGTGAGCGGGTTGAGCGTCAGATAGCCCTTCGCCCCGACCGAGATGTCACCGCTGTGCAGCGCGGTGCGCGCGTGCGCGTACTCGTGCAGGCAGAGCGAGACGATCCAGGCCGCGGTGACGAAGAGGAAGACCGCGAATCCGGTCTGCTCGGCGAAGTCCGTCCACACCGCCCAGCCCGAGACGGCCATGACGGCGACGATCCCCAGGAATACCGGGCTCACCCGCCGGTCGCTGCGGCGGCGGAAGGCGGTGGTCATGGCGGAACTCCTGAGGGCTGGACGGCGGCCGGAACCCCGACGGTACGGGTGCCACGGCGGGAACGTCTCACAGTCGGGTGGTAGTTCCTCGGAGGGACGGGCCGTCACGGACAATGGGCGCGTGCACTACGGCATCCTCGGTACCACCCGTGTCCTCCGCCCCGACGGCTCTCCCGTCGCCCTCGGCGGGGCGCGGCTGCGCGCCCTGCTCACCGTGCTCGCCCTGCGCCCCGGCAGGACGGTGCCGGCCGGTGTACTCGTCGACGAGGTGTGGGGTGCCGACCCGCCCGCCGACGCCCCCGGAGCACTTCAGGCCCTGGTCGGACGGCTCAGGCGCGCCCTCGGCCGGGACGCCGTCGAATCGGCCACCGACGGCTACCGCCTCGCCGCGGACCCGGACGCCGTGGACCTCCACCACTTCGACCGGCTCGTGGCGAAGGGAGCCCGGGCCCTCGAACAGGGTGACGCGGCCGGCGCCACCGCCGTACTCGACGAGGCGCTGAACCTCTGGCGCGGTCCCGCGCTGGCCGATCTGCCGGACCGCGCCGTGGAGGCGGCCCGCTGGGACGCCAGGCGGCTCGACGCCCGCCGGACCCGGATCGAGGCGCTCCTCGCGCAGGGCCGCACCGGTGAGGTCCTGCCCGAACTCGCCGGCCTCTGCGCCGATCACCCGCTGGACGAACCGCTCCAGGCACTGCGCATCACCGCGCTGAGGGACGCGGGACGCACCGCCCAGGCGCTCGCGGCGTACGAGGAGGTCCGCGCCCTCCTCGCCGACCGGCTCGGCACCGACCCGGGCCCGGCCCTGCGCGCCCTGCACACCGAACTGCTGCACCAGGAGGCCCCGGCCCCCGAGGCCCCCCGCCCGGCCCGCGCCGCGAAGCGGCAGGGCAACCTGCGGGCGCGGCTCACCAGCTTCGTCGGGCGGGAGGCGGACATCGCCGCGCTGGGCGAGGACCTGACCCGGTCGCGGCTGGTCACCCTCCTCGGCCCCGGGGGCGCGGGCAAGACCCGGCTCTCCCAGGAGGCCGCGGAATCCGTCGATCCGGCAGCCTGGCCGGACGGTGTCTGGCTGGCGGAACTCGCGCCCGTCGACGACCCCGAAGCCGTCCCGGAGGCCGTACTCACCGCCCTCGGCGGCCGGGAGACCGTGCTGCGGGGGGCGGGCGCCGAGGAACTCCGGGCGGCGGAGCGCGGCCCGGGCGAACGGCTCGCACGGCTCACCGAACACTGCGCCACCCGTCGCATGCTGCTCCTCCTGGACAACTGCGAGCACCTGATCGAGGCGGCAGCCGCCCTCGCCGAACACCTGCTGGCCCGCTGCCCCGGCCTCACCGTCCTCGCGACCAGCCGTGAACCACTGGGCGTACCGGGGGAGTTCGTACGGCCGGTCGACCCCCTGCCGGACGCGACGGCACTGCGCCTGTTCGCCGAACGCGGCGCCGCCGTGCTCCCCGGCTTCCGGACCGACGCCGACGCACGCTCACGGGAGGCCTGCACCGAGATCTGCCGGCGCCTCGACGGTCTCCCGCTCGCCATCGAACTGGCCGCCGCCCGGCTCCGGATGCTCACCCCCCGTCAGATCGCCGACCGCCTCGACGACCGATTCCGCCTGCTGACGGCCGGCAGCCGCACCGTGCTGCCGCGCCAGCAGACGCTGAGGGCGGTCGTCGACTGGTCGTGGGATCTGCTGAACGAGGACGAACGCACCGTGCTGCGCAGGCTGTCGGTCTTCTTCGGCGGCTGCTCACTCGACGCGGCCGAGGAGGTCTGCGCCGCCCGGCCGGAGGATGCCCGCGAGGTCGCGGCCGTGCTCGGCTCGCTCGTCGACAAGTCCCTGGTCGTGGCCGCCCCCACCGACGACGGCGAGATGCGCTACCGCCTCCTGGAGACGGTGGGGGAGTACGCCGCTGAACGGCTCGACGAGGCGGGGGAGCGGGAACTCGTGGAACGCCGGCACCTGGTCTTCTACCGGGAGCTCGCCCGCACCAGGGACCCGGAGCTGCGCGGCGCCGGACAGCTCGCGGTCCTCGGCCTGTTCCAGCGCGAGTACGAGAACCTGCGCACCGCCCTTCGGCGCGCCGTGGCCCTCCGGGACGAGCAGGAGTCGCTCTCCCTCGTGCTCTCGCTCGCCTGGTACTGGCAGATGCGCGACCTGCGGGACGACGCGCTGCACTGGGCGGAAGCAGTCGGCGCGCTCGGCCCCGACCCGTTCGCCCCGCCCGGCGAACGCGCCCCCTCCCTCACGGAACGCTGCACCGACGCCCCGCCGCCGATGCGCCCCGAACTCCTCCAGGAGGCCAGGCGGCAGGTGGCGCTGATGCAGATGGCCACCATGGACCACGGTGACCAGGACTGGACGGACGAGGCCGGCCAGGCCCGGCTGCGGGTGATCGCCGACACCTACACGGCCGGCCAGCCGCAGACCTGCCGTTCCCCGGGGTCGCTCTGGTTCTTCGCCGTCATGTTCACCGGCGACACCGGAACCCTGCGCGGCCTGCTGGACGAACGGGTCCGTGCCTCAAGGGATTTCGGCTACGACTGGGAACTCGCCGCCGCGCTCCAGGTCCGGGCCAACATCCTGGCCAACTGGCCCCGCTGGGCGGCTGACGCGCGTGAGGACTCCGACGAGAGCCTGGCGATCTTCCGCCGCCTCGGCGACGACTGGGGCGCCGCCGAGGCCCTGTCGTCGCGGGGTGAGGCCGCCGAGAAGACGGGCGACTACGAAGGGGCCGCAGAGGACTACCTGGCGTCGATCGGCTATGCCGAGAAGATCGGTGCCAGGTCCCAGGTGCTGGTACTCCGCACCCGGTACGCCGCCACGCTGTCCGAGCTGGGCCGCGTCGCGGAGTGCGAGGCGATCCTCCGGGACGTCCTCGTCGAGGGGAGGCACACGGGGCCCGAGGGGACGGCCTTCGCCCGGTACTTCCTCGGCCTGTGTCTGGGAATGGCCGGCCGCACCGAGGAGGCCAGGGAGCAGCTCACCCTGCTGCTCGAAGAGTTCGGGGCGGCCGCCATGGGGACGTTCCAGGGCTTCGTGCTCACCGGTCTGGCGTGGCTGGACAACCAGGACGGCCGTTACGCGGACGCCCTGGACCGGAGCCGCCGGGCGCTGGAGGCCTCCAGCAGCCATCTGTGGCTCATGATGGCGCCGGACATGCGCTCGCAGTGCCTGATCATCCACGCCCGGGCGCTCGGCGGACTCGGCGGGGAGCGGAGGGCCGTCCTGGGGGCCCGGCTGCTGGCCGCCGGACGGGAACTGCTGCCGGAGGGGCACGTACCGGTGCGCACGGAGCGGCAGAACGAGGCCGCGGCCGAGGACCTGCTGCGCGGAGTGCTCGGGGACGCCGCCTTCGAGTCCGCGTACGCCGAAGGCGGCGGCCTCTCCCGGGAGGAGGCCACCGCCCTCGTGATCGAGTACCGCGACTGAGCCGTCGGCCCGCCCGCGCCCTCTCCCCGGCCCGCACCGGGGGTCCGTCAGGACTTCTTGCGGAACTTCGACACCGCGAGCGGCGCCATCACGGCGGTGATGACGACCGTCCAGCCGAGCGTCAGCCAGACCGAGTGGCCCAGCGGGCCGCCCATCATCAGCCCACGGGCCGAGTCGGCCAGGTTGGACAGAGGGTTGTAGTCGGTGAACGCCTGGAGCCAGCCCGGCATCGTCTGGGTCGGGGCGAAGATGGACGAGCCGAACTGGAGCGGCATCATCACGATCATCCCCATTCCCTGGACGGCCTGGGCCGTCTTCATGGTCAGCCCGAGCAGGATGAAGATCCACATGATGGCGGCGCCGAACGCGGCCGACAGAGCGATCGCCCCGACCAGTCCGAGCACCGAACCGTGGAGCTCCATGCCGAGCGCGAAGCCCATGCCCAGCAGGATGAGCGTGGCGACCGTCATCCGGCCGAGCTCGACCACGATCTTCGCGATGAGCACCGAGGACCGGGCGATCGGCATGGTGCGGAACCGGTCCATGACCCCCTTGCGGAAGTCGTCGTTCACACCGGAACCCACGGCCATGGCGATGTTCATGCCCATCATCGCCATCAGGCCGGGGATCAGGTAGTTGAGGTAGTCCTGCCGGTCGCCGCCCAGGCTGCTGCCGACCGATCCGCCGAAGACGTACACGAAGAGCAGCACGAAGATCACGGGCATCAGGAGCGCGTCGAACATCGACTCCGGATCCTTCTTGATCTGGAGCAGGTTGCGGCGTACGAGTGCCCCGATGTGGCGCAGGTTGTTCCGCAGCCCGATCCGGCCCTCGTCGTGGGGCTTCGTCAGGGGGGTGGAGCTGCCCGCGCCGGTGGAGGCGGGCGTCAGAGTCGTCGTGCTCATGCCGCGACCTCCTGGGGGTTCGTGTCGGTGACGGTGGCCTTGTCGCCCGTGATGGCGAGGAAGACCTCGTCCAGGCTGGGCAGGGCGGTGGCGACGTGGGCGAGGGAGAAGCCCCGGGCCCCGAGCAGCCCGATGACCGCGGTCAGCTGCTCGTCGCTGAGGATGGGTACGTAGAGCAGCCCTTCGTCCGGGACCGCCTGGGCGCCCGCCGTGCCGTCGAGGCCGGCCTCCCGCAACGCCTGGGCCATCGCGGCCAGTTCGTCCGGGTCGGAGGGCCGGATCTGAAGGGTGCGGCCGCCGACCTTGGCCTTGAGCTCGTCGACACCGCCGCGGGCGATGATCCTGCCCTTGTCGATGACCGTGAGTTCGCTCGCGAGCTGCTCGGCCTCCTCCATGTACTGGGTGGTGAGCAGTACCGTCGCGCCCTCCGCGACCATCCGCTGCACCTCGTCCCAGACCTCGTTGCGGGTGCGGGGGTCGAGCCCCGTCGTCGGCTCGTCGAGGTAGAGGACGGCCGGGCTGCCGATCATGGACGCCGCCAGGTCCAGCCGGCGCCGCATGCCGCCGGAGTAGTCCATCGCGGCCTTCTTCGCCGCGTCGGTGAGCGAGAAGCGCTCCAGCAGCTCGTCGGCGCGGGACCGGGCGTTCTTGCGGGACAGGTCGAGCAGCCGCCCGATCATGTAGAGGTTCTCCCAGCCGGACAGCTTCTCGTCGACCGAGGCGTACTGACCGGTGAGGCCTATGGTGCGCCGGAGCTGGCGCGGCTGCCGCACCACGTCGTAACCCGCGACGACGGCGTGTCCGGCGTCCGGGACGATCAGGGTGGAGAGGCAGCGTACGAGGGTGGTCTTCCCGGCGCCGTTGGGACCGAGCACGCCGAGGACGGTGCCCTCGCGCACATCGAGGTCCACGCCGTCCAGCGCCTTGGTCGTGCCGTAGTGCTTGACCAGCCCCCGTACCTCGACGGCGTTGGTGCCGCGGTTGAGGTTCTTGTCGTGTCGCTTCATGGGGACCATCAGACCAGGCGCCACCGACAAGTCACCGACATGTCGGTGACAGCGGGACCGACAGGCTGCCGACAACGCGCGACAGCCCGCCGATGGGGGATGTCGGCGGGCTGTCGGTGGTGCGGCAGTGGTCTCGGGTGCGTCAGTGGAAGGTGTGCTCCGCGGCCGGGAAGGTGCCGCCGACGACCTCGTCGGCGTACGCCCTGGCGGCGTCGGCCATCACCTGGCGCAGGTTCGCGTACTGCTTGGTGAAGCGCGGCACCTTGCCGCCGGTCAGGCCGACCATGTCGGTGTAGACCAGCACCTGGGCGTCCGTGTCGGGCCCGGCGCCGATCCCGACGGTCGGGATGTGCAGGGTGCGGGTGACCTCGGCGGCCAGTTCGGCCGGTACGAGCTCCAGCACGACGGCGAACGCGCCCGCGTCCTGCACCGCCTTGGCGTCGCGCAGCAGCTGCTGGGCGGCCTCCTCGCCGCGGCCCTGCACCCGGTAGCCCATCGCGTTGACGGACTGCGGGGTCAGGCCGATGTGGCCCATCACCGGGATACCGGCCTCCACGAGCAGCCTGATCTGCTCGTGGGAGCGCTCGCCGCCCTCCAGCTTGACCGCGCCGACCCCGGCGTCCTTGATCAGCCGGGTGGCGTTGCGCAGGGCCTGGACCGGCCCCTCCTGGTACGCCCCGAAGGGCAGGTCGGCGACGATGAGGGCGCGCCTGGTGCCCCGTACGACGGCGGACGAGAGGATGGTCATCTCGTCCATCGTGACGGGCACGGTGGTCTCGTAGCCGAGGTGGCAGTTGCCCATCGAGTCGCCGACGAGCATGACCGGGATGCCGGCCTCGTCGAAGACGGACGCGGTCATCGCGTCGTAGGCGGTGAGCATGGGCCACTTCTCGCCGCGCTCACTGGCGGCGGTGATGTCGTGGACGGTGATGCGGCGGGTGCTCGTGCCTCCGTACAGGGCCTTGCCCTGACCGGGAGTGGGGCCCGCGGGGGGTGTTGCGTTCTGATTCTGCGCAGCCTGAAGCGACATTGCGAACGGCTCCTTCGTCATCTCGAGGCGCCCTCACGGCGTCCCCGGATCCCTTCCATGGTGGCATCTCCCGGCCGTTCCCGTGAAGTGGGCCCGCCGCCCGCGGTGAACGCGCACCGGCGAGAGGGTAAAGGCTTTCCAATACGAGACGGTCTCGTATTGGAAGTCGATTAGAGTCGTACTCATGTCCATACCGTCCGGCGCCCCAGGCGTCGCTCGCCGCGTCCCGGAGGCGGTCCACCGCCGCCGCTGGGCCATCCTCGGCGTCCTCATGTTCAGCCTGCTCATCGTCGTCCTCGACAACTCGATCCTGAACGTCGCGGTCAAGACGATCGCCAGCCCCGAGCCGACCGGCATCGGCGCTTCCCAGAGCGAGCTCGAGTGGGCCATCAACTCCTACACACTCGTCTTCGCCGGGATGCTTTTCACCGCCGGGCTCCTGGGCGACCGCATCGGCCGCAAGAAGGTCCTGCTGGCCGGCATCCTCGTCTTCGGCCTGGGTTCCGCCCTGGCCGCCTTCTCCTCCTCGCCCGGGCAGCTCATCACCTGGCGCGCCCTGATGGGCTTCGGCGCGGCGTTCGTGATGCCCGCCACGCTCGCCGTGCTGATGAACGTCTTCGAGCGTGACGAGCAGCCCAAGGCCATCGGCATCTGGGCCGGCAGCGTCGGTCTGGGCATCGCGATCGGTCCGATCACCGGCGGGCTGCTCCTGGAGCACTTCTGGTGGGGCTCGATCTTCCTGGTCAACGTGCCCGTGGTCGTCGTCGCACTGATCGCCATGGCCGTCCTCGTGCCCGACTCCAAGGACCCGGCCCCCGGCCGCGTCGACCCGCTCGGCGTCGTCCTCTCCATCATCGGCCTGGTCCTGCTGGTCTACGGCATCATCCGGGGCGGCGAGCTCGCCTCCTTCACCGATGTGACCGTCCTGCTGCCGCTGATCGGCGGCCTGCTGGTGCTCGCGGTATTCGTGTGGCACGAGAAGCGCAGCAGCCACCCGTCCATCGACATCTCCTACTTCCGCAAGCCGGCCTTCTCGGCGGCCGTCGCGGCCATCGCGCTGGTCTTCTTCGCGCTGATGGGCGTCACCTTCTTCTCCGCCTTCTACCTCCAGAGCGTGCGCGGATACAGCGCGCTCCAGTCCGGTCTGCTGATCCTTCCGCTCGCGGCCGCGCAGATGATCTTCGCGCCGCGTGCCCGGCTGGTCGTCGACCGCTTCGGCGCCAAGGCCGTGTGCACCGTGGGCATGCTGCTCGTCGCCGCGGGACTCTCGGCCTTCGCGCTGTTCGACGCGGACACCCCGCTGTGGGTGCTGTGCCTGGTGTTCTTCGTCCAGGGCACCGGCATGGCCCACATCATGCCGCCGGTCACCGTCGCCGTGATGCAGGCCCTGCCGCGTGAGCGGGCGGGCTCGGGCTCCGCCATCAACAACACCTTCCGGCAGGTGGGCGGCGCCCTCGGTGTCGCCGTGCTCGGATCGGTGCTCTCCACGGTCTACCGGGGCGACATCGAGGGCCACCTCGGCGCCGTACCGGCCGCGGCCAGGGACGTCGCGGGCGAGTCCATCGAGGCGACGCTGGGTGTCGCGGAACGGATGGGACCGGCCGGGAAGCCGCTGGCCGCCGCGGCGAACGACGCCTTCATCGGCGCCATGCACGTCACCGCGCTCGGGTCGGCGGCGGTCGCGCTGATCGGCGCCGTGGTCGTGGCCGTCTTCCTGCCGGGCAGGCCCCCGGCGGCCCGGACGGCCGGCGATCAGGCCGGTTCACCCGCCAAGGAGCCGGCCACCCGGTCGTGATCCGTGCGGCCGGCCGGGGGCTCGCTACGCCCCCGGCCGGTCGGCGAGAATCGGACGTACGGTGATCAGCGAACGGCGGACGGCGCAGCGAGAGGCGGCCCAGGTGCGGCAGTCGGCACAGAACCCGGCACAGGACCCGGCCGAGGGTGCGGCCCCGCCGCCCTGCGAGGGGTCCGAGCCACGCCGGGGACGGCCTCGGAGCGCGGCGGTCGAGCGGGCGATCCTCGACGCCGTGGTCGAGCTGCTGGAGACGGGGGAGACCCTGGAGGGCCTGTCGATCGAGCGCATCGCCCGTACCGCGGGTGTCGGCAAGGCCACCATCTACCGCCGCTGGAGCGGCAAGGAGGAGCTCTTCGTCGACGTCCTGCGTGACATGGAGCCGGCCGACCCCGTGGTCTCCGGGACCGCGGGCCTGGACGACCTGCGCGCCATGCTCGACTACGTGCGCAGACGCGGCGTCGCCCAGCGCTCCTCAGCGCTCCTGCACAACGTCTTCGTGCAGATGAAGAAGCACCCCCGGCTGTGGACCGAGTACCAGTCCACCGTCCTGGCCCCGCGGCGCGCCGCGATGAGGGCCGCCGTGCAGCGGGCCGTGGATTCGGGCGAGCTCCGCGGCGACCTCGACGTGGAGCTGATGAACGACCTGTTCCTGGGGCCCGTGCTCCACCGGACGATGCACCGCCCCGACTCACCGCTGCCCGAGGACCTCGCGGACCAGGTCATCCGTGCGCTCCTCCAGGGACTCGCGCCGGGCGCGGCGGCGGCCCCGGTCCCGCCCGGGGGTCCGGCGCCCGCCTCCGTGTGATCGTTCTGTCACAAGCCCCGATGCCGCCGTGGTGGCCGGAACCTGTCGCGACGTATCAGTCGTCCTGATGGCAGTACGGCCGCCGTGGGCGGCGGGAACGGCGCCGCCCATCGCCTAGGGTCGGGAGGCGCGGCGATGTGTACGGCAAGGCAGTGAGGACGAGCGCGATGGTGCAGGCGTACAGGGCGGACACCGAGAACCCCGGCGGAGCTCCGCACCCGGGCTCACGTCTTCGGGCCCTGCGCCACAGACTCGCCTCGGACCGGGGCATCTGGCGGCGCGGAATCCTCCTGGCGCTCTGCTCGGTCCTGCTGACCGTCGTGATGGTCCTCCACTCCGACATCCCGAACACCATCGGCAACCTGGGCAGCCTCACCGAGACGTTCCTGCCGTGGTTCGGACTGCTCGTGCCCGTCCTGCTGGTGCTGGGGCTCCTGAGGCGTTCGGCGACCGCGGTCCTCGCGCTCGTCCTGCCGGTCGCGGTCTGGCTGAATCTCTTCGGCGGCCTGCTGTTCGCCGACAAGTCGGGCACCGGCGGCGACCTGACCGTCGCCACGCACAACGTCAACGCGGGCAATCCCGACCCCACGGGCACCGCCCAGCAGGTCGCCGGATCGGGCGCGGACGTCGTCGCCCTGCAGGAACTGCCGAGCGGCAAGGTCGGGGCGTACGAGGACGCGCTCTCCGACGCCTACCCGCACCACTCCGTGCAGGGCACCGTCGGCCTGTGGAGCAAGTACCCGGTCTCGGATTCCCGGCCCGTCGACATCAAGCTCGGCTGGACCCGCGCGATGAGCGCCACGGTGACCACCCCGGAGGGGCAGGTCAAGGTGTACGTCGCCCACCTCCCCTCCGTGAGGGTCAAGCTGAACGCGGGCTTCACCGCCAACCAGCGCGACGACAGCGCCGACGCCCTCGGTGAGGCCATCGCGGACGAGCCGCTGAAGCGGGTGGTCCTCCTCGGTGACCTGAACGGCACGATGAACGACCGCTCCCTGAACGCCGTCACCGCCCAGATGCGCTCCACCCAGGGCGCGGCGGGCGACGGATTCGGCTTCAGCTGGCCGGCGTCGTTCCCCATGGCGCGCATCGACCAGATCATGGTGCGGGGCGTCGAACCCCTCGCCTCCTGGTCCCTGCCCGCCACGGACAGCGACCACCTCCCGATCGCGGCCCGCGTGCGTATGTGACGGGGCCGCTCCGGGGGTGGCCGGTGCGCAAGGCGGCTGATGTGTGACGGCCTGCAGCCCGGATGCCTGTCAGCGACATGCGGGAGCCGTCGAGGCGTCTACCACCAGTAGGTGGGGTACCGGGTCGCACCGCCGCTGCGTGCGGTGACGATGCCCACGCCGACGATCACCGAGGTGGCCAGGAGCAGCAGGGCGAGGAAGAGCACGGTCCCGGGCTCCGACATGACCACGATGACCGCGGTCGCCGCCGCGGGTGAGTGAGGCGTCCTCGCCAGGGCCATCGCGCCGATCGCCAGTCCGCCGGCCACCGCCGAGGTCCATACGGAGCTGCCGCCGACGGCCAGGCACACGAATCCGACCACGGCGGAGACCAGTTGGCCGCCGATGACGCTGCGTGGCTGCGCCAGGGGGAGGGCCGGCGCGGCGAAGACCAGGGCGGCGCTCGCGGCGAGGGGCGGGATCAGCACCGTCTGGTCGAGGAGGACGCCGATCGCCACCAGGGAGACGAGCGCCACCACGCCGCCGAGCGTGGCCAGCGAGACGGTGGGGATCGCGGGGCGGGGCGGCGCCTTGCTCGCCGGCACCGGACTGCGGCGGGGCTGTGCGGAGATCTCGGGCGTCTGCGTGTCGGACACGGACGTTCCTTCCTGGGGACGGGATGAGCGGCAGGACGGGCACCGGGGACGGGGCGGTGCGCGTACGCCGGCCACGCATGGGCAGCTAATGGGTGCATCCTATGCATAGCCATTAGCTACAGATGGCGAATTCGAGACGGCAGGATGGGGGCATGAGCGATAACACCGATCGGCAGCGCGGCCGGTCGCCCATTGACGAGCTCCCTCTGACGGGGGAGTCGTTGGCTCTGGACCTGGTCAACACGACCTACATCAGAGGTGGCGTGAGAGGGCACCTCGTGGATGCGCTGACCACCCCTGAGGACCTTCGGAACTGGCTTGTTTCGCACCAGGAGGTGCTTCCCGCAGGGCCGATGGGCCGGCTCGAGACGTCCGTACGGGCCGGGCGCGGCCATCTGGAGCGGTTCCTCGAACTGCGCGGGTCGCTGAGGTCGCTGGCGTCGGCGCTCACCGAGGGGGAGGCCATGAGGCCGTCGGACCTCGCGGTGGTGAACGACGCGGCGGGGCTGGCGGTGCGGTGGCGGGAACTGCGGGTCGACGGCGGTGCGGGGGAAGGGAGCGGCCGCCTCCTGGCGGCGGACCACTGGCCGGAGCCCGACGCGGTACTCGTCCTGCTCGGTGCGACGGCGTGCGCGGCCGTGGAGCTCTTCGGCGGCCCCGACGCCGCGAAGCTCCGGGCGTGCGAAGCTCCGGGCTGCATCCTGTACTTCGTCCGAAGACACGCCCGTCGCGCCTGGTGCACGACCGGCTGCGGGAATCGCGTGCGGGTCTCCCGCCACAGCCGCCGTTCCCGGGAGGCCGACCGCTGACATCCTGCGGGGGCACGCGGCCCGGGGGTGGGGCGTGGCGTCTGCCGGCCTGCATCTGCCGCCGTATCCCGTCGGGCGCGGCCGTCCCTGGAAGCACCCCGGTGAGGGAGGCGCGTCCCGGTGTCCTGCGGGGCGCCGGACGAATTTCGGGATCGCGGTGATGAACGGAGCACGACAGGTGCGCAGCCGCCGGGTGAGATGTTCGGCGGACCGGAAACCGTCCCGGGGTTCTCCGCCTACCGCGAGAGCGGTATCGAGGAGTTCGACCGGCCGGTTCGCCCTTACGCGGAAGGGAGTCCGGCGGGGAGGGGGCGGGTCGGTCGCTGTCCCACGGGTCCTGGGAGCAGCTGGGGCGGCGGCGTTTGTTCGAGGCGCATGCCCATGGCAGGATCTGGCTAACGGGATAGGAGTCGGCAGTCCATTAGTCAGGCCGGTCGGGCGAGTGTCTGCAGTGACTCGCACCGCCAGGCGTGGGGGTCTCCGAATCCGGGCACGCCAGGGGAGGCAGGCCCTGTGCGGCGCCGGAGGCGGTTCCCGCGCACTGCCGTTTTTCTTTGGGGGAGGAAAGGCAATGGATCTTGCGCTCTATCAGTTACGGACTTTTCGTGAGGTTGCTCGTCTGGGTAGCTTCACGAAAGCCGCTCGAAGCCTGGGGTACGCACAATCCAGCGTCACGTCACATATTCGTTCGCTGGAATCATGTATCGGAATTCGGCTGGTCCAGAGATTGCCGCACGGTGTGAGCCTGACGCCGTCGGGAGACATTTTCCACGAGTACGCGAACCGCATATTCCATGTGGTCGACGAGATGTCCAGCGCCCTGAAACCATCGGGTGAACTGGAAGGCCGTGTCACCGTCGGAGCCTCCGCGCTCCTCCTGGAGACCAGGGTGGGCTCCCTGGTCCAGGACTGCCGCCACCGGTACCCGAAGGTGCAGGTTTCGCCCCGGCAGCTCGTCATCAGCAACGCGGCCCGGGCCGTCCAGGCACACGAGGTCGATCTGGCGCTGGTGCACGGCGACTTCGCCGGCGGCGCGCGGGAGCTGCCCGGCCGTCTGGTGGTCGAGGAACTGCCGGATCTCGAAGTGGTGCCGGTCGGATCGGTGGAGCTCGCGCGGGACCCGGACCGCACGCGGGCGTTCTCGCAGGTGAGGGTCCTCGCGGTCGATCCGGACTGCTCCTCGCACCGGGTCATGGTGACAGCGCTCCGGGAGATCCACGGAATCGAGCCGCAGGTCATCGAGGCAGGGTCGGTCGGGGGAGCGCGAGAGCTCGCCCGTGTCGGCTACGGGATCGCGATGCTGCCCGCCGAGTCGGTGCGGGTCGAGGGGGAGGGCAGCGGGCTGGCCGTCCTCCCGGGGCTGCCCCGTGTCCGGCTCGGTGTCCGTGCGCTCTGGGCAGGGCGTGAGCTCGCGAGCGCGCCCGTCTCCGCATTCCGCGAGGTGGCCGTCAGGGCCGGCAGGCAGCGGGAGGCGCAGCCGGCCTGACAAGACGTCACGATGTGCGTCAGGGGCGGGTGGGTGGAGCACGGGCGACCGTGCTCCACCCACCCGCCCCTTTGTCCTTGCCCGCCTCGCGGCCGCACCGTCACCGACCCATCGGGAAATCTGATGACGGCCATCGCATTTGGGCCGGATCGGATGGAAGCGTCCGTACCTAGGCTTCTCGAGGAGATCCAAGAGGAACCTTTGAGAGGTGGGAACGTGTCTGACATCGCCTACATTCCGAATGTCTTCCGCAGCGGATTCGAACTGGACGATCTGGACTGGGTCACCTGGTCCGAGCCGGGCCGCGCAGGTGTCGAGCACCATGTGCTGTGGGCGCCCGACGAAGCGAAGGGGGAGAATTCGGTCGGCCTGCTCCTGCGCTTCCCGCCGGGTGCGCACGGAGACTTCCACGAGCACCTCGGCCAGGAACTGATGCTGGTCCTCGACGGAGTGCTCGACCACAGCGACGGCATCTCGTATGTGAAGGGCGACCTTGTGGTTGAGGGGCCTGGGACCGAACACCAGATGTCCAGCCGCACGGGCTGCACGGTGCTGGCGATCCGCACCGCGCCCGTTGCCGCGCGTACCCCGCAGAGGCCGCTGCGCCCGGTCGGCGTCACCGCGGCCCCCTGACCGGTGCGGGCAGGGGGCGCGTCTCCCGCCGCCGGGCCCGCCCGCCCGGTCGCACCACCGGCGTTCCGCCAGGCACCACACCTCCTCCCGTCGATCCGAAGAGAGCGGTTCCTTGTCCACGTACAGCCTCCAGACTCCGCACGGCCCGACCCACGCGGAACAGGCGACGGTCCCCTTCGCCTCCGGCGAGCCCGGCGGCCGCAGGGTCCTGGTCTCCAGCGTCTCCTCCGACTCCCACACCTGGAACCTCGTCTTCCTCCAGCTTCTCCTGGAGGAGATGGGACACGATGTGACGAACATCGGGTCCTGCGTCCCGGACGAACTCCTCATCGAGGAGTGCAGGCGGGTCCGCCCTGACCTCGTCGTCATCAGCAGCGTCAACGGACACGGCGCGCTGGACGGCGCGCGTGCGGTGCGCCGGCTGCGCAGTCAGCCCGACCTGCGGGACCTGCGCGTCGTGATCGGCGGGAAGCTGGGCGTACGCGGGCCCGACGCCGAACCCTGCGGGCCCGAGCTGGTCGAGGCCGGATTCGACGCGGTCTTCGAGGACGCCTCCTCGGTCACCGAGTTCCGGAACTATCTCGCCCGGTCCGGACGGCCCGCGCTCGCTGCGGCAGGAGCACGGTGACGGTGGTGGAACGCCCCGTACGGCACTCACCTGGCGTGCGGCCGGTCACGACGGAGAAAGGGACGTTCGCCACAGCGGTGGCCGAGGGCGTGAGGGCGGGAGAGCTCGTCGTGCAGCCCCGGATGGGTTTCGCCGACCTCCCCAGGATGCGCGAAGGCATGCACGCGGTGAAGGAGGCGCGCGCACGGACCGTGGGTACGCTCACGATCGACAGCTACACCCGGGTCGGTGACAACGAGTCGGCGCGCCGGGCGCTCGCCGACGGCACGGACCTCAACGGCTATCCGATCGTGGCCCATGGCCCGGTCGTGACGCGTGAACTGACCGCTCCGCTCACCGGATCCGGCTTCGCGATCCAGGTACGGCACGGCTCCGCGAACCCGCACCGGATCATCGAGGCGCTTCTGGACGCCGGCCTCGACGCGACCGAGGGCGGGCCGGTGTCCTACTGCCTGCCGTACAGCAGGACACCGCTGGACGACTCCGTCAACGCGTGGGCACGCAGCTGCGAACTGCTCGCGTCCCGGCCCGGAACCCATCTGGAGAGCTTCGGCGGCTGCATGCTCGGGCAGCTCTGTCCGCCCGGGCTCCTGGTCGCGCTCTCCGTCCTCGAAGGCGTCTTCTTCCGGCAGCGCGGACTGCGCAGCGTGTCGCTGAGCTACGCCCAGCAGACCCACCACGCGCAGGACGTCGAGGCGCTGCTCGCGCTGCGGACGCTGGCCGGCGAGTTCCTGGGCGGCATCGACTGGCATGTCGTCCTCTACACGTACATGGGCGTGTTCCCCCGGACCACGGAAGGCGCGCTGGGGCTGCTGCGCGAGAGTGCCCGCCTGGCGGTGATCACCGGCACCGAGCGCATGATCGTCAAGACGCCCGCCGAGGCGCACCGGATCCCCACCATCGGGGACAACGTGCGCGCCTTGGAGGAGGCGGCCCTGGCAGCCGCCGGATGCGACGGCCCCGTCGCGGCGGTGGATCAGGAGTTCGGCGTGCTGGCCGAGGCGCGCGCCCTGGTGGAGGCGGTCCTGGAACTGCACCCCGACACCGGGCGGGCCCTGGCAGGGGCGTTCCGGCGCGGACTGCTCGACGTGCCGTACTGCTTGCACGCCGACAACGCCAACCGGTCCCGCAGCTACATCGACACCCGCGGTGCGCTCCAGTGGCACTCCACGGGCGCCATGCCCCTCCGCGCCACGCCCGCGCCCGGACAAGGGCGGCTGCGGGCCGACGACCTGCTCGGCATGCTCTCGTACACCCAGGAATCCTTCGACCGGGCCGCCCTCGGCGAGCGTCGTCACGCCGTGGAGAGGCACCAGGCATCCGGCTGACCGCACTCGCGTATCACTCCTCACCGTAAGGAAGTAGCTGTGTCCGGATTCCCGTCCGATACACCTCCTCTCGTCATCGCCGTCATCGGCAGCGGCCCCAGGGGCATCTCCGTGCTGGAGCGGCTCGCCGTGCGGACCGCGGCCGAGGCCGAGCAGACGGCCGGCCGGCCCCGGCCCATTCGTGTCCACCTGATCGATGCCACCGAGATCGGTGCCGGCCGCGTCTGGCGCACCGATCAGGACGACTGGTTCACCATGAACACCGTGGTCAGTCAGGTGACCATGTACTCGGGCGACATGGACGACGGCCCCGACCGTCCCGGTGCCGGCCCTTCGCTGGGCGAATGGATAGCGCGCCGGGCACAGGAGGCCGGAGAGGAACTCCTCGGCCCCGACGACTACGCTTCCAGGGTCCGCTACGGTCGCTACCTCGTCCATGTACTCGACACCGTCGTGGCGGCTCTGCCCGCCCACGTGGAATTCGTTCCGGTGACCGGCAGGGTCACCTCGCTGCGGCCGGCGGAGGGCGGCGGATACCACCTCGGTATCGGCGACGCCGGTTCCCTGAAGGCGGACCGCGTGGTCCTGGCCACCGGCCACCCGGTCAACACACCGGGGAAATTCGAACGCGAGATGCTCGACTTCTCCGTGACGACCCCGGGAACCCGTTACCTCTGTGGTGACTCGGCGGCGGACATGCCCCTCGGCGAGAACGACATCCCGGCCGGAAGCGTGGTCGGGGTCAAGGGTCTCGGCCTCTCCTTCTACGATGTGATGCTCGCCCTGACCGTGGGGCGGGGCGGCCGGTTCGCCACCGGACCGGACGGTGTGCTCCGCTACCTGCCGAGCGGCCGGGAGCCCTTGATCGTCGCCGGATCACGCAGTGGTCTGCCTATCCCCGCACGCGGGCGCAACCAGAAACCTCCGCACCACAGCCATCGCGCACTCTTCCTGACCCCGGACGCGCTCGGACGCGCCCGGGCGGCCCGCCTGGCTCTGAACGGCAGCGAACAGCTCGACTTCGAGCACGACGTGCTGCCGCTGCTCCGCGCGGAGATCGACCACGTCCACTGCACCACCCTGGTACGCCGGTCCCAGGGTCCGGCCGCCGCGGAGGAGTTCGCCCGGGAACACGCGCGGGTGCTGCGGGAGGGCGGTGACCCCGGAGCCCTGCTGGAGCGGGCCGGGCTCGGCGATGTCGAGCCGGTGGACCTGGACGCGCTCGCCCGTCCGTTCGCCGGGCAGGTCTTCGAGTCCTCCGAGGACTTCCGTGCGCATCTGCTGAAGGTGATGGACGAGGACCTTGCCGCAGCCGAACTCGGCACGCTCGACGGACCGTTGAAGGCGGCGCTCGATGTGCTCCGGGACATCCGCAACGTGGTCCGGCAGGCCGTCGACCACGGTGGACTTCTGCCCGCTTCGCACACCGAGTTCTTCCACGGCCGCTTCCTGCCCGTCAACGCCCTCCTGTCGGCGGGCCCTCCGATGGCCCGCGTGGAGCAGCTCAGGGCGTTGATCACACAGGGTGTCGTCGAGGTCGCCGGACCGGAGACCTTCTTCGAGCCGGCACCGGAGGCAGGGGGTTTCCGGATCGCGTCCCCTCGTGTCCACGGTTCGGAGCGCATCGCCCAGACCCTGGTCGACGCCCGCATTCCCACCCCTGACCTGCGGCGTGACACGTCCTCGCTGACCCGGCAACTGGTGGACGAGGGACTGGTACGCGCCCATGTGATCGAGGGGCCGGACGGGCACCGCCATGTGACCGGCGGCATGGACGTCACGGTCAGTCCGTTCCGGGTCGTGGACGCCGACGGACGGATCCGGTCCGGCCTGTACGCCCTCGGTATCCCCACCGAGCACACCCGCTGGTTCACCCAGGTCGGCAGCAGCCGCCCGGGTGTCGGCACCCTCTTCTACCGGGACGCCGACGCGATAGCGGCGGACGCGCTTCGCCCGGAGACCGTGGTCCGACTGCCCCGGCAGGCGACCGCCGGCCGGCGGCCCGCGGCTCACGGTCGTACACCTTCGCCCGTCCGTGAGGGGGAGCCCGCATGAGCCGGGAACGGAACGGTGAGGGGCGCGGGGACGACTCCGCCGCGGGGGAGTTCCTGCGTGCCAGGGACATCCTGCTCGCGCACCGGACCGATCTCGCGAAGGCCGTCGCTGAATTCAGCTGGCCCCGGCCGGAGTTCTTCAACTGGGCGCTCGACCACTTCGACACGGTCGCCACCCGTACCGGCGTGCCCGCGCTGCGGATCGTCGGCCCGGGCGGCCCGGAGAGCGACGAAGTCCATGGATTCGGCGAACTGGCACGCCGCTCCGCCCGGCTCGCCAACTCCCTGCGCGCCATCGGTGTGCGACGGGGCGACGTCCTGCTGCTGATACTGGGAAACCGGGTCGAGGTATGGGAGACCATGCTGGCCGCCGTCAAGACCGGCGTGATCGTCATCCCCACCTACACGACGGCCACCCACGCGGAACTCGCGGACCGGGTTGAGCGGGGTGGGGTGAGCCATGTCATCGCCGAGGCGTCGCTGACGGACCGGTTCAACGGCATCCCGAGAGGATGGACCGGCATCGTCGTGGGTGGCGAGGCGGAGGGCTGGCTGCCCTACGAAAGCCTCGGGCAGGCGTCCGACGTCTTCGTGCCGGACGGTCCCACCCGGGCGGACGACCCGCTGTTCCGGTACTTCACGTCGGGCACCACATCGAAGCCCAAACTCGTGGAACACACCCACACCAGCTATCCCGTCGGTCATCTGTCGGGCATGTACTGGAACGGTGTCCAGCCGGGCGACGTCCACCTGAACATCTCCGCACCGGGCTGGGCCAAGCATGCCTGGAGTTCGTTCTTCGTCCCCTGGAACGCGGAGGCCACGGTGCTCGCTCTCGACGCGGCGCGGTCGAGCCCCGCCGACATCCTCGACGCGTTGCGCAGCCGCCGTGTGTCCACCTTCTGTGCCCCGCCGACCGTCTGGCGCGCGCTGGCGGGTCTTGGACTGGGTGAGCGTCCGCCGGCTCTGAGAGAGGCCGTAGCGGCGGGCGAGCCCTTGGAGCCGGCCCTGATCGAGCGGGTCGCCCAGTCATGGGGGATCCCCCTGCGCGACGGATACGGGCAGACGGAGACAACCGCGCAGATCGGCAACACGCCCGGCGGGCATGCGGTACCGGGCAGCATGGGACATCCGCTGCCCGGCTACAGCGTCGTCCTGGTCGACCCGGAGTCGGGCACGCCCGTCCCTGACGGCGTTCCCGGGGAGATCTGCCTGGACCTGGCCACGTCGCCCCTCGGTGTCATGCGGGGATACGTCGGGAACACCGCTCGCACGGCGGAGGCGATGGCCGGCGGCTACTACCACACGGGGGATCTGGCCGTACGTGACGCCGACGGCTCCCTGCACTACCTGGCGCGGGCGGACGACATGTTCAAGTCCTTCGATCACCGCATTTCCCCTCGCGAGCTGGAGGAAGTGCTGCGCGGCAACCCCGCGGTGGCCGATGCGGCCGTCGTCCCGGTGCCCGACCCGGTCGGCCTGTGGGCTCCGAAGGCGTACGTCGTCCTGGCCCCGGGACACCCCGCCTCCGCTGGTACGGCACGTGAGCTGCTGAGCCGGGCCTGCGCCGATCTGCCGCCCGAGAAGTGGGTGCGGTCGGTGGAGTTCGCGGCCTCCCTGCCGCGCACGGCGTCGGGAAAGGTCCGCCGGGCCGAACTCAGGGAGCGCCCGTCAGGTACGGAGTATCCACTCGCCGGCTGATCGCCGCCGAGGCGCCGGGCCCGCTCGTCGGGGTCCGGCGCCTCGCCGTTCTCCCGCACGACCGAGCCTCGGACCGTGCGGGATGTGCGTTTCCTCCGGTACAGGGATCGATTCCGGTCGCCGAAGGGGTGGACGCCGCGGAGTGACGCCTATGTCACACCGTTCGGCAACGGCTGGTTCACGTCCGGGCATAAAACGTCTGAGAGACTTTGTTCCGACGGGAAACATAACTCGTCGCGGCGATGAAGCCGACGCTCCCGCACAGACACTCAGACACCCACGCCACCCGGGCGGAACGCTCCGGGCGGCCCTCGCCCGAAAGGTCACCCACCATGCCCCTGGCCCTGCTCGCCCTCGCTGTGAGCGCCTTCGGCATCGGCACCACCGAGTTCGTGATGATGGGCCTGCTGCCCAACGTCGCGGACGATCTGGGAACGTCCGTACCCACCGCCGGATACCTCGTATCGGCGTACGCGATCGGCGTCGTCCTCGGTGCCCCGCTGCTCACCGGCCTCGGCTCCAGGATCCCGCGCAAGCGGATGCTCCTGCTGCTGATGGCCGTCTTCACCGTCGGCAACCTCGCCTCCGCCTTCGCCCCCGGCTTCGGCTGGCTGCTCGCCGGCCGGGTCCTCGCCGGACTCCCGCACGGCGCCTTCTTCGGCGTCGGCGCGGTCGTCGCCGCCCGCCTCGTGCCGGACGGCCGTCAGGCACGAGCGGTCGCCACCATGTTCCTCGGCCTGACCGTGGCCAACATCGTCGGAGTCCCCGCGGCCACCCTGCTCGGGCAGCACCTCGGCTGGCGTGCCACGTTCATGGTGGTCGCCGTGATCGGCCTGGCCGCGATGGCGGCGCTGGCCCGTCTCGTCCCGCAGATCCCCGTCGAGGCCCATCAGAACGTGCGCCGTGAACTGAGCGCGCTCGGCAGCCGGCAGGTGGTGCTCGGCCTGCTCACCGCGGTCCTCGGCTTCGCCGGCGTCTTCGCCGTCTACTCCTACCTCTCGTCCATGACGACCGAGGTGATGGGCTTCGGCGAGTCCTCGGTGACGCTCGTACTCGCGCTCTTCGGCATCGGGATGACCCTCGGGGCCCTGGCGGCGGGACCGCTGACCGACCGGGCGCTGCGACCCACCCTCTACGGCTCGCTGGCCGCACTGGCGGTCGTGCTGGTCGTCTTCCCCTTCGCCGTCCATGTGCGGTGGGCCGCGCTGGTCATGGTGGTGCTGCTCGGCGGCATCGGCTTCATGACGACCACACCGCTCCAGATGCTCGTGATGCAGAAGGCCAAGGACGCCCCGACGCTGGCCTCCGCCTCGAACCACTCGGCCTTCAACCTCGCCAACGCGGGCGGGGCATGGCTCGGCGGAGTCGCCATCTCGGCGGGCTGGGGCTGGACCTCCCCGGCCCTGGTCGGCGCGGTGCTCGCCGTCGCGGGCCTCGCGGTGGCGGTCACCGCGGGGATGATGGACCGGACCCCGGGCACCTCCCGTGTGGTGGCGTCCGGCGCGCGTCACGAGACGCGCGAGCACGCGGAGAGCGGCGCGGCGCGGGGCTGAGACGCTACGGGGCCGGGCAGGCGGAGTCGCGCCTTCAGCTGCCCGGCCCCGGGCGGCGCCAGCCCCCCACGCACCGCGGCGCCGGTAGCGGCAGGCGGGCGTCGAGCCGGGCGCCCAGCTCCGCGGGAGCGCCGCTTCTTGACTCTCACACCGTGTCAGGCGGTCAACTCGGAGACATCATGTTCACCATCGGAGACTTCGCCCGGCACGGCCGCGTCTCGGTCCGGATGCTGCGTCACTACGACGCGACCGGCGTGCTGCGGCCGGCTCACGTCGACCCGGCCAGCGGCTACCGCTACTACACCGCCGCCCAGCTGGCCCGCCTCAACCGCGTCATCGCGCTCAAGGACCTCGGCTTCACCCTCCAGCAGGTCCAGGCGATCCTGGACCAGGAGGTGACCACCGGGGAACTGCGCGCCATGCTCCGGCTGCGCCACGCCGAGCTGGAGGCGGCGATGGCGGCGGCAGCCGCACGGCTGAGCCAGGTCGAAGCGAGGCTCCGCTCGATAGAGAGTGAGGGGCAGATGCCCAGCAACGATGTCGTACTGAAGGGTCTGCCGAGCGTGCGACTGGCGGAACTGACCGCGGTCGCGTCGGACTTCGACACCATCGGCCCCGTCATCCAGCCGCTCTACGAGGAGCTGTTCCGGCGTCTGGAGGCGGCAGGCGTCGCTCCCACCGGACCCGGGGTCGCCTACTACGAGGACGCGCCGGACGGCGGGATCCTCATCCACGCGGGTGTCGAGGTCTCGGCGCCCCTCGGCGAGAACGACGGGCTGAAGATCGTGGACCTGCCGCCGGTCGAGCAGGCCGCGACCATCATGCACCACGGCTCGATGGAGTCCGTTCTGCCCACGGTCCAGACCCTCGGCCGCTGGATCGACGCCCACGGCTACCGCTCGGCCGGGTACCCCCGGGAGATCAATCTGGAGTGCCCCGACAACCACGACGAGTGGGTCACCGAACTGCAGGAGCCGGTGAGCGGGGCCTGACGGGACAAGGGCCGGCACGGCCACCGGCCGGCCCACACGATCCGCCGCCCAGAGTGCGGACGACTCGATCGTCGCAGTGGACGACTTCGAAGCCGGCACCCGGGGCGCTCGGTCGTGTGGGTGCCGGGCCGATCCCGGTGGCGGGCACTCCGTGGGCCACCCGTCCCCGGAGTGCGAGCCGGCGCCTCGCGGCCCCTGTCAGCCCGACTCGCGCCACCGGTTGGTGATCGGCAGCCTGCGGTCCTTGCCGAAGCCCTTCGGTGAGATCTTCGTGCCCGGCGGGTACTGGCGCCGCTTGTACTCCGCCGTGTCCACCATCCGCAGCGTCCGCGTCACCAGGGCTTCGTCGAATCCGGCCGCCACGATCGCGTCCCTGCCCTGGTCCCGGTCGACGTACAGCTCGAGGATGCGGTCCAGCACGTCGTAGTCCGGCAGCGAGTCGGTGTCCACCTGGTCCGGGCGCAGCTCGGCGCTCGGGGGCTTGGTGATGGACGCCTCCGGGATCGGAGGCGTCTGCCCGCGCTCCTCGGCGGCCCGGTTGCGCCACTTCGCCAGGCGGAAGACGGAGGTCTTGTAGACGTCCTTGATCGGGCCGTACGCGCCGACGGAGTCGCCGTAGAGGGTCGAGTAACCCACCGCCAGCTCCGACTTGTTGCCCGGCGCCAGCACGATGTGGCCCTCCTGGTTGGACAGGGCCATGAGCATCGTGCCGCGCAGCCGCGACTGCAGGTTCTCCTCCGCGAGTCCGGTGAGCGCCAGCGACCCCATGTACGCGTCGAACATGGGCTCGATCGGTACGGTGCGGAAGTTGAGCCCCGTACGCCGGGCGAGCTCGGCGGCGTCGCCCTTGGAGTGTTCCGAGGAGTACTTGGACGGCATCGAGACGCCGTACACGTTCGCCGCGCCCACCGCGTCGCAGGCGATCGCGGCGACGAGGGCCGAGTCGATTCCGCCCGAGAGCCCGATCAGCACGCTGCGGAAGCCGTTCTTCGCGGCGTACGCGCGCAGACCCACGACCAGGGCCGAGTACAGCTCCTCGTCGTCGTCCAGCCGCTCGGCGTAGCCACCCGCGAGTTCGGCCTCGTAGGGCGGCAGCGGGTCCCCGCTCAGGACCACGTGGTCGATCCGCAGCCCGTCGTTGACGACCCCGGAGGGCGCCTCGGCCGGGGCTGCCGGAAGCTCCAGATCGAGGATCATGCTGCCCTCGGTGAACTGGGGCGCGCGGGCGATGACTTCGCCGTGCCGGTCGACGACGATCGAGTCCCCGTCGAAGACCAGCTCGTCCTGGCCGCCCGTCATGGCCAGGTACGCCGTCGTGCAGCCGGCCTCCTGGGCCCGCTTGCGGACCAGTTCCAGCCGGGTGTCGTCCTTGTCGCGCTCGTACGGGGAGGCGTTGACGGAGAGCAGCAGCCCGGCTCCGGCGGCGCGGGCGGCCGGGACGCGGCCGCCGTCCTGCCAGAGGTCCTCGCAGATCGCGAGCGCCACGTCGATCCCGTGCACCCGGACCACGGGCATCGAGTCGCCCGGCACGAAATACCTGAACTCGTCGAAGACCCCGTAGTTGGGCAGGTGGTGCTTGGCGAAGTTCAGCGCCACCCGGCCGCGGTGGAGCACCGCGGCGGCGTTGCGCGGGGAGCCCGCAGGCTGCCCGTAGCGAGCCGCCGCGTGCTCCGAGCGGTCGAGATGGCCCACGACGACCGGCAGTTCGCCGAAGCCCTCGTCGGCCAGGCGGACGGCGAGAGCGCGCAGCGCGTCGCGTGACGCCTCGACGAAGGAGGACCTCAGGGCGAGGTCCTCGACGGGGTAGCCGGTCAGCACCATCTCGGGGAACGCCACCAGGTGCGCGCCCTGCCCGGCGGCGTGCCGGGTCCAGTGGAGGACCGACTCGGCGTTGCCCGCGAGGTCCCCGACGGTCGAGTCGATCTGATTCAGTGCGAGACGTAGTTGAGGCACGGGACCAGTGTAATCGTCTGACTGACGCGATGTCCTGGAGTCCCGCCCGCTTCCGGGCGGAATCCCCTTCCCCGGAGCCGCTCAGCGGAGGTAGCCGAGCACCGTCATCATGCCCGCCTCCGCGTGGTAGACGTTGTGGCAGTGGAGCATCCACAGGCCCGGGTTGTCCGCGTCCAGGTCGACCGTGAGCGTGCGTCCCGGCAGGACGGCCGCGGTGTCCTTGCGTGCCCCGAGCGCCGTGCCGGCCAGGGCGAACGTGTGGCCGTGCAGATGGATCGGATGCCACATCGAGGTCCGGTTGGTGAACGCCAGGCGCACCCGCTCCCCGGCCCTGACCGGCTGCCGCACCGCGGGGTCGTAGGGCTTGCCGTCGAAGGCCCAGTCGTAGGCGTCCATGGAGCCGGTGAGCGTCATCCGCACGGTCCGGTCGGGCTCGCGCTCCGCCAGGGCCACGCCCTCGTCCGGGGCGAGCCTGTCGGCCGTCACCAGCTCGCCGTCCAGCTCCGCGGGGCGTGCGGTGGCGGGCGGCAGCTCCCCGGACGCCGTCCGCAGGACGGCCATCGCCGACGCGTCCTTGCCCTCGGCGAGCGCGGTCAGGGGGAACACCCCGTCCCCGGCGGTCACCAGCACGTCGTACCGCTCGCCCATCGCCAGCAGCAGCGTGTCCGTCTCGGTGTGCCGCACCGGGAAGCCGTCCGTGTGCGTCACCGTCATCCGGTGCCCGCCGAGCGCCAGGCGGAAGGCGGTGTCGCCGCTCGCGTTGATCACGCGCAGCCTGATCCGGTCGCCGGGCTTCGCCTCGAAGACCGAAGGGTCCGTCGCCCTGCGGCCGTTGACCAGGTAGTGGGGGTAGGCGACATCGCCCGCGTGACCGCCCAGCAGGTCGCTGCTCGCGCCCACCAGGAGGCGTGAGGGCGCGTCGCCGTCCGCACGGGCCGCGCCGCGTCGGGCGGCCTTCTTGTGCGCCGTCGCGTCGTGGCTGCTGCCGCGCCCCTTGGTCAGCTCGCCGAGAACCGCGTCGGGGGTGGACCCGTCCACCCCGTCGAGCCAGTCGTCCAGGACGACCACCCACTCCTTGTCGTAGGCGAGCGGCTCCTTCGGGTCGTCGACGATCAGCGGCGCGTACAGCCCGCGGTCCAGCTGGACCCCCGAGTGCGGGTGGATCCAGTACGTACCCGGGTGGGAGACCGCGAAGCGGTAGGTGAAGGAGGCCCCGGGCTGGATCGCCTTCTGGGTGAGGTCCGGGACGCCGTCCATGTCGTTGCGGAGCGCCAGGCCGTGCCAGTGCAGCGAGGTCGACTGCGACAGGTTGTTGGTGAGGGCGAGCTCCAGGATGTCGCCGGCGGTGACCCTGACGGCCTCGCCGGGAAGCTTGCCGCCGTACGCCCAGGTCGGGACGGTGAGCCCGCCGCCGAGCTCCATGTTCGAGGCGCCCGCGGAGAGCGAGACCTTGCGCAGGGGGCCGGTGCCCCGTCCGGCCTCCCTCTCCACGACCTCCGGACCGTCGGGAGCGACGTAGGTGTCGGCGGCCCGGGCGGGGGCGGCCGTCCGTACGGAGGGGACGGGGCGGGGTGGGACGGCGTCTGCGCGGGTGGCCAGGGCTGCGGTGCCCGCCAGGGCGAGTCCGGAGGAGAGTACGGCGCGACGAGAGGGCATTTCAGACATATTGCGCACCGTACCCCTGTCGGGTATGGACACGGCAGCCCGACACCCGCCCGTGCGCGTCATGGTGCGCACGGGCGGGGAGGCCTGGGCGGGGGTGTCACGCGGGGCCCGGCGCGTATGAACCGCCACCCGTACGGGCGTACGCCGGACAGGTTCGCGGCCGCGTTCCGCCGGGTCGGTTCCGGGGCCGTGTTCCGCAGGGCCGTGTTCCGCCGGGCCGGTTCCGGGTCCGTTTCCCCTGGACCGGTTCCGCGCGTCCGTTCCCCGTGCCGGTTCCACGCCCTGTTTCCCCGGCGCGGGTCTCGTCTCGCCCCCGTACCCCGGGCCGGTTCCGTGCTCCCGTTCCCCTGGCGCCGGCTTCGCCCCCGTTCCCCCGTGTCAGTTCTGTGCTCTCTCCTCCCGGGCCGGTTCCGCCCCCGCGATCCGGCCCGGTTCCGCGTCCGCCCCCGCGATCCGGCCCGGTTCCGCGTCCGTTCCCCGCCCCGGGCTTCCGCTCAGTGGCGGGGAGCGGCGCCCCGCGCTTCGAGCATGTCCGCCATCAGGTCCAGCTCGGAGCGCTGGGCCGCGACCATGCCCTCGGCAAGGCGCTTCTCGACGGGTACGGCGCACCGCTGGGCGCAGCCGCGGGCCATGGCGACGCCGCCCTTGTGGTGGTCGGTCATCAGCTGCAGGAAGAGGATCTCCGCCTTCTCGCCGCGAGCCTCGCGGAGAGCCGCCAGCTCGGCCCGCGTCGCCATGCCGGGCATCAGAGCACCGTCGTGATCCATCCCCTCCATCCCCGCCATGCCTTCCATGCCTTCCATGCCCGCCATGTCGTGACCGGCGTGGGCGTCCGGCATCCAGGCCATGGGGCCCTGTCCGTCGGGCGCCGTCTTGGGCAGCCCCCACAGGTCCAGCCAGCCGAGCAGCATTCCGCGCTGGTTGGCCTGCGTGTTCGCGATGTCGTACGCGAGGCGCCGTACCTCCTCGTCCCGCGTCACGTCCCGCACGATGAAGGACATCTCCACCGCCTGCTGGTGGTGGACCGCCATGTCCCGCGCGAAGCCCGCGTCGGCCGAGGCGGCCGTGGGGACGGGGGTGCGGGGCTGCTCAGGGGCGGCGTCACCCCGGGCGGAGGCGACCGTCGCCGCTCCCGCGAACAGCAGCGCGAGGGCCACGGCGGAGCCGCCCACCCACCGGGCCCGCCGGGTGCGTGCCGAGGCGCTCACCCGTCGACCCCGCCGGTGCAGGGGGCACCCGGTTCGGGTGTCTGGGCGCCCTGCACGTACTTGGCGAAGAAGCGGGCCACCCGCGGGTCGTCCGCGCCGTCCACGGTGACCTGCTTGCCCCAGGCGCTCAGCATGAGGGCGCCCGCCTGTCCCTCGTACGGGGACATCAAGGAGTAGGGAGTGTCCTTCACCCGGGAGGCGAGTGCCTTCACGTCGGCGTCCTGGGCCTCGGCGTTGTACGTCACCCACACCGCGCCGTGCTCCAGCGCGTGCACCGCGTTGACGTTCGGTACGGCCTTTTCGTATACGACGCCGTCGCAGTTCAGCCAGGCCGGATTGTGGTCCCCGCCCACCGGCGGCTCCATCGGGTACGTCACCTCGGTCGTGACGTGGTTGCGGGTCAGCTTCTCCGCGTCCCAGGACTTCTCGCCGGCGACGGGCTCGGCCGCGAGCTTCGCCTTGTCCTCCTCGCCCTGCTTGGCGTCCTGGGCCGCACTCTCCGTGCTCCGCTCCTTCGCCTCGGACTTCTCCAGCAGCATGTACGAGCCGAATCCCAGCAGGCCGGCGACCACGACGGCGCTCACGCCTATGGCGAGCACCCGGTTGCGGCGGTCGCGCGCACGGTCGGCGTGACGCATCTGCTCTATGCGGGTCCTGCGGTCGAAGCTCATGTCGTCGGGTCCTTCTGCCAAGGGGTAGGGAGGGACGGGAGCGGAGCGTGTGGAACGGGTGCGCGCGGGGCCGTACCGGAACCTCGACAGGCCCCGCACACCATGGGCGCCGATCGTAGTGGGTGGCCACGTGCTCTCTCTCACACCGTGTGCGTAATCTGGGTGAAATCCCGGGTCGTGATACTGAGGTGTCCCCCTACCCCGGGGCGGTGGTGCACGGACCGTCTGAACTGCAAGGATGTGGCTATGGACAAGCAGCAGGAATTCGTCCTCAGGACGCTTGAGGAGCGTGACATCCGCTTCGTACGGCTGTGGTTCACCGATGTTCTCGGTTACCTCAAGTCCGTCGCCGTGGCCCCGGCCGAGCTCGAACAGGCCTTTGACGAGGGCATCGGCTTCGACGGCTCCGCCATCGAGGGCTTCGCCCGTGTATACGAATCGGACATGATCGCCAAGCCGGACCCCGGCACGTTCCAGATCCTCCCGTGGCGTGCGGAGGCTCCCGGCACCGCGCGGATGTTCTGCGACATCCTGATGCCCGACGGCTCTCCCTCCTTCGCGGACCCGCGCTTCGTCCTCAAGCGCATCCTCGCGAAGACCTCCGACCTGGGCTTCACCTTCTACACCCACCCGGAGATCGAGTTCTTCCTCCTGAAGAACAAGCCGGTCGACGGCAGCCGCCCGACCCCGGCCGACAGCTCCGGCTACTTCGACCACACCCCGCAGAACGTCGGCATGGACTTCCGCCGCCAGGCGATCACCATGCTCGAATCGATGGGCATCTCGGTCGAGTTCAGCCACCACGAGGGCGCCCCCGGGCAGCAGGAGATCGACCTCCGGTACGCCGACGCGCTCTCGACCGCCGACAACATCATGACCTTCCGTCTGGTCATGAAGCAGGTCGCGCTGGAGCAGGGCGTGCAGGCCACCTTCATGCCGAAGCCGTTCTCCGAGTACCCGGGCTCCGGCATGCACACCCACCTCTCGCTCTTCGAGGGCGACCGCAACGCCTTCTACGAGTCGGGCGCCGAGTACCAGCTCTCCAAGGTCGGCCGGTCCTTCATCGCGGGTCTGCTCAAGCACGCCGCCGAGATCTCCGCGGTGACGAACCAGTGGGTCAACTCCTACAAGCGCATCTGGGGCGGCTCAACCCGTTCCGCCGGTGCCGGCGGCGAGGCGCCCTCCTACATCTGCTGGGGCCACAACAACCGCTCCGCGCTGATCCGCGTCCCGATGTACAAGCCCGGCAAGACCGGCTCGGCCCGTGTCGAGGTCCGTTCCATCGACTCCGGCGCCAACCCCTACCTGACGTACGCGGTGCTGCTTGCCGCGGGACTCAAGGGCATCGAGGAGGGCTACGAGCTTCCGGCCGGCGCCGACGACGACGTGTGGGCGCTTTCGGACTCCGAGCGCCGCGCGATGGGCATCGAGCCGCTCCCGCAGAACCTGGGCGAGGCCATCTCCCTCATGGAGAAGAGCGAGCTGGTCGCCGAGACCCTGGGCGAGCATGTCTTCGACTTCTTCCTGCGCAACAAGAAGCAGGAGTGGGAGGAGTACCGCAGCGAGGTCACGGCCTTCGAACTGAAGAACCTGCTGCCGGTGCTGTAAGCGCAGGTCAGCGGCTTTGAGAGCGCTAAGCGGGCGGGTTACCCGGTTGAACCGGAGCGACCCGCCCGCAGTCATGATCAGCTCTGGGCCGTCTAGGGGCCGTGAGGCCCGGACGGGCGGCCCAAGTACACCTTGTCCATGGCGATGCGGGCCCGTCCCTCGCTGCTCGGAAGTAGGTGGGTGTAGGTCCGCAGAGTGAACCCGGGATCGGTGTGCCCGAGGTACGTACTTAGCGCCTTGATGTTCTCTCCGGCATCAAGGCACCCGGCTGCGCTTCGCTCCGCCGGGCGCGCTTCCCGGCTCTGGCTGCGCCCGCGCTCCTGCCTTCGGCCCGCTCGGCGCTGCCGCCGCCGACGCGCGCCCGCAGTGGATAGGCCCGAGGGGCATGAGACGAGAACCAAGCCCGCGGCTTCAAGACATGCCTCCGGCGGGGGCGCTCAGACTCCGGGATGGGAGGGGCGCCGTTCGCGGGTGCCGGCGGATTCGTGGTGAGCGTCGTGGGGGCTCCCATCCCGACCACCTTCGACCCAGGCAGAGCCGAGCAGTCGCGGCCCAGGGCGTCAAGGTCGTTCGTACAGTGGCGCGCTCCACCTTGACGCCCTGACCCACGCCCGCTCCACAGTGTGTGGGTCGAAGGCGGACGGGATGGGAGCTGGGGTGAGTGGTGGGTGAAGTGGGGAGACCGCTGCACCGACCTCTGTCAGTGGCTGCCGATAGCCTGAAAGGTTCGCAGCCATCCCCACATGTAGTGGTTGGATGAACTGAGGTGCCCACAAGTTGTGGTTCCCGTACCCCATTTGAGTCACAAGAGGCGCTATCCTTCTCAACAGCACGAAAGACCCCAGGTCGGAGGGACTGACGGGGGGTCGGTACCTGCTCGAACTGGGGTCGTGATGCGTTCCTAGGCGCCCAACGACCCTACATGGCTCCCCTCTTCCCTCAGAAGGGCGGGGTCGACATCGAGTGGTATCCAGCTCGAAAGGTAGGTGATCAGGATGGCCAAGAAGCTCACGCCGGGCACGCCGGCGCCGAAGTCGGGGCAGTACAAGGTCCCCGGTTCCAGGACCGAGGTCACGGCCGTGAAGGGCAAGCCCCTTCCGCCGACGCCCAAGGCTGGCCAGGGTTACAAGCTCGTTGACCCGACCAAGCACAAGCCGAAGGGCAAGTGAGCTGAGGGGCAGGTTCTCCGGGGCCTGCCCCTCAGGCGTCCAGACGACTTTCGAGCGCAAGGCATCACGATGAAGGCATATCCGGACTTCGGTCACCCGCAGGGCATGGGCGCGAGCCCCTGGTTCACGATCCGCAGCAGCAAGCTGTACCCAGACTTCGGCCACCCCGAAGGCATTGGCGCAAGCCCCTGGTTCACAGTCGAGGGCGACCAGCTCTACCCCGACTTCGGTCACCCGCAGGGCATGGGCGCGAGTCCTTGGTTCACGATCCGCAGCAGCAAGCTGTACCCAGACTTCGGCCACCCCGAAGGCATTGGTGCAAGCCCCTGGTTCAACCTCCGGTAGAAGCGCTCCCCGGGCCGTCTCCGGGCCGTCCGGGGGTGCACAAGGGTGACCAATGCCGACAACCGTCGACACCTGCATTGCAGGTCACAGCACTGGTCGCCACCACGGCCGCAGGCCAGACGACCGGTCCCTCACTTCCTGCGCAACAAGAAGCAGGAGTGGGAGGAGTACCGCAGCGAGGTCACGGCCTTCGAGCTGAAGAACCTGCTGCCGGTGCTGTAACCGCAGGTCGGAGCAGGTTTCCCGCTGATTCGGCGGATGGGGCCGCCGGTCACGGACCGGTGGCCCCATGGCGTCTCACGCGTCCTGGGGCGTTCGGCGTCGGATCGGTGCCCTCCTGCAAGCCGACCGTGGCCTTCCGGCGCGTCGCCGCTCGTTCCTGGGAGTGGGAAACCTGCTCCGATTCCGCAGCCGGCGCCCAGATCGATCCCGGACTGTCTGTCCTCCAGCGGGTACAACTCGTCTGTTGGTGACGCTTCGGTGGCGGGCCGGACGGAGCCCGGCAGGTCAGCCCGGGGAGATGAGGGCGGCGGCAGCCTCCAGCTCGGCGATCGAGCCGGACATGATCGTCCGCACGTGTGCGGTGATGTGCTCCACGGGCCAGTCCCACCAGGCGACGGCGAGGAGGCGCGCCACGTCCACTTCCTCGTAGCGGGTGCGCAGCAGTCGGGCCGGGTTGCCGCCGACGATGCCGTAGTCGGGTACGTCGGAGGTGACGACGGCGCCGGAGGCGATGATCGCACCGTGGCCGATGCGTACGCCCGGCATGACCGTGGTTCCGTGGCCGAACCAGACGTCGTTGCCCACGACGGTGTCGCCCCGGCCGGGCAGGTCGGTGATGAGGTCGAAGTGCTCGGCCCAGGAGCCGCCCATGGTCGGGAAGGGGAAGGTGGACGGGCCGTCCATGCGGTGGTTCGCGCCGTTCATGATGAACCGGGTTCCGGTGCCCAGCGCGCAGTACTTGCCGATGACGAGCTTTTCCGGGCCGTAGTGGTACAGCACGTTGCGCGTCTCGAACGCCGTCGGGTCGTCGGGGTCGTCGTAGTACGAGAAGTCGCCCACCTCGACGAGCGGCGACTTCACCAGAGGCTTGAGCAGCACGACGCGCGGGTGCTCGGGCATGGGGTGGAGCACGGTGGGATCTGCGGGAACGGGCGGCATCGGTGAGGCGGTTCCTCTCGGCGGGCCACTAGTGCGACAGGTGTTGCTTTAATATGCTGGCACGGTCTTCTCGTGTCCATCAACCGGATTCTGGATTCCCGATGACAGTCCCGCCCGGAACCACCGGCGGCGCGGATGCGGACCGCGCCGGCTCAGGCAGCACCGCCCCGACGGACGGCGCGTCCGGCGACCGCCGCCGCCCCGGCGGTCGTACGGCGCGCATCCGTGCCCAGGTCCTCGACGCGGTCCGCACCGAGCTCGGAGAGCACGGCTACGAAGGACTCACGATGGAGGGCGTCGCGAACCGCGCCGGCGTCCACCGCGCCACGGTCTACCGGCGCTGGCAGGACGTGGGCGGTCTGCTGGTCGACGTCATCGAAGCGGCCGGCGAGATCGACTGGGAGCCGGCCGACACCGGGTCCCTCGCGGGCGATCTGGCCGCCCTCAATGAGGAGATCCAGGAGTCCCTCTGCGTACGGCCGTCCTTCGCGGCCGCACTGATGGCTGCCTCGTTCCACTCCGGACAGGCGGCGCGGGCCCAGACGAGGCTGTGGGCGGACCGTTACGCCCAGTGCGAGATCCTGGTCGAGCGCGCGGAGGCGCGCGGCGAACTCCCGCCGGGGCGCACGGATGCCCGGAGCCTGCTGATCGCCGCGACGGCGCCGGTCTACCACGAGCTGGTGCTCCTGCGGGCCGACCCGGACCCGGCGCTGCCGGGGCGCGCGGCGGAAGCGGCGGTGCTGGCAGCCGCGGCGGGGGCGTTCTCGGTCGAGCCGGCGGAGGGGTAGGGCGGAGGCAGGGCGGGGGTCGCCTTCGGGCGGCCCTGCCGGGGCGGGGACGATATCCGGCGCATCCCCGCCGCCCATGAACTGAGTCCCAGAAGCACTTCACCGAGGGAGAGTTATGACCAGCAGATTCACCGAGCTGACCGTCGACTGCCGCGATCCGGAGAGGCTCGCCGCCTTCTGGTGCGAGGTGCTGGGCTTCGAGGTGATCGAGCGGAGTGAGGGCCAGGTCGAGATCGGGTCCTGGGTGCCGACCGTGGAGGAGGTCAGGGCCCGTCAGATGCCGCCCACCCTGGTGTTCATCCGGGTGCCGGAGGGCAAGGCGGTGAAGAACCGGCTCCACCTCGACGTCAGCCCGATCGACGCCGGCACCGAGGAGGAGGTGGCGCGGCTCGTGGCCCTCGGCGCCACCCGGGCGGATGTGGGGCAGGGGCCGGGCCGGAGCTGGGTGGTCATGGCCGACCCCGAGGGCAACGAGTTCGACGTGCTGCGCACCCTGGCCCCGTGACCGTACGAGGTGCGGTCCGCCGGGGGGACGGTGACGGATAATCGGGCACAACCGTCAGAGGGGGATTGGTGTCCGTACTGCTTGCTCAGATAAGTGACCTGCACCTGGACGGCAGTGAGAGGGCCACCCGGCGTGCCGAACGTGTCATGGACCATCTGCGGTCCCTGCCCCGGCCCGTGGACGCCCTGCTGGTGACCGGGGATATCGCGGACCACGGGGTGGAGTCGGAGTACGAGGAGGCCGCGCGGATCCTGGCCGCGCCGTTCCCGGTGCTCACCTGTCCCGGGAATCACGACGCCCGGCCCGCCTACCGCAAGGCGCTGTTGGGGAAGCCGGGCAACGACGGACCGGTCAACGAGGTGCACCACATCGGTGGAGTCGCCATCCTGATGTGCGACGCCACCGTCCCGGGGCGGGACGAAGGGCGTCTGGACGGCGAGACGCTCACCTGGATCGCCACGACGCTCGAAGGGCTGCCGCCGGAGAGCCGGGCGCTGGTCGCCTTCCACCAGCCGCCCGTCGCGGTCCACCACCCGCTGCCCGATTCCTGCATGCTCGAACGCCCCGGCGACCTCGAAACCCTGCTCGGATCGCATCCGCAGGTCGTGGCCGTCCTCACGGGGCACGCCCACACCGCGGCTGCATCCACCTTCGCCGGCCGTCCTCTCATTGTGGGGCCCGCGGTCACCTGGACCCTGCGCATGCCCTGGGAGGGGGACAGCGCCGCCGACCGCGACCAGCCGCCCGGCCTGGCGTTCCACGTCCTCGGCGACGACGGCAGGCTGACCACTCACTACCGCGTCGTCATCTGACCGTTCCGGTGAGCCGTGCGCCCGCCGTCCGCCGTCCCCGGGGCGCCCCGGCCGTTGCCTCCCCGGCCGCTGTCCGCGTGCCGGGGAGGCGTCGGGCCTCAGGAGGCGGTGCAGGTCAGGCCGCTGGGTGCGCTGCCGGAGGCGCCGGTGGCCGTGAACCCGAAGGTCGATGTGGCGCCCGGTGCCACGGCCCCCGCCCACGCGGCGTTCCGCACGGCGACCGTGCCACTGGTGCCGGTGTGCACGCCGTTCCAGAGGCTTCCGAGCGTCTGCCCCGGAGGCAGGGGCAAGGCGACGGTCCAGCCGTTCAGCGGCGAGGTGCCGTCGTTCCTCACCGACACCTCGCCCTGGTAGCCGCCGGACCAGCTGTTGACGGTGCGGTAGGCGGCGGAGCAGACGGGAGTGCCGCCACCCTCGTCCGGACCACCGTCGTCACCGTCGCCGGGGCCGCCTCCGGTTGAAGTGAGGACCGGAGTCTGCCAGGTTCTCCAGGCCGAGAGATCACCGGACTTGAGCGGGGAGACCCTGAACACCCCTGGTGCGCTGCCCGTGTTCAGCAGGTACTTCCGTACGCTCTGCTGCAGCGGGGCCTTCCACTCCGCCCTGGCCGCGCAGTGCGTGCCGTCCTGCACGTCCGACCAGTAGCTGATGTCGGCCCCGGCGCCGAGTGCCTTGTAGACCTCCGCGCCGCCGAGGGCGGCGACACTGCCCGACCTGGCGGCCAGCCAGTCCACGTGCGGGTTCTCCATGAGGAACAAGCCTCGTGGAGCGACCATCCCGATGATCTCGTGGGTGTCCACCGGCAGGGCGGCAGGGTTTCCGGTGAACGGGGCGAAGGCGTCGCCGAGCCACGGCTGCTCGGAATAGGCGCTGCTCAGCGGCTGTGCGCCGCTCTCCCCGGGGATGCCGCGGAAGGCGGGGGCGCCACCCGAACCGGACTCGATCGGCATCGTCAGATCGATCCGCTGGTCGAACGCGCCGGCCACGAGGGCGCCCTTGCCGAAGCGCGAACAACCCGTCACGCCGGTCGCGTCCGCCGTGAGCAGGCTCCCGCCCGACTGCTCGATGACGTCGATGATGCGGCTGACGCCCCAGGACCAGGCCATCAGCAGCCCGGTGCTGCTGCCCGACCCGTAGACGCTGTAGAAGGCGCCCTGTTTGGCATTTCGTGCCGTGCCCTCCTTGCCCACGGTGTACGGGTCGAAGTTGATGATCGCCGCGCCCGAGGCCTTGAGGGTGGCCGTGTCCGCGCCGAGTCCTCCCAGGACGACGACGGCGGGGAAAGGGCCCTGACCGGAGGGGAGTTCGACCTTGGCGGAGAAGCTGGATCTCTTGCCCTGATCCGTCACGTTCACCGTGATGCCCGTCGAGGAGACGGTTCCGGTGACGGAGGCGGGCCTGGCCGGCTTCTGGCCGTAGACCGACCTCTCCGCCTGCTCCCTGATCTCGGCGCGGCGGCAGCGCCAGTCGGAGACCGTCGAGACGCGGGTGCCGTCCATCCGCCTGAAGGGGTCGGGCAGCTTCGTCTCGGTCGGCGGGGTGCCGGGGGCGGGTATCGCGCAGTCGGCGCCCTCGTCCTCGACTCCGGGGCCGGCCAGGACTGCCGCAGCCGGTCCGTTCGCGGCACTCGCCTGCGGGGTGAGGGACGCGGTGGCCAGGGTGCCGAACGTCAACAGGGCGGCCGCCGTGGCCAGGGCCCTTGTTCTCGGTCTGTGAAGGCGTAGGGCGAATGAGCGCATGGGGGACCTCCGGAAGGCGCGCAGGGGAAGGTGCTCGGATCGGTCGCATTTCGGACCGGTGGTGGGAGCGCTCCCGAGCGTAGGGAGAGGAGGCAGGGGTGACAACGGCCCGGTCGTCACCGGCTCAGGTTGGCCCTTCTTGACCTCTCCGGAAGGCGCGGCGCGGTGCGCCAACGGGGTCGGAAGGGCGGAAATCGGCCAGTGGGCGGCGCGTGGGCAAGGCTGCGCAACAGGCGCTTTTGGTCAGTTTCGATGCAAGCTTCGAAACATTCGAAGCGGATGGAGGACTGGCGCGGCGTGCCTCGCGAGCCGAACGCCCCTCGGGGCGCCCCCTGTCTCCGTCGTGCACGGGCTGCCCGCCCGCCCCCGTCCGGTAGGGTGATGCGACCCGGTACCGGGACCGACCAAGGAGGTGAGACCCATTACCGCTTCAGCAGGCTGGGCGCTCACCCCTCGCCGTCGCGTGGCCGTAGCGGCCTGAGCGATCGCGGAGCGCTCATCGGTTTCCCGAAAGGCTCCGTGCGTGTCACTCTCCGAACCCTTCCTCAGCCCCTCCGCGATCGTCGCCGAACTCCGCGCCGCAGGCTGCGTGTTCGCCGAGGATGAGGCCCGACTGCTGATCTCCGCAGCGGACGGCCCCGCCGCTCTCGCCGCCATGCTGGAACGCCGGGTCGCCGGGCTGCCCCTCGAACACGTGCTGGGCTGGGCCGAGTTCTGCGGGCTCCGGATCGCCGTGGACCCCGGGGTCTTCGTCCCCCGCCGCCGCACCGAGTTCCTGGTCCGCCAGGCCCTCGCGCTGGCCCCGGCGAGGCCGGTCGTGGTCGACCTCTGCTGTGGCACCGGTGCCCTCGGCGCGGCGCTCGTCTCCTCGCTGGAGGGGGCCGAACTGCACGCCTCCGATGTGGAACCCGCCGCTGTACGCTGCGCCCGCCGCAACGTGGGCGTGCACGGAACGGTCTACGAGGGCGACCTCTACGCGCCCCTGCCGCCCACCCTGCGCGGAAGGGTCGACGTGCTCCTCGCCAACGTCCCGTACGTGCCGACGGGCGATGTCGAGCTGCTGCCCGCCGAGGCGCGGGTCCACGAGCCGCGCGTGGCCCTCGACGGAGGCGGCGACGGGCTCGACGTGCTGCGCAGGGTCGTCGCGGAGGCAGCCCACTGGCTGGCCCCCGGCGGCAGCCTGCTCGTCGAGACCAGCGAGCGGCAGGCGGAGGGCGCCGAGGCGACGGTCGGGAGCAGAGGACTGACCGCGCGTACCGTCGCCTCCGAGGAGCTGTACGCCACCGTCGTCATCGGTACCAGGCCGCAGACATGACACGGCTGCCCCGGCAACGGGGCGCGGCGGTCCTCCCTCGCTCGCCCGTGCCTTTTCCCGGCCACCCCCGCCCGCCGCTCCGGATTCACCGGTACGGGCTAGGCTCGAAGAGCGGGTACGTGTGATCGGCGGGCAGGGAGACACGGGATGACGACGGTGCCGGGACGCAGAAGCAGTACGTTCACACGCCTGCTGCGGCACGGTTTCACCGACCCGTCGGCCGCCGAACGACTGCTCGACCTTCCCGAGCTCGCCTCCGTACGCTCCGATCCCGTCCTCTTCGACGCCCTCGGGGCGACCGCGGACCCCGATCTGGCGCTGCACAGCCTCGTACGGCTGGTGGAGGCCGAGGAGGCGGCCGAGCGGCAGATCCTGCTGGACACGCTCGTCACCGCCAAGCCGCTGCGCGACCGGCTCCTGGGGGCGCTGGGCGCCTCCGAGGCGCTCGGGGACCACCTGGCGCGGCACCCGCGTGACTGGCAGGTGCTGGTCACCTACGAGGCCACCGATCTGCACCCCGGGGTACCCGAATTCGAACAGATGCTCTCCGATGCGGTGGACCCCGACTCCCTGCGGGCCGCCTACCGGAGGTCGCTGCTGTCGATAGCGGCGCGTGACGTGTGCGGGACGACGGACGTCGCGCAGGTCGCCGCCGAGCTGGCCGACCTGGCGACGGCGACCCTCCGGGCGGCGCTCGCCATAGCGCGGGCCGACGCACCCTCCGACGCCGCGCAGTGCCGGCTCGCCGTCATCGCGATGGGCAAGTGCGGCGGACACGAGCTGAACTACGTGTCGGACGTCGACGTCATCTTCGTCGGCGAACCCGTCGAAGGCGCGGAGGAGAGCGCCGCCCTGCAGGCCGCCACCCGGCTCGCCGCCCACATGATGCGGATCTGCTCCGACACCACCGTCGAGGGCACCATCTGGCCCGTCGACGCCAACCTCCGCCCCGAGGGACGCAACGGCCCCCTGGTGCGGACCCTCAGCTCCCACCTCGCCTACTACCAGCGCTGGGCCAAGACCTGGGAGTTCCAGGCCCTGCTCAAGGCGCGGCCGGTCGCCGGCGACCCCGAGCTCGGGGCTGCGTACGTCGAGGCGCTGTCACCCCTGGTGTGGCAGGCCGCCGAGCGGGAGAACTTCGTCGCCGACGTACAGAAGATGCGCCGCCGGGTCGTCGACAACATCCCCGCGGACCGCGTGGACCGCGAGCTCAAGCTCGGCCCCGGAGGGCTCCGGGACGTCGAGTTCGCCGTCCAGCTGCTCCAGCTCGTCCACGGCCGCAGCGACAGCACCCTGCACTCCGGTTCCACGCTGGAGGCGCTGAAGGCCCTCGCCGACGGCGGATACGTCGGGCGGGCGGACGCCGCCCAGCTGGACGAGGCGTACCGCTTCCTGCGGTCGATGGAGCACCGCATCCAGCTCTACCGGCTGCGCCGCACCCACCTGGTGCCCGAGGACGACTCGGACCTGCGCCGGCTCGGGCGTTCGCTCGGACTGCGCACCGACCCGGTCGCCGAGCTCAACAGGGCCTGGCGACGCCACGCATCCGTGGTGCGCAGGCTGCACGAGAAGCTCTTCTACCGGCCGCTCCTCGACGCGGTCGCCCAGCTCGCCCCCGGGGAGAGCAGGCTCAGCGCCAAGGCCGCCGTCGTCCGGCTGGAGGCCCTCGGCTACGCCGACCCCGCCGCCGCCCTGCGCCACCTGGAGGCCCTGTCGTCGGGGGTGTCCCGCAAGGCCGCGATCCAGCGCACCCTGCTGCCGGTGCTGCTCGGCTGGTTCGCGGACTCCGCCGATCCGGACGCCGGGCTCCTCGGCTTCCGGCAGGTGTCCGACGCACTCGGCAAGACCCCGTGGTACCTGCGGCTCCTGCGTGACGAGGGCGCCGCCGCCGAGAACCTCGCCCGCGTCCTGTCCGCCGGGCGGCTCGCCCCCGACCTGCTGATGCGGGCCCCTGAGGCGGTCGCCATCCTCGGGGACCCGGAAGGGCTCAACCCGCGCAGCCGGGAGCACCTGGAGCAGGAGGTCCTGGCCGCCGTCGGCCGCGCCCCCGGTGCCGAGGCGGCGGTCGCCGTCGCGCGGGGGGTCCGCCGCCGGGAACTGTTCCGGACGACCGCCGCCGACCTCATCGGCTCGTACGGCACCGAGGACAACCCCGCCGAGCCGGACCCCGGCGCCCTCGTCGACCGGGTCGGTTCCGCGGTCACCGACCTGAACGCCGCCACCCTCTCCGGGGCACTGCGCGCCGCGGTCCGTGAGCAGTGGGGCGCGACCCTGCCGACCAGGTTCGCCGTGATCGGCATGGGCCGTTTCGGAGGGCACGAGCTGGGCTACGGCTCCGACGCCGACCTCCTCTTCGTGCACCAGCCCCGCGAGGGGGTCGGAGACGAGGAGGCCGCCAAGGCGGCCAACACCGTCATCACGGAGATGCGCAGGCTCCTGGAGCTGCCGACCGCGGACCCGCCCCTGCTGATAGACGCGGATCTGCGGCCCGAGGGCAAGACCGGACCGATGGTCCGCACCCTGAAGTCGTACGCGGCGTACTACCGGCGCTGGTCGCTGGTCTGGGAGAGCCAGGCGCTGCTGCGCGCGGAACCCATGGCAGGGGACGAGGAACTGGGCCGCGCCTTCGTCGAGTTGATCGACCCGCTGCGCTACCCGGCGGAAGGGCTGGGCGACGAGGCGGTACGGGAGATCCGGCGGCTCAAGGCGCGGATGGAGTCGGAACGCATGCCGCGCGGCGCCGACCCCACGCTCCACACCAAGTTGGGCCGCGGCGGACTGAGCGACGTCGAGTGGACGGTGCAGCTGCTGCAGATGCAGCACGGCTGGGCCGAACCGGGCCTGCGGACGACGCGGACCCGGCAGGCCCTCGCCGCTGCCTGTGCCGCGGAGCTGATCCCGGCGGAGGAGGCCCAGACGCTGGACGAGGCGTGGGTGCTCGCCTCGCGGGTGCGCAACGCGGTGATGCTCGTACGAGGGCGGCCCGGCGACACCTTCCCCTCGAACCCTCGTGAACTCACGGCTGTCGGGCGCTACCTCGGATACGAGCCGGGCCATGTGGGCGACATGCTGGAGGACTACCGGCGGATCACCCGGCGGGCCCGCGCGATCGTCGAGGAACGCTTCTACGGGGCGGCGTTCTGACCGCCCGGCAGCGGCCCACGCGTCACCCCGGCCGCCGCGCCCAGGGAGCGGGACGCCTCCTCACAGCTGAGGAGTCCCGCTCCCGGGCCGGCGTACCGCTCAGCGCACGGTGAGCTGTGTCAGCCTGGCGTCGCCCCGGTGCCCCGCGTCCGTCGCCAGCGCCACGTACCGGGCGGTGCCGTCAGTCGTGAGCTGCCGGGTCCTGCCGTGCCCCGCCGGCCGTCCCGCCGGGGTGTAGGTCAGACCGTCGGTGCTGAACTCCGCCCGCAGACCGGGAATCCGGCCGCCCGTCCACTCGGTGCGTATCTCCCTGACCGGGTGCTCGGCGCCGAGGTCGACGACCATCCGGCCGTCGGGTCCGGGCGTCCAGGCCGTGTGCGGGTCACCGTCGACGGCCGCCGAGGGGTCCGACATCCCGGGCGGGAGCGGCGCGTTCGGGAAGACCACGGCGCCGAGGGCGAGGTCGTCCGCGGGGTAGGCCGCGGCGCCCCGCACGGTGACGGTGGTGGTGCGGCCGGAGCGGACCACCGCGACCTCGCTGTGCCCCTGGCCGGTCACCCGCACCGCGCAGGAGGGACCCGTGAGCCGCACGGTGGCGGCGTCGACGACCTCGGCCCGCAGCCCCGCCGGCAGTCGCCCGCCGTGCGCGGGGCTCAGCACCAGCCGCGGGGCGAGCAGTGCGGCCGTGGAGGCCTCCATCGCGGCCTCGTAGACGCTGCCCCGGGCCGTCACGGTCTGGGTCCCGTGGAACAGGACCGCGCGCGAACCGGACCCGGGGACGGCGATCCGGGTCGAGACGGGCTCGTCGGAGAGGTTGAACAGGCTGAGGTGGTCCTCCGTCAGGGCCGCGCGGACGCGTTCGTCGTCGGCCTCCGGGGTGTCACGGCGGGCGAGGTCCCTGAGTTCGTCCGCCGACGCCGAGGGGTATCCCTCGGCCAGCAGCGGCGCGGCCGGACCGTCGCCGAGGACGATCGTGTCGCCGTACACCGTGATCGGAAGCTCCGAATCCCGTACCACCAGGCCGGCCCGGCCGTCGATGTCGAGCCACCCGCCCTTGCTGGAGACGTCCGGCTCCGGCCAGGCGGAGAGGTCGGTCCAGCGGACTCCGTCCGCCGAGCCCTGCACCGTGTAGGCGCGTCCGGCCGCGGCCTCCCAGCGGAGGGTGACCCGGTCCACGGAGTGTGAGGCCCCCAGGTCGACGGCGATCCAGCTGTCCGCCCGGGACCGGTCCGCCTTCGACACGGCCCACCGGGTGGTGGGCTTGCCGTCCACCGCGAGCGCCGGCTCCTTGCCGGGGTCGTACGAGGACGCCGTGGCCGTCCCGGCAGCGGCCAGGTCGGTGCCGGCCCAGCCGTCGCGGACCTCGAAGGCGTAGAGGGAGTAGCCGTACACCGGGTCCGGCAGCACGCCGGTCATGCGCAGGTGCCTGACCTCCGCCCTCGCGAAGGTGACCTCGTCCACGCGAGGAGCGGCGGCGGTCTGGCCGGTGTCCCGCGCGGCAACGGTGGCGGTGCCCTCGGCGAACCGGTAGACCCGGGATCCCGTGAGGCCCGCCATGCCCGGCATGGTGAGGTTGTGGACCTCCAGGTGCCCCTCGCCCGCGGCGACACCGGTCGTGGCGTAGACGACGGCCCCGGAGGGCAGGGTGGTCAGGCCCGCCTGACCCGTGCCGAGACGGACCACGGTGGCGCTGCCGTCGAAACCGTCGCGGAGCCGGCTGTACGTGCGCACGTGCCGGCCGGTCACCTGCGCCGCCGTGCTCGGCAGGAACATGGGGCTCGGGCCGCTGAGCCGGAAGAGCCAGTCGTCATGAGCCGGCTGCCAGGCGAACTTCACGAAGCCGGGCTTGGTGACGGCACCCGCCCACGCGCCCGCCGACTGGTGGGACAGCAGACCGGGCCCGCTGCCGAAGTCGGTGACACCCGAGGCGTGTTCGAAGAGTTCCCGCGAGGACATCGGCCGGACCGTACGGCCCCGGTCCGCCGCCCACAGATGCAGCAGGTAGCTGATGGCCAGCTCCGCACGCGCCTCCGGCTCGTACTTCGGCTCACCGGAGAACTTCGCCAGACGGTACTCCGGCGGGTACTGCTGGTACGCCTCCAGCCTCTCCGCGAGGGCCACTTCGGCCCGCGCCGCCGCACGGTCACCGGTCACCTGGGCGAGGAAGGCCAGCGGGATGACGTCGCGCCCGTAGAGGTGCTCCCGGTCGGCGACCATCGGCATCAGCGGCTCGCCGGCGTCACTCATCACCCCGAGCAGGGTGCGCCACAGCGGTCCGGCGTTCGGCTGGCCGGTGAGGACCTCGGGCAGCGGGCGTCCGGCGGTGATGAAGTGCGCGGCGTTGCGCCCGGAGGTGCGCCACAGCTCCTCCTGGTAGTGCGGCCCGAAGGATCCGTGGTTCTCCACGATGAAGGTGTCGTACAGGTTGCGGGCGGTGTTGGCCGACACGGGGACGCCGTCGACGCGGGCCGGGTTCACCAGGTCCGCCTGGGGCAGACCGGTCTCGTTGCGCGACCAGGTGCCGAACGCCTTCTCCCAGTCGGCGTGCCGGGAGTCGTCGGAGGCCCACGCCAGCCCGGGGGCCAGGGACTGCGCGTAGACGCCCATCTCCTCCAGCTTGGTGTCGCCGACGTGGCCGCCGAGCAGGCCGTCCGGGGTCCAGCTGCCGGAGTCCGGGTCGTCGCCCGCGCCCAGGCCCGTCGTGTAGGCGGCCTGCTCGCGCGCGATGGTGTCCACATGGGCGCGGGTGGTCTCGTCCAGCTCGTCCCACAGCAGCCGTGCGGCCAGCACGAAGTAGAGCTGGAAGGTCGTGTCGAAGAAGAGTTTCCGGCCCCACTGGGTGCCGCCGGTGAGCCGGTTGGACGCGGCGAAGTGCTGGATGGTGGCGACGGTCCGGGCGCGCAGCGTCGGCTCGTCGACCCCGGCGCGCTCGCCGTCGTAGCGGCCACGGGTGAGCAGCACCGCGTTGCCGAGCACCACGGCGAAGCCGAAGTCCTTGTCCGTGTAGTAGCCGCGGGTCGCGTCCCACTGCGTCTCGGACCAGCGGGTGTGGTTCAGCAGGACGCGGTAGTACGTGTCCGCGATGCTGTCGGGCGCCGCACCCGGGCGCCCCTGGGCGCTCGCCGTCGCGGTGCCGAAGGTGACGGGGACGGTCGCCGCGAGCGCGGTCGCGCCGAGGATCTGGACGAACCGGCGGCGGTCCACGGAGAGGGATGCATCGGGCACGCTGGGCGCCTTTCGGTAAGACAACGTTGTCAAACGGATGATCGAGATTCTTCGTCCGGAATGGGCCTTGCGTCAAGAGGTGAGCGGGAGGCAGGGGATCCCGCATCGGACCACCACCCCTCGCCTCGGCCTCGGCCTCGACGGGGAAGGGCTCTTCGTCCACGGGAAGAGGTACGAGCACGGCGACGAGCCCTGCGTGCGAGGGGCCGGGCCCTCGTACACCGGTGCCCGGTGTGCGAGGGCCCGGCTGCGGTTCGGAGGTCCGGTGCGAAAGCGCCCTGATGCGGCACCCGGGGCCCGGCCACGGACGCGGCTGCGGCACCCGGGCCCGGCCACGGACGCGGCTGCGGCACCCGGGCCCGGCCACGGACGCGGCTGCGGCACCCGGGCCCGGCCACGGACGCGGCTGCGGCACCCGG
>NZ_JBHZCI010000012.1:0-12134 GCF_042755185.1 Streptomyces sp. NPDC059166 | reverse complement strand
GGCCCGGCTGCGGTACCAGGTCCGGCTACGGGCGCCGGGCAGGGGTGGGGGCCGCGCCCTCCGCGGCCGCACCGCCCTCGGCGGCCGTGGCCACGGCCGGGCCGCGCCGCGGCTGCCGGGCCGCGCGCAGCGCTCTCAGCCGGCCGCGTACGGGGGTGATCCGCCGGGGGAGACGGTGGGGCAGGGAGCCGTACCAGGCGAAGGAGACGGCTGCCCCGAAGCTCAGGCAGGCGACACCGCCCACCGCATCCAGCCAGAAGTGGTTCGCGGTCGCCACGATCACGATCAGCGTGGCCATCGGGTACAGGGCGCCGAGGATGCGGGCCCAGGGGGCTGAGGCGAGGGCGCAGACGGTCACACCGCACCACAGGGACCAGCCGATGTGCATGGAGGGCATCGCCGCGTACTGGTTCGACATGTGCTTGAAGTTGCCCGAGGCCATCGAACCCCACGTCTGGTGCAGCATCACCGTGTCGATGAAGGCGCCGCCGTTCATCAGCCGGGGCGGGGCCAGAGGGAACAGGTAGTAGCCGAGCAGGGCCACCGCCGTGGTGGCGAAAAGGATCAGACGGGTGGCGGCGTAACGGCCCGGATGGCGCCGGAACAGCCAGATCAGCACGCCGATGGTCACCACGAAGTGGAGTGTCGCGTAGTAGTAGTTCATCGACACGATCAGCCATGTGACCGAGTTGACGGCCCGGTTGACCGTTTCCTCGAAGGCCAGACCCACGGTGTGTTCGAGGGACCAGATCCAGTCTGCGTTGCGCAGGGCCGCGGCCTTCTGTTCCGGCACGGCGTTGCGCACGAGCGAGTAGAGCCAGTAACTGACCGCGATCAGCAGGATTTCGAACCAGAGGCGCGGCCGGCGGGGTGAGCGCAGCGAGCGCAGGGACGGGAGCCGGGGGCGCATGCGTGACAGGGTGACCGCCTTTGTGGAGCTGGACACCGTCGAACCGTCCGCGACGGGTGACGGGGTGGCCGCCGTGCGGTCTTCCTCTGTGGTCACGTGCGATTCACCCATAGGCGCAGAGTCTGCCAGATACGTCCCCCTCCGACCGATGATCCTCCGGTAGGTCCGGGGTCGCACATCCTGTACGTCACCGACGGGCGCCGGCGCCCGGACCAGAGGCAGTTGAACCCCGTACGACAAGCTCGGGCATGAAGACGAACTCGCTGTGCGGAGCGGGAGTGCCGCCGATCTCCTCCAGGAGGGTGCGCACGGCGGCCTGCCCCATGGCCGTCACCGGCTGCCGGATCGTGGTCAGCGGCGGGTCGGTGAACGCTATGAGGGGGGAGTCGTCGTATCCGACCACCGAGAGGTCGCGCGGCACCTCCATGGAGAGCCGCCGGGCCGCCCGGATGGCACCCAGGGCCATCATGTCGCTCGCGCAGACCACGGCCGTGCAGCCGCGCTCCATGAGCGCCGAGGCGGCCGCCTGGCCGCCCTCCAGGGTGTACAGGGAGTGCTGGACCAGCTCTTCCACCGCGTCCGCGGTGAGACCCAGCTGCTCACTCATCGTGGCGTGGAAGCCCTCGATCTTGCGGAGCACCGGGACGAAGCGCTTCGGGCCGACGGCCAGGCCGATGCGCTGGTGCCCCAGGGCGACGAGATGGGTCACCGCCAGTCGCATCGCGGCCCGGTCGTCGGGGGAGATGAAGGGGGCCTGCACCTTGGGGGAGAAGCCGTTGACCAGGACGAAGGGGACCCCCTGGGCGCGCAGCTGCTCGTAGCGCTGCATGTCCGCCGAGGTGTCGGCGTGCAGACCGGAGACGAAGATGATGCCGGAGACCCCGCGGTCGACGAGCATCTCGGTGAGCTCGTCCTCGGTGGACCCGCCGGGCGTCTGGGTCGCCAGAACCGGTGTGTAGCCCTGCCTGGTCAGCGCCTGGCCGATCACCTGGGCCAGGGCGGGGAAGATCGGGTTCTCCAGCTCGGGCGTGATCAGACCGACGAGCCCGGCGCTGCGCCGGCGCAACCGGACGGGGCGTTCGTAACCGAGGACGTCGAGCGCCGCGAGGACGGATTCGCGGGTGGCCGCTGCGACACCGGGCTTGCCGTTCAGTACGCGGCTGACCGTCGCTTCGCTGACCCCCGCCTGAGTTGCGATATCGGCAAGCCGTGCGGTCATGGCACTGGACTGTACCGGGCGCGTGTCGGATTGCCCACCATGCACGGGATTCAGGCAGTCCGCCCCCTGCTTACGGCGCCGCTGCCGACTCGACGGCAACATCTTGCAAGAGCTTGCGGTCGACCTTCCGAAGGACCCGGTCGGATCGTCCTACTACTGGCACAGGGTGTCTGGCCTGGCGCGGGATGGTGAACCGGTCCGTCGTCAAGAGGTTTGACGGCAACCTTGAGGACACGCGAATGTAACGATCAGCGGAGCTTGCAGAAATCTTCCGCAAGGTCTTTCGGTCGTCTTTCATCCTTGTTACGTTCACGTCGACCCGGCGCCGCGACGGAGCGGTACGGCAGTTGAAGGAGTTCAGATGCGACGTGGCATAACGGCCACCGCCCTGGTCGCGACCCTGGCGCTCGCGGCGACCGCTTGCGGAAGTGACGACGAGACCGGCGGAAGCAAGAGCTCGGGCGAGCTCTCCGGCACCGTCACCTGGTGGGACACCTCGACGGTGGGCAGCGAGGACAAGGTCTTCAAGAAGATCGCCGAGGGCTTCGAGAAGGAGCACCCGAAGGTCGACGTCAAGTACGTCAACGTGCCCTTCGGCGAGGCTCAGAACAAGTTCAAGAACGCCGCCCAGTCCGGGTCCGGCGCACCTGACGTCATCCGCTCCGAGGTCGCCTGGACCCCCGAGTTCGCCGACCTCGGCTACCTCGCGCCGCTGGACGGCACCGCGGCCCTCAAGGACCAGGACGACTTCCTGGAGCAGGCCGCGGCCTCGACGAAGTACAAGGACAAGACGTACGCGGTGCCGCAGGTCATCGACTCCATGGGCATCTTCTACAACAAGAAGATCTTCGCGGACGCCGGTGTCGAGGTCCCCAAGACCATCGCGGACCTGAAGACCGCCTCCGCGACGATCAAGAAGAAGACCGGCAAGACCGGCCTCTACCTGCGCGGTGACGACGCCTACTGGTTCCTGTCCTTCCTCTACGGCGAGGGCGGCGACCTCGTCGACGCCAAGTCCAAGACCGTCACGGTGGACAAGCCCGAGGGCGTCAAGGCATTCGAGACCGTCAAGGACCTCGTCGACAGCGGCGCGGCCAAGACCGACGCCACCGACGGCTGGGAGAACATGCAGTCGTCGTTCAAGGACGGCAAGGTCGCGATGATGATCAACGGCCCCTGGGCCGTCGCCGACACCCTGACCGGCAAGGAGTTCACCGACAAGGCGAACCTGGGCATCGCCCCGGTGCCGGCCGGTTCCGCCGCGCAGGGCGCCCCGCAGGGCGGCCACAACCTCGCGGTGTACGCGGGCTCCAAGAACCTCGACGCCTCCTACGCATTCGTCGACTACATGACCTCGGTCCAGACCCAGGCGCAGACCGCCGGTGAGCTGAACCTGCTCCCCACCCGCACCTCGGCGTACGCCAAGCAGGAGGCCGCGGACAGCGAGATCGTCCAGTTCTTCAAGCCCGTCGTCGAGACCGCCGTCGAGCGCCCCTGGATCCCGGAGACCGGCAGCCTCTTCGCGCCGCTCGTCACCGAGTACACCAAGGTGCTCACCGGCCAGACCACGCCGGAGAAGGCCGCCTCGGCGACCGGCGACTCCTACCGCAAGCTCCTCAAGGGCTGGAAGTAACCCAGGAAGGCAGGCCGGCTGATGGCTGTCCACACCAGCCAGTCGGTGGCGAAGGCCGCGGGCGACGACGTCGCCCGCGGCCGGAGCCGCGGTACTGGTCAATCCGCTCCACCGAGCAAGCTCCGGCGGGCCCTCTCGGTCCACTGGTACGCCTGGGCCATGGTCGCCCCGGTCGTGATCGTGATCGGCGTGATCATCGGCTATCCGCTGGTCCGCGGCATCTACCTGTCGCTGACCGACGCCAACGAGCGCAACGTCGCACGGTCCATCGGTGTCAACGAACTGCCCGCGACCTACGAGTTCGTGGGCGTCGACAACTACGTCGACGCGCTGACGGGCAGCCAGTTCCTCGGCACACTCGGCTGGACGCTGGTGTGGACGGTCTCCTGCGTGGGCATCACCTTCTGCCTGGGCATGGCGCTCGCCAACATCCTGAACCGCCGCATCGTGGGCCGCTCCGCCTACCGCATGGCGCTGATCCTGCCCTGGGCGATCCCCGGCTTCGTCTCCGTCTTCGCCTGGCGCTTCCTCTACAACGAGGACCGCGGGCTGCTCAACAAGGTCCTCGGCGGCGCCGGCATCGACGGCATACCCTGGCTGAACGACCCCACCTGGGCGAAGTTCTCCGTCATCGCCGTCAACGTCTGGCTCGGCGTCCCCTTCATGATGGTCGCCCTGCTCGGCGGGCTCCAGTCGATCCCCTCGGAGCAGTACGAGGCCGCGGAGATGGACGGCGCCACCGCCTGGCAGCGCTTCCGCCACATCACGCTGCCCGGACTGCGCCCGGTGTCCACCACGGTGATCCTGCTCTCCACTATCTGGACCTTCAACATGTTCCCGGTGATCTTCCTGCTGACCCGCGGCGGACCCGGTGAGGCCACCCAGATCCTGGTCACCCAGGCGTACAAATTCTCCTTCGAGATCAGCCCGCGCGACTTCGCGCAGTCCTCCACCTGGGGCGTGCTGATCCTCGTACTCCTGATGCTCTTCGCCGTGGTCTACCGGCGAGTGCTCCGCACGCAGGGAGACAACTGGTGACCACTGTCACGGCCCCCACCGCCCGGCACTCCGCCCGCACGCCCCGGCGCCGCGGCGAGCGCTCACCCCTGGCCTCCGTGGCCCTGCACCTCACCCTGATCATCGCTTCGGTGATCGCGGTCTTCCCGGTGCTCTGGGTCCTGCTGACCTCGCTGAAGCCGGCGAAGTTCGCCACGACGACGGACTTCTTCAAAGAGACGACGTTCGAGAACTACACGAACCTGATCAAGGACACCGAGTTCCTGACCTGGTTCGGGAACTCCGTGATCATCGCGGGGCTCTCCACCGTCATCGGCGTCTTCGTCTCCGCCACCACCGGTTACGCCGTCAGCCGCTTCCGATTCCCCGGCAAGCGCGGGCTGATGTGGACGCTGCTGGTCACCCAGATGTTCCCGGTCGCCGTCCTCATCGTGCCGATCTACAACATCATGTCGAGCATCGGCCTGCTCAACCAGCCGGCCGGCCTCGTCATCACCTACCTCACCATCTCGGTGCCGTTCTGCGCCTGGATGATGAAGGGCTTCTTCGACACGATCCCCCACGAGATCGACGAGTCCGGCCAGGTCGACGGCCTCACCCCGTTCGGCACGTTCTGGCGGCTCATCCTGCCGCTCGCCAAGCCCGGACTCGCCGTCACCGCCTTCTACTCCTTCATCACCGCCTGGGGCGAGGTGGCCTACGCCTCCGCCTTCATGGTCGGCGACGAGAACCTCACCCTGGCAGGCGGACTGCAGAAGTTCGTCAACCAGTACGGCGCCCAGTGGGGCCCGATGACCGCGGCGTCCGTGCTCATCGCGATCCCGGCCGCACTGGTCTTCCTCTTCGCGCAGAAGCACCTGGTCACCGGCATGTCCGCCGGAGCCGTCAAGGGCTGACACCCCTCACCCCGCACGCCCGCACGCACCATCACGGCGGCCTGCCGGAACCCTGACCCGGTACCGGCGGGGCCGCTCCCCTCCCAGACACCCCACAGGGACGACATGACCCAGCACCTCGCTGCCCCCTCCACCGGCACGTCCGACGACGCCCCGGGCCACCGCACCGGCTGGTGGCAGGACGCGGTGATCTACCAGGTCTATCCGCGGAGCTTCGCCGACGGCAACGGCGACGGCATGGGCGACCTCGCGGGCGTCACCGCCCGGCTCCCGTATCTCCGGGACCTCGGCGTCGACGCCGTCTGGCTCAGCCCCTTCTACGCCTCCCCGCAGGCCGACGCCGGGTACGACGTCGCCGACTACCGGGCCATCGACCCGATGTTCGGAACGCTCCTGGACGCCGACGAGCTGATCCGCGAGGCCCATGTGCTGGGACTGCGCGTCATCGTGGACCTGGTGCCCAACCACTCCTCCGACCAGCACGAGTGGTTCAAGCGTGCCCTGGCCGAAGGCCCCGGATCGGCGCTGCGGGAGCGCTACCACTTCCGCCCCGGCAAGGGGGACGACGGCGAACTCCCGCCCAACGACTGGGAGTCCATCTTCGGCGGCCCCGCCTGGACCCGCACCACCGACCCCGACGGAACGCCCGGCGAGTGGTACCTCCACCTCTTCGCCCCTGAGCAGCCCGACTTCAACTGGGAGCACCCGGCCGTCGCCGACGAGTTCCGCTCCATCCTGCGCTTCTGGCTCGACATGGGCGTCGACGGCTTCCGCGTCGACGTCGCCCACGGCCTCGTCAAGGCCGAGGGGCTGCCGGACCTCGGCACGCACGACCAGCTGAAGCTGCTCGGCAACGACGTCATGCCCTTCTTCGACCAGGACGGCGTCCACGAGATCTACCGCAGCTGGCGCGCCATCCTCGACGAGTACCCGGAGAACCGGGGGCCCGGCGGAGCCACCGGCGGCAGGATCCTGGTCGCCGAGGCGTGGACGCCCACCGTCGAACGCACCGCCAACTACGTGCGCCCCGACGAGATGCACCAGGCGTTCAACTTCCAGTACCTGTCCACCGCCTGGGACGCCGCCGAGCTGCGCGCGGTCATCGACTCCTCGCTCGCCGCGATGCGCCCCGTCGGCGCGCCCACCACCTGGGTGCTCTCCAACCACGACGTCACCCGCCACACCACCCGCTTCGCCAACCCGCCCGGCCTCGGCACCCAGCTCCGCACCCCCGGCGACCCGGTCCTCGGACTGCGCAGGGCCCGTGCGGCGACCCTGCTGATGCTGGCGCTGCCCGGCTCGGCGTACGTCTACCAGGGCGAGGAACTCGGCCTCCCCGACGTCACCGACCTGCCCGACGAGGCCCGCCAGGACCCGTCGTTCTTCCGGGCGGAGGGCCAGGACGGCTTCCGCGACGGCTGCCGCGTCCCGATCCCCTGGACCCGCGAGGGCTCCTCGTACGGCTTCGGCGCCGGCGGCAGCTGGCTCCCGCAGCCCGCGGCGTGGGGCGAGCTCTCCGTCGAGGCGCAGACCGGCGCCGAAGGGTCCACGCTGGAGCTGTACCGGGCCGCGATCGCGATCCGGCGCGAGCACCGCGGCCTCGGCGCCGGCACGGACGTGGAGTGGCTGGACGCCCCCGAGGGCGTGCTCGCCCTGGGCCGCCCCGGATTCGTCTGCACCGTCAACACCACGGGCGCACCGGTGCGCATCGCCACCCCCGGTACCCCGCTGATCGCCAGCGGCCCTCTCGCCGCCGTCGGCACCACGGTCGAGCTGCCCGCCGACACCACGGTGTGGTGGACGGTGTGACCGTTCCCGCACCGAGGACCGGGCCGGCGCTGCGCCTCTCCGACATCGCCGGCCAGGCGGCGGTCAGCGAGGCCACCGTCAGCCGGGTCCTCAACGGGAAGCAGGGCGTCGCGGACACCACGCGCCAGCGGGTGCTCGCGGCGCTCGACATCCTCGGCTACGAACGCCCCGTACGGCTGCGGCAGCGCAGCGCCGGGCTGATCGGGCTGGTGACACCCGAACTCACCAACCCGATCTTCCCGGCGTTCGCGCAGTCCGTGGAGCAGGTCCTCGCGGGGCACGGCTACACCCCCGTGCTCTGCACCCAGCTGCCCGGCGGCGCCACCGAGGACGAGCTCGTCGAACAGCTCGTCGAGCGCGGCGTGGGCGGCATCGTCTTCCTGTCCGGCCTGCACGCCGACACCGCCGCCGACCCGTCGCGGTACGCGGCACTCACCGACCGGGGAGTGCCGTTCGTGCTGATCAACGGCTACAACGAGCGCATCAGCGCCCCGTTCGTCTCGCCCGACGACCAGGCCGCCGTCCGCATGGCCGTCGGCCACCTCGCGGAGCTGGGCCACCGGAAGATCGGCCTGGCGATCGGGCCGCAGCGCTACGTGCCCTCCCGGCGCAAGCGTGAGGGCTTCGTCGACGCCGCCGTGTCCGTCCTCGGCATGGGCCGAGAGGAGGCCGAACTCCTGGTGTGCTCCACACTGTTCAGCGTCGAGGGCGGCCAGGTCGCGGCGGGGGCGCTGCTCGACCAGGGCTGCACCGGCATCGTCTGCGGCAGCGACCTGATGGCGCTCGGCGTCGTCAGGGCGGCCCGGGGGAGGGGCCTCGACGTACCGCGTGACGTCTCCGTGGTCGGATTCGACGACTCGCAGCTGATCGCCTTCACCGATCCGCCGCTGACCACGGTCCGCCAGCCCGTCCAGGCCATGGCCTCGGCGGCGGTCGGCGCACTGCTGGAGGAGATCGCCGGCAGCCCCGTACAGCGCACGGAGTACGTCTTCCAGCCGGAGCTGGTCGTACGGGGGTCGACCGCCGCGGTGCGGGCCTGAAGCCGACAGGCGGCAGGCATGGAGCCGACGACCCCCTGGGCAGCCGCCCAGGGGGTCGTCGCTCGCGTGCCGTCCGGGTCGCGGGACCCGGACCGTCAGCTCAGGCTGAACACCGTCAGCTGACGGATGGCGGTGTAGGGCTGGGAGTAGCCGCCCTCCTCGAGCTCCGCCATGCGGTCGATGCCGACACCGTCGAAGTTGAGCGAGACGATCTCGTCCGTGCCGTCGCCGTCGAGGTCGCCGGCGACGTACTCACGGCCGCCGTAGACGCTTCCGTAGCCGATCCGTGAGGCGGATCCGTTCTTGACCTGCGCCGGGTCGATCAGGTCGAACCCGGTGCCGCCCGCGCCGATCAGGTACCGCACGCCGTTCGGGCCGGTGAGCCAGCCGCCGGTCTGGACGGAGCTGCTGGGCCGCGCGCGGTGGTCCTGGCCGTCGGGACCGTACAGGACGACGCTGTTGGTGCTCACCATGTACAGGCCGTCGGGGCCGGTGAACCAGTTGCCCAGGGTCCAGGCGCCCCCGGCGGCGGCGGAGTGCAGCACCTCGCCGGTGCGGCCGTCGCGGATCTCGACGACCGAGGCCATGTTGCCGGACGTGTTCCGGATGAGCCACGTCTCGGCGACCGCGTGACCGTCCGCGTAGGGGATCTCCTTCGAGGCGAAGGCGGCGCCCCGCATCGCGGTGCCGAAGAGGTTCATCGCGCCCTCGGGCTCGGGGTCGGCGTCCTCCCAGACGACCTTTCCCTTGCTCCCGTTCACCGCGACGGCTCCGGTCGGCCTGCCGCCGGAAGCAGGGGTCTGCCCGTCGTTGGTGAAGGCGTCCCGGCTGCCGTACTGCCCGTACACCTGGCCGTCGACGATGCTGACGTCACCGAAGACGACGTTGTCCGCCGGTGCCGTGTACGCCCACTTCTGGTGTCCCTTGCCGTCGTAGGCGCGGATCTTGTCGGTGGGGACGACGATCTCGTCCTTGCCGTCATGGTCGAGGTCACCGGCGCTCAGGGACCAGACGTACTGGCCCTTGGCATCGATGGTCGAGCGCACCTTGCCGGTGGTGGAGTCGACGACGGCCGTCGCGGAGTCGGCGGCGACGACGATCTCGTCGGCGCCCTTGCCGTCGACATCGGCCTTGACGATCCGGTGGATCTGCCCGGGGACGGTGGTCTGCCAGAGCAGCTTCTTCCTGCCTGCGGCCATCGACGGGCCGTCGAAGGCGTACAGGCCCTGGGACTGGCCGCCGGCGACGATGTCATTCCTGCCGTCGCCGTTGACGTCCAGCAGCACGGCCGACCAGAGCTGGGACTGGACGGGCGTGAGCGAGTCCTGCTTGCCGTTGCCGAGCTTGTAGACGTGGATGTTCTGGTCGGTGTCCACCGTGCGCAGGAGCTGGGTGCCGCCCCGGGTGAACGGCTGGGCCCAGGCCTGCGAGGCGACCATGCCCCGCTTCTCCCACTTCACCGTGCCGTCGGTGCCCTTGAACACGGAGATCCGGGCGAACCTGGTGGCGTGGCCGTTGACCGCGTGGGTGAAGTCCTGGTCGTCCTGGTAGTTGGCGACGAGAGTGCCGTCCACCGCGGTGAGGTTCCAGGCGGTGGGCCCGTCCTGGGGGTTGTCGGCGTCACGCTTGACGGTGCGCTGCCACAGCACCGAGGCGTCCTTGCCGTTCAGCGCCCGGACGGTGTTGGCGTTGATCAGGAAATTCGTGTCGAGCGTGTCCTCGCTGACCGAGTACTCCGCCTTCGCGTCGCCCTGGATGTCGCCGACCTCCAGGTCCATGGCGAAGGCGTTGGTGCGCCGGTCCAGGGTGGTGCGGGTGCCGTCGGCGAGGTCGTAGGACACGATCTCGTACCCGACGGCGTCGTTCACATCGGACATCTCCAGCGCGACCAGCCGCTTCCGGGTGGCGTCGAGGTGGAGCTGGCGCGAGTAGAGCCGGTTCGTGGACTGCCACTCGACGCTGCCGTCGGCCGTGTCGATCACCAGCGTGTGACCGGCCGTGGTGTCGGTGGCCGATGTCTTGCGCTTGTTCCAGGACGCCGCGACCAGACCGTTGCCGACGGACTCGATGCTCGACCACGCGGCGCCCGTGAACAGGCCCGTGTCGTACGTCCACGAACTCGCCTCGGTCAGCTTGCCGTCGGCGTGGTGGAAGCGGATGCCGGTCAGCGTGGAGGTCGAGCTGGGGGACGCGGAGGTGTTGTAGTACGGCGTGTTCGCGACCACCAGCGTCTTGCCGACCAGCTTGATCTGGTACGCGCCTTCGTAGAGCTTCGTCCACAGGGTGCTGCCCGACGTGCCGTCGAGGACGGTCACGAACGTGCCCGTGTGCAGGCTGCTGTCGCCGTGGACGAACGGGCGGTACGGGTAGGTGCCCACGTCGGCGGTGAACACGAGGTCCGGCACACCGTCGCCGGTCAGGTCACCGGTGGTGTAGCCCTCGTCGGACGCCGCCGAGAAGGGGGTGACGGCGTTGAAGCCCATCACGACGCGGGCCGGGTACGGCTCCTTGAGGTAGCGCGGGGACAGGACCGGGACGTCCCACTCCTTGTACAGGGAGTTGTTGTCCCGCGTCCATGTCTCCTTGCCGTCCGCCGTGCGCCGGGAGATGTTCCCGCCTGCGTGCACGGTGAAGTAGTCGCCCTGGGTGCCCGTGACGGGGACGGTGTCGGCCATGCCGGTCACGCCCTCGGAGTAGCCCTTGGCGGTGACCGTCGGGGCCGGGAGCGCGTCGGTGCCCGCGGCCGCCGTGCCGGAACCCGTGGTGTTCGAGCCCGCGGTGTCCGGGGCCGTGGTGTCGGGGGCCGAGCCGGTGACGGTGCCTGCTTCCGCACCGGATGGGGCCGGGGCCTCTGCCTCGGTGCGGTCGCCGTACACGTCGGGCTGGAGCCGCTCGCTGAGCTTCTCGGCCTGTGCGTCCGTGAGGGAGAGCACGCTGTTGCCGTCGTCGGCCACGGCGACAGCGGGGGCCGCGCTCAGCGCGAGACCTGCCACCGCCAACGCGGATGCGAGGCGCAGGCCCCGCCGGGAGGTCCGGTTCATGACGTGGCTCCCTGGGTGAAGGTGACGGCGGTGCCGGCGGTGATCACGGGCTGGTTGTAGGAGTACTGGAGGGCGTCGGTGCCGGCCTGGTCGGCGATGCCGACGGTGGCGGACGCGCCCTGGTCGGCGACGGTCTTGTACTGGAAGGTGACCGCTGCGGTGGCCTCGTCGAAGACGGCCTCGAACGTCGCGCGGCCCGTGGTGCCGTCGGCGTAGGCGGCGTTGTTCCAGACGATCGCGAACGTGCGGTGGCCCTTGGTGCCGGTGGTCGCGGTCTGCACGGAGGACTTCTTGTCCAGGGTCAGGTCGTCCCAGAGCGGGGCGAGGATGCCCTTGACACCGTTGGCGCCGGTGGTGGGCAGCGCGGTGTTGGTGTAGTCACCGACCCGGGAGGACAGGAAGTTGACCAGGCCGTCGGTGGTGACCGACGCGGTGGAGTAGGACACCCCGTAGTGCTTGACCGGGAAGGGCAGAGCGACGGTCGCGGAGTCCTCGTCACCGGACAGGGCGACCTTCTTCGAGCCCGCGATCCAGGAGTAGGCGGCCGGGGCGCAGACGTTCCCGGACGC
>NZ_JBHZCI010000011.1:0-165289 GCF_042755185.1 Streptomyces sp. NPDC059166 | reverse complement strand
GCCGCGGTGGGGTCGTCCTGGGGGGGGGGCCCCCGATACGACGCGGCGGCCCCCACGGTCGCTGATGACGGCCGGGCGGTCAGCCCGAGCCGACGAAGAGCACCAGCAGCAGCCAGACGACCGGGGCGCTCGGCAGGAGCGAGTCGAGCCGGTCCATGATGCCGCCGTGACCGGGGAGAAGGGTCCCCATGTCCTTGATGCCGAGGTCCCGCTTGATCATGGACTCGCCGAGGTCTCCCAGCGTGGCGCTGGCGGCGACCGCGAGGCCCATGAGGAGGCCCTGCCACCAGGTCCCGTCGTCGATCAGGAACTGCATGCACAGGGCACCGGCCACCGTCGCGAAGCCGACGGCGCCCAGCAGGCCCTCACGGGTCTTCCCTGGGCTGATGCGCGGGGCGAGCTTGTGCGTCCCGAAACGCCAGCCGACGGCGTACGCACCGGTGTCGCTGACCACTGTGAGCAGCAGGAAGGTGAGGACACGCCACGCGCCGTCGTCCGCGGTGAGCATCATCGCGACGAACGTCGCAAGGAACGGTACGTAGAACACGGCGAAGACACCCGCCGTGACGTCCTTGAGGTATCCCTCGGGCGGTTCCGTCATCCGCCAGACGAGTACGGCGAGGGCGGTGAGCGCCATGGCGACCCACGCTCCCTCGGCCCCGCGCACGTAACCGGCGACCACCATCGCGGCGCCGCCGACGGCGAGCGGCACGAGCGGGGCGTCGATGCCCTTGCGCTCCTTGAGCCGGGAGGTGAGCTCCCAGAGCCCGACCACCACGGCGAGGACGACGACGCCGACGAAGACGGCCTTCACGATGAAGAGGCCACCGACGACAAGGGCGCCCAGACCGACCCCGACCCCTATGGCGGCACGCAGATCACGCCCCGCGCGCTTCTTCTGCGGCGGGGACGGCATCGGGGTGGACATGGGCTCCTGCGGCTTCTCGTCACGGAACAGGGGGCCGCTGACGCGCGCGGCGTCCCCGTTCCGGTCGTCGCGGTCGTCTGCGTCTCTACCTGCGTCGGGAACGTCCGGCACGATGGGCATGGGCCGAGTCTGCTGGGCGGCGTGCACATCGTATGCAGGACCCGCCGGAGCGGCCCCCATCTCGGGCGCGCTCCGGTAACCGGCTCCCTGCGGGGCGCCCCAGGAAGAGTCGTTCATCAGACTTCGAGCAGCTCGGCTTCCTTGTGCTTGAGCAGCTCGTCCACCTGCGCGACGTACTTCGCGGTGGTGTCGTCGAGCTCCTTCTCCGCGCGGCGGACCTCGTCCTCGCCGGACTCCTTGTCCTTGACGAGCTTGTCGAGCGACTCCTTGGCCTTGCGGCGGATGGAGCGGATCGAGATCTTGGAGTCCTCGGCCTTGGTCTTGGCGACCTTGATGTACTCCTTGCGGCGGTCCTGCGTGAGCTCGGGGAACGTCACGCGGATGATGTTGCCGTCGTTGCTCGGGTTGACGCCGAGGTCGGAGTCGCGGATCGCCTGCTCGATGTTGCGCAGCGCGGTCTTGTCGAACGGGGTCACCACGGCCATCCGGGGCTCCGGGACCGAGAACGAGGCGAGCTGGTTGATCGGGGTCAGCGCGCCGTAGTAGTCCGCGACGATCTTGTTGAACATCGCCGGGTGCGCACGGCCGGTGCGGATCGCGGCGAAGTCCTCTTTCGCGACCACGACGGCCTTCTCCATCTTCTCCTCGGCCTCGAGGAGGATTTCTTCGATCACCACGTGCTCCTGCGTGTCTTGAGCGGACCCGGCATCGTCGGATCCTGCGTCGCGTCCTCACCTGCACGGTGTCCGACCGGCAGGCCGTTGTCCATCTTTCGGGCCGTCAGGCCCGGGTGCTCTCGTCGCTCACCAGCGTGCCGATCTTCTCACCCTTGACCGCGCGGGCGATATTGCCCTCCGCGGTCAGCTCGAAGACGAGGATCGGGAGCTGGTTGTCACGGCAGAGGGTGATGGCGGTGGCGTCGGCGACCTTGAGGTCCCGGGCGATCACCTCGCCGTACTCCAGAGCGTCGAACTTCACCGCGCCGGGGTTGGTCTTCGGGTCGGAGTCGTAGACCCCGTCCACCCCGTTCTTGCCCATCAGCAGCGCCTGCGCGTCGATCTCCAGTGCGCGCTGCGCCGCGGTCGTGTCGGTGGAGAAGTAGGGCATCCCCATACCGGCACCGAAGATCACGACACGGCCCTTCTCCAGGTGCCGGACGGCACGGAGCGGGATGTACGGCTCCGCGACCTGGCCCATGGTGATGGCGGTCTGGACGCGGGAGTCGATGCCTTCCTTCTCCAGGAAGTCCTGCAGCGCCAGGCAGTTCATGACCGTACCGAGCATGCCCATGTAGTCGGACCGCGCCCGGTCCATGCCGCGCTGCTGGAGCTCGGCGCCACGGAAGAAGTTGCCGCCGCCGATGACGACGGCGATCTCCGCGCCGTCGCGTACGACCGCCGCGATCTCGCGGGCGATGGCGTGCACGACGTCGGGGTCGACACCGAGGCCGCCTCCGCCGGCGAAGGCCTCGCCGGACAGCTTCAGCATGAAGCGCCCGGAAATCGTGCCGTCGTCGCGCTTGTGGTCACCCTGTGTGGCGTCCGCGCCCTTTTCCATGGAAATTCTCCTCGTGCACATACGAAGAAGGCCATTGCCGGTGGGTCTGGTGTCCCTCAGCGGCAATGGCCTCCTCGTCAGATCTGCGGTCGTCCGGCATGAGTGCGGCCGTCGACTGCACTAGACCCTATCGGGGTCCACCGTTGTTCGCGGACGGACTCAGATGCCGACCTTGATACGCGTGAAGCGCTTCAGGGTGACACCGGCCTCGTCCAGGACCTTCTGGACCGACTTCTTGTTGTCCAGCGCGTACGGCTGGCCGAGGAGGGTGGCCTCCTTGAAGAAGCCGTTGACGCGACCCTCGACGATCTTCGGGAGGGCGGCCTCGGGCTTGCCCTCGGCGCGCGTGGTCTCCTCGGCGACGCGGCGCTCGGCCTCGACGACCTCGGCCGGGACGTCCTCGCGGGAGAGGTACTTCGGGGCGAAGGCGGCGATGTGCTGGGCCAGACCCTTGGCCAGCTCGGCGTCGGCCTTGTCCAGCTCGACCATGACACCGATCTGCGGGGGCAGGTCGGGCATGGTGCGGTGCATGTAGACGTGCACGAAGGCGCCCGAGAACTGCGCGAAGCGGTCCAGGACGATCTTCTCGCCGAGGTTGGCGTTGGCCTCGTCGACGTACGCCTGCACGGTCTTGCCGGGCTCGATCTCGGAGGCGAGGAGCGCCTCGATGTCGGCCGGGGAGGTCGCGGCGACGTGGGCGGCGAGCGTGTTGGCGACGGCCTGGAACTTGTCACCCTTGGCGACGAAGTCCGTCTCGCACTTCAGCTCGAGCAGGACGCCGGACGTCTTGTCCTCGGAGACGAGGGAGACGACGGCGCCGTTCTCGGCCGAACGGCCCTCGCGCTTGGCGACGCCCTTCTGGCCCTTGATGCGGAGCGCCTCGACGGCGCCGTCGACGTTGCCGTCGGCCTCGTCGAGGGCCTTCTTGCAGTCCATCATGCCGGCGCCGGTGAGCTCGCGGAGCTTCTTGACGTCAGCGGCGGTGTAGTTCGCCATGAGTCTTTTTCTCTCTCGAAGTCTGAAAGATCTACGGGTGAACGGCGGGGGCGGTGCCAGTGCACCGGCCCCCGCCGTCATTCAGCCGTGACTGACGGGTCAGGCCTGCTCGGCGTCCGCGGCCGGAGCCTCGGCAGCGGCCTCGGCCTGCTCGGCGGCGACGGCGGCCGGCTTGGCGTCCTCGTCGGCGTCCTTCTCGGTCTCGGCGGAGGACTGGACCTCGTCGGCCTTCTTGTCGCCCTCGAGCAGGTCGCGCTCCCACTCGGCGAGGGGCTCGCCGGCGGCCTTCTCGCCCGGCTTCGAGTCGCCCGTGGCGGCACCGGAGCGGGCGATGAGGCCCTCGGCGACGGCGTCGGCGATCACGCGGGTGAGCAGGGTGACGGAGCGGATCGCGTCGTCGTTGCCCGGAATCTTGTAGTCGACCTCGTCGGGGTCGCAGTTGGTGTCGAGGATCGCGACGACCGGGATGTGGAGCTTGCGCGCCTCACCGACGGCGATGTGCTCCTTCTTGGTGTCGACGATCCAGACGGCGCTCGGCACCTTCTGCATCTCGCGGATACCACCGAGGGTCTTCTCCAGCTTGGCCTTCTCGCGGGAGAGGACCAGGAGCTCCTTCTTGGTGAGGCCGGAGGCGGCCACGTCCTCGAAGTCGATGAGCTCGAGCTCCTTCAGACGCTGAAGGCGCTTGTAGACGGTGGAGAAGTTGGTGAGCATGCCACCGAGCCAGCGCTGGTTGACGTACGGCATGCCGACGCGCGTCGCCTGCTCGGCGATGGCCTCCTGGGCCTGCTTCTTCGTACCCACGAACATGATGGAGCCGCCGTGGGCGACGGTCTCCTTGACGAACTCGTAGGCGCGGTCGATGTACGACAGCGACTGGAGCAGGTCGATGATGTAGATGCCGTTGCGCTCGGTGAAGATGAAGCGCTTCATCTTCGGGTTCCAGCGACGGGTCTGGTGACCGAAGTGGACGCCGCTCTCAAGCAGCTCCCGCATCGTGACGACGGCCATGGCCGTACTCCTAGGTGTTCTCGGTTCTCGCGACCGCAGGATTGCTGTCGCGCCTGACGCCCCGACGCGCCGTGCCACAAGGGACCGAGGAGCGCGGCCACCGTCCGCGAAGAGGGAGGTGGCGGGGCGTGCGAAGTCGACCCGGTGACCCGGATCGCCAGAAGAAGTGTACGGGACCCGCCGGGTGCCGGGTGACGGCGATGTCCACAACGCCCCGCTCGTCCACAGATCCGGACCTTGATCCCCACGGACACCCGGGTCCGGGAGAGCGTTCGGTCATGCGCCGCACACCGGAAGTCACCACGTTCCCGCGTCTCGCAGCCCTCACGGCGAAGGCCCTTACGGCCCGGGCTCTCACGGTCAGGGCCCTGACGGTTCGGGCCCTCACGGTCCGAGCCCCGATGGCGGTGGGGGCCCGCGCGGTGAAGGCCCCCGCGGCACCGACGGGTCCCGCGGGGGCCATGACATCCGTGGGGCCTTCGGCCGGTGCACCTCCGGGTGCCGCTCCGGCGATCACCGCCCCGCCGGGCTCGGTGGCCCGTCGCCGGGCACGGCCGGGCGTCCTGCCGCCGCGATCCCGGGCTCCGCTCATGGGACCCATCCGGTGGGCCGCCCTCCTGCTGGCTGCCTCGCTCCTCTGCCTGGCGGGTCCCGCCGTGGCAGGACCCGCCACCGCGCCGGCCAGAGCGGAGGGGGCGAGAGGGGTGACCGGGACGGGCCGTACGGGAGCCGCCGCGGAGGCGCGGGACGAGGGACGCGTGTGGCCGATCGCCGGCCGGCCCCTCGTCGTACGGGGCTGGGAGCCGCCCGCGGGTCCCTACGGGCCCGGTCACCGGGGTGTCGACCTGGCGGCGCCCGCGGGCACCGTCGTGCGGGCGGCGGCCACGGGGCGGGTCGCCTTCGCGGGCCGGGTGGCGGGGCGAGGGGTGGTCTCCGTCGACGTCGCCGGGACCGCGGGGGACGGGGAACCAGCGCTTCGGGTCACCTACGAACCGGTGCGGGCGGAGGTGTCCGAAGGGGACGAGGTGACCGCGGGCCAGGCGGTGGGGGTGACGGAAACGGGGCCGTCGCACTGCCTCTCGGGCTGCCTGCACTGGGGGCTTCGGCGCGGTGGGGTCTACCTGGATCCCCTGTCACTGCTGCCACCGTCACTGCTTCGGCGAGGGCCCTCCAGGCTGCTGCCGGTGTTCGGCGTGCCCGTCCCGGGGACGACGCCCGGCGCGCGCCTTCAGCCGCGTGCGCCGAGCACCCCGCGCAGGACCATGGCCACGGCGGTGTCCGCCACGGTGCCCGGCTCCTCCGCCGCCCCGAGCTCGATCCTGCGCACCGCGGCGTCCACCGAACCCTGCAGCAGCATGGCGGCCAGCCTCGGCTCGGCGTGCCCGAGGTCGGCCAGAGCCTCGACGATCATGGCGATCAGGCCGCCGTGGGCGGCACGGATCTTCTCCCTCGCGCCGGCGTCCAGCTCGCTCGCGGAGATGGCGACCACGGCACGGTGGCGGCGGTCTCCCACCAGGTCGAGCTGCCGGCGCACATAGGCCTCGATCTTCGCCTCGGGCGTCCCGGCGCGCGCCATCGCCCGCTCGACCTCGGCGGCCCACACGGGGAAGTCGACGGCGCAGAGCTCCTCGACCACGGCCGCGCGGGACCGGAAGTACTCGTAGACGGAAGACCTCGCGAGGCCGGTGCGCTCCGCGAGGGCGGGGAAGGTCAGCGCCTCCGTACCGCCCTCGGACAGCAATGAGCGTGCGGCGTCCAGGAGGGCGCCGCGCTGCATGGTCCGGTGCTCGGCCACCGAGGCCGCTCGAATCCTGGGCACGCCTCCACAATACGGCGGGACCCCCCGGACGGAAGGTCCGCGTCGGTGATCCGACGGCCGGGGCAGAGCGTGCGGCCGGGCGGGGCAGAGCCCCCGGCGAAGGCGCGACGGAGCCGAGCCGGCCAGTCAGGTCAGGTCAGGTCAGGTCAGGTCAGGTCAGCGTCCCGCGTCGGCAAGTTTCGCGCGGAGCTGGAGTACGGACTTGGTGTGGATCTGACTGACCCGGCTCTCGGTGACACCGAGGACGTTGCCGATCTCGGCGAGGGTGAGCCCCTCGTAGTAGTAGAGCGTGACCACGGTCTTCTCCCGTTCGGGGAGCGTGTTGATGGCGCGGGCGAGCAGCCGTCTGAGCTCCCGGTCCTCGGCGACCTCGACCGGGTTGTCGGCCGCCGTGTCCTCGAGGGTGTCCATCAGGCTCAGCCGGTCGCCGCCGTCCCCTCCGACATGCAGCAGCTCCTCCAGCGCCACCACGTTGGCGAGCGACAACTGGCTGAAGACGGAGTGCAGTTCCTCGATGGCGATGCCCATCTCCGCGGCCACCTCCGCCTCCGAGGGCGTGCGGCGCAGCTGCGCCTCCAGGGTCGCGTAGGCCCTCTCGACGTTGCGGGCCTTCTGCCGCACCGAGCGGGGAATCCAGTCCAGCGCGCGGAGTTCGTCGATCATCGCCCCACGGATCCTGGTGATCGCGTAGGTCTCGAACTTGATGGCCCGCTCGAGGTCGAACTTCTCGATGGCGTCGATCAGCCCGAAGACCCCCGACGAGACGAAGTCCGCCTGTTCCACGTTGGACGGCAGCCCCACACTGACCCGGCCCGCGACGTACTTCACCAGGGGCGAGTAGTGGAGGATCAGCTGCTCGCGCAGCCTGCCGTCGCCGGTGGTCTTGTACGAACGCCACAACTCGTCGAGCGAGGAGGGGGCGGGAGGGCGCACAGTGCCACGCGCAGCCGGTGGTACTGCCGCGCGGTCAGACCCGGAGGTGTGCTGGGGCATGTGGTGCCTTGAGCCGTTCTGCCGTGAAGTGCTGAGGGACGTGTCTCTGGGGCGGATTCCTCGTGAGCGTAGCGTGACTGACGTGTTGCGGTGCGCGCAGGACAAGGGAACCGTGCGGCACGAATCCGTTCATAATCACTCACCGTTCCCCGCCGCGCGGCGGGGAACGGTGAAGGCGGACATCAGCGTTCCCACCACTCCCGGAGGCCTGGCCGGGTGCTGCCGAAGTCGTCGGCATCACCATTTCACCCGAATGCTCCGGATCAAGTACCGCCTCGCCGCACAGGCCCTTCACGTGTCCGTCCCCGCGTCAACCGCCAGCCATCGCCCTCTCGTTCGACGAACCCCAGTGAGTGCAGTTCGTACAACCGACCGAGGACTTCGTCCGCAGGCATCGCGGCGCACCGGGCGACGTCACGCACCTGCGCGAGACCCCTGGCGGGCAGTTCTTCGAGCACCCTCGTCGAAGCCGCGTCCAGAAGGTCCCTGGGCAGGACCGGCCCTCTCCGCGCAGGGGCGAGGTCGCCGATCTCCCCCACCAGTTCACAGATTTCGGCGGCGTCGGTGACCAGGACGGCCTCACCGCGCAGGAGTTCGTGGACCCCTGCCGAGAGCGCGCTGGTCGCCGGACCGGGAACCCCCATGGTGAAGCGGCCGAGCCGCTGCGCGTTCCTCGCGGTGACCAGGGAGCCACTTCGGTATTCGGCCTCCACCACGACCGTGCCCCTGGTCAGCGCCGCGATCACCCGATTCCTGAGGATGAACCTGGTGCGCGTCGGATGGTCGGCGGGCGGCAGTTCGCCCATCACCATGCCCTGCTCGACGATGCGTCCGATCAGTTCGGCGTGTCCCCGGGGATAGGCCACGTCCACCCCGCAGGCCAGCACCGCCATGGTCGCCCCGCCCGCGGCCAGCGATCCGCGATGGGCCGCGCCGTCCACACCGAACGCCCCGCCGGACACGACCACCCAGCCCCGCTCGGCCAGCCCGCCGGCGAGCGTGGCCGCCATGTGGGCGCCGTAGGGGGTGCAGGCCCTGGCTCCCACCAGCGCGACAGATCGCAGCGCCCAGAGACGCAGATCGGACCGGCCACGCACCCAGAGCCCGATCGGTCTCGCGTCGCCGAGGTCGTCGAGCTGGCTCGGCCACTCCCGGTCCCCCGGGCAGACGAAGCGCCCGCCGGCGGCGGTCACCGCGTCCAGGTCCCTTGCAGGGTCGGCGGCGGCCGCCCGCAGCCGATGGCCCGCGAGCCGGGCCTGCGTCATACCCGGGAGGGCGCGGGCCGCGCCGTCCGTGCCGGTCAGGCGGTCCATGAGCTCGACGGGCCCGATCTCTCGGAGCCATCGGCCACCCCGCTCGTCGCCGGGCTCGAAGACACGGGTGAGCGCCGCCCGTGCGAGCCGTTCCCGTTCCCGGTCGGCCTCCGGGGTCATCGGACGGCCTCCGCACGCAGGGGGACGCCGCGCTGGATGCCGGTGCGCAGCTCCAGGGCCACCGCGATGTCCGACGCGTCGGGGCGGCCGGCCGCCCTGAGGTCCGCCACGGTCCACGCCACGCGCAACACGCGGTCCAGCCCACGCGCCGTCAGAATCCCCCGTTCCATGTCGCGTTCGGCCGCAGCCAGCGCTCCGGGAGCCGCCACCAGCCTGGTGCGCAGCTCGTGGCCGGGTACTTCGCTGTTCGTGGACCAGGGAGTGCCGGCCAGGCGCTCGGCGGCCCGTTCCCGCGCCTCCCGCACCCGGTCGGCGACCGCGGCGGAGGACTCCCCGCGGCCGCCGCCCCCGATCAGGTCGGCCCTGCCCACCGGCTCGACCTCGACCCTCAGGTCGACCCGGTCCAGCAACGGTCCCGACAGCCTCGCCTGGTAGCGGCGGACCGCGGAGGGCGGGCATTCGCACCCCGCGCCGGCCAGGGTGTGCCTGCCGCACGGGCAGGGGTTCGCGGCCAGCACCATCAGGAAGCGGGCCGGCAGCCGGACGACGCCGGCCGCGCGTGCGACCACCACGTGGCCGGACTCCAGGGGCTGGCGCAGGGCGTCGAGTGCGCGCCCGGAGAATTCCGGCGCCTCATCCAAAAAGAGGATGCCGCGGTGGGCCAGGGACACCGCACCGGGCCGTGGCATGCCGTTGCCCCCGCCGATGAGGGATTGCATCGTCGCCGAGTGGTGGGGTGCGCAGTAGGGTGCCCTGCTGATCAGAGGTTCACCCGGTGGGAGGATCCCCGCGACCGAGTGCACGGCGGTCACCTCCAGGGAATCCTGGCGCGACAGTGCCGGCAGGATGCCGGTGAGCCGTTCGGCCAGCATGGTCTTGCCGGCACCCGGCGGTCCGGAGAGCAGCAGGTGATGACCTCCCGCCGCGGCCACCTCCAGCGCCTGGCGAGCCCGGTGCTGCCCCGCCACGTCCGCCAGGTCCGGCCGGTGCGCGCCGCCCCCGGCCACGGGCAGGGCCAGCCCCGTACCGAGGCCCGCTCCCGGCACCGTCAGTCCTGCCCCCGTCGCGTCGGGGCGGCCCTGGTCGGCGGTCGGCTCGTCGGGCACGGGTTCGTCGCCGAGGACGGCGATCAGCTGCCGCAGACTGCGTACACCGAGGACGGAGATGCCCGGCACGAGAGCGGCCTCACCCGCGGTCTGTTCCGGGACGACCACCTGCCGGTACCCCGCCTCGGCCGCCGCGAGGACGGCGGGCAGGATTCCGCGGACCGGGCGCACCCGGCCGTCCAGGCCGAGTTCGCCGATCATCACCAGGTCGGCCACGGCCGCCGGGTCGATCCGCCCCGCCGCGCCGAGGACCGCGCACGCGACAGCGAGGTCGAACCCCGAACCGCTCTTGGGCACGGAGGCGGGTGACAGGCCGACAGTGAGCTTTTTCTGCGGCCACTCGGCACCGGAGTTGACGACCGCGGCCCTGACCCTGTCCCGGCTCTCCACCAGGCTCTTGTCCGGCAGTCCGACCAGGGTGAACGCCGCCACGCCCGGTTCCAGATCCGCCTGGACCTCCACCACCACGCCCTCGACGCCGACCAATGCCACCGAGCAGGCCCTCGCGAACCCCATCAGGCCACGCCCCGCACGTGTTCGGCGACCGGGGCGCCCCGCCCCGGCAGGATCACGCCGACCAGGTCGATCCGGACGCCACCCGGGGGCGGTCCTCCGTGCCGGCAGAGCCAGATCTCGGCGAGTCTGCGCAGCCGCTCCGCCTTGACCGGAGTGACGGCCTCCATCGGATGCTCGAAGGATCCGGCCCTGCGGGTCTTCACCTCGCAGATCACCACCGCGTCGCCGTCCCTGGCCACGATGTCGATCTCTCCCGCGCGACACCGCCAGTTGCGCTCAAGGATCGTCATCCCGGCGTCGGCCAGCAGCCGCGCCGCCAGATCCTCGCCGTACCGCCCGAGTGCCCCCCGTGCGTTCATATCGGCACCACCTCCGGCACCGACTGTGACCCGGATCGGCCGATCTATTGGATCTTGGTGGAAAAGTGGTCGGATGTGAATATCCCGGCCACTCGGACGAGTGAACCGGGACTCCGGAGGACTGAGCCGTGGATCAGCCTCCGGGGAGCTCGAGATCGCTCTTGTTGAGCTCCTCGATGTTCACGTCCTTGAACGTGAGCACGCGGACCTGCTTGACGAAGCGGGCGGGCCGGTACATGTCCCACACCCACGCATCAGCCATGGACACCTCGAAGAACACCTCGCCCTGGACCGAGTGCACCTGCATCTCGTAGTCGTTGGTGAGGTAGAACCGCCGTTCGGTCTCGATCACGTATTTGAACAGACCGACGACATCGCGGTACTCCCGGTAGAGCTTCAGCTCCATCTCGGTCTCGTACTTCTCGAGGTCCTCGGCACTCATGGCAGTTCCCCTTCAGCCGTGCGTCCCCCTATTGTGCGTCAGCCCCACGCGACCCTGGCCGATTAGACGATTTCGGGGTCGAGAACCAGCGGAACACTCGGGGGACCCTCGTCGAGCAGCGTGCGCAGCAGCCCGGCGAGCCTGGTCGGATACACCGTCTCACGCGTGGCGAGAAGTTCGGTGGAGGTCCACCACCTCAGACCGTCGACGCTGCGGAGTTCGAGCTCGGTGAGGCCCGTCTGGTCGGTGTCCGTCCGCGTGGTGCGGGCGAGGAAGTACCACTCGTCCTGGTCCCAGCGGCGCCCGTCGAACAGAAAGGAGCACTTCCGCGTCCAGAGGAGCGGCCCGAGCGTCACGTCGGTGATCCCGGTCTCCTCGACGAGCTCGCGCGCCGCGGCCTCCTCCCGGGTCTCGTCGCCCTCCAGGCCGCCGCCCGGGGTGAACCACCAGGACTCGGCCGCGTTCCCGGGCTCGTGACCGTGCAGGAGCAGGATCCGGTCCTCGGGGTCGAGGAGGACGACACGGGCGACCTTGCGCACCTCAGTGTCCACCGGCGGACGCCTTCGCTTTGCCGGGCCGCTGCGCGGACCGGGCGGCGAGCGGCCCGTAGGCCGCACCGACGAGGATGAGGACCGCACCGGCCACGAGAGCGCCTGTCTGAAGCGCCAGCGGGCCCTCCGAGGACACTCCGCCCGGCAGGGCCGCGAACGCCTCCGGGCGTCCGATCATGCCGCCGAAGGGCCACACCACGGCGTCCACCCGCGCCTCGACCGCGCTGCGCGGCACCGAACCGTGCCCCGGATCCTGCAGGTGGACCCGTGAGTCCATGGAGGTGCTGCGCTGGTCTCCCAGGAGGAAGAGCTGCCCCTCGGGCACCTCGGCGGTGAACTCCTGGGGAGAGGCGGCGGAGCCGGCGGCCGCTCCGAAGGCCGAGGCCCCCTCCGCCCGCAGATACGGTTCGTCGACGGGCTTGCCGTTCACGGTGAGCCGCCCGGTCCGGTCGCAGCAGGCGATCTTGTCACCGCCCACGCCCACGACCCGCTTCACCATCGGCACATCTCCCCACGCCGGGTCGGTGAAGACCACCACGTCCCCGCGCCGCACCTCGTCGCCCGCTATCCGCTGCGCCAGGATCCGGTCACCGGCGTTCACCGTCGGTGTCATCGAGTCGGTGGGCACGGTGTACGGCTTGTACACCACGGCTCCCCACGCGAACGCGCCCAGGAAGAGCACACAGCCGACGGCCACGGCCAGGTTCGACAACGTGCTGCCGAGCCGGCCGCGGCCGTCATGACGTCCTGATCCACTCATCCCAGCGCTCCCCCATCGGAGATCGACAATCGCTGATCCGAGTCGGCACCCTACCCGGCGGTACGCCCGCGGGTCAGCCTGCGGCGACGCCAGAACACGAGGGGCAGCGCTCCGGCTACACCGAGTGCTCCCGGTACGGCCGCCGAGGCCGCCGCGTCGAGTCCGGGCTGGTCGAAGGTCTTCGGGACCGGCAGGGTCGCCCAGCGGTTGACCGGCCAGGCGATGACGACGGCGCGTCCGACGACCTCGTCGGTGGACACCGTGCCCCCACCGGGCAGCTCCTGGTGGTAGCGGGAGTCCCAGGAGTTCTGGCGGTGGTCACCCATCACCCAGATCCGGCCCTCGGGCACGTGGATCGGCCCGAACGGCTCGTCGTCGCAGGCGCTGTTGCCCTCGAAGATGAAGGACTTGTCGTCGAGTGCCTTGCCGTTGACCGTCACCGGTCCGTTCTTCTTGCACTGGACCGTGTCACCACCGACCGCGATGACCCTCTTGATCAGGTCCTTCTCCTCGGCGGACGGCATCAGCCCGATGAAGCTCAGGAACTTCTGCACCGCGTTGGGTTCAGGGACGGCGGTGTCCTCGAGCCAGCCGCCCGGATCGTGGAAGACGACCACCTCCCCACGCTCCGGCTCCGCGCCGAACCACGGTGTCAGCTTGTCGACCAGCACCCGGTCACCCCGCTGCAGGGTGTTCTGCATGGAGTCCGAGGGAATCGAGAACGCCTGGACCAGGAAGGTCTTGATCAGCAGCGCGAGGATGAGCGCGATTCCGATCAGGAGCGGCAGCTCCTTCCAGAACGAACGCGGCTTCTTCGCCGCCGTACTGCCACCGCCCGGGGACTCGCCGTCACTCTCCGCGTGCACCGGGACCCCGTCGTTCGAAGGCCGGTCCTCGGGTTCGTCGTGTCCGGATCGTGCGCCGACCGCCAAATCCCCCACATCCACTCCTCACTCCGTGCCACCGCCCACGCCCGATTCGGCGCAGGCCCACCACTCCCATAACGAGCGGGAGTTCCGCAGGGGTCGGGAGCAGGACCATTCCGTTGTGATCCTGGGAGGACACACTATTCGACCCGGCCACCGCGGCGGCCGGTACGGAGCCCCCGTCGGGGACCGAGGCGTACGTCCCCGGCTCCTCCAGCCTGCGCCAGTGGCCCAGCGGCCAGGCGATCACCACGGCGCGCCCGACGACCTCGTCCTCGGACACCGTGCCCATTCCCGGCTTGTCGAGGTGGAAGCGTGAGTCCGCGGAATTCGACCGGTGGTCGCCCATGACGAAGATGCGGCCCCGGGGAACCTTTACCTCGAATTTGAGAGTGGATGGCACATCGCCGGGGTTCAGATAGGGCTCGTCGAGCGCCGTGCCGTTCACCGTGATCCTTCCGTCGGTGCCGCAGCACTTCACGGTGTCACCGCCGACGGCGATCACCCGCTTGATCAGATCCTGCTCGTCCGCCGAGGGGAGAAGGCCGATGAAGGTGAGCAGCTCCTTGGCCTGCCTGACGCCCGCGGGAGAGTCGTCGGCGCCGGAGTTCTCCTGCTGCAGCCAGCCGCCCGGATCCTTGAAGACGACCACGTCACCGCGTTCGGGTCCGGAGCCGAACCACGGTGTGAGCTTGTCCACCAGCACCCGGTCACCGATCCGGATGGTCTGCTCCATGGATCCCGAGGGGATGACGAATGCCTGCACGAGGAAGGTCTTGAGGACCAGCGCGATCAGCACCGCGACCAGGACGAGGAGGGGTATCTCCTTGATCGCCGACCGGCGTCTGCGGCGTCTGACCTTGCGGGCCAGCTTCCTGCGCTCCGCCCTCGTGGGCAGCGAGCGTTCCGATGCCTGCCGCGCCCCGGTGGGCGGCTGGGGGCCCGAGTGCGGCCCGCCCCGTCCGCGCCCCCGGTTACCCATGGTCCGCGCCCGGCGGCCGCGTCCCGACGAAGGCGTCGGTGCCCTCCAGGGAGCCGATCCTGCCGAGCGGCCAGCCGAGCCAGTCGACCCGGCCGATCACCCGCTCGACGGGCACCATGCCGCCCCCCGGCTGCCCGAGGTGGTCCCGTGAGTCCCGTGAGTTGCCGCGGTGGTCGCCCATCATCCAGAGCCTGCCGTCGGGTACCACGATGTCGAAGGCGACGGCGGACGGACGGTCGCCCGGGTACAGGTACCGCTCGGTCACCGGATCCCCGTTCACCTCGATCCTCCCGCGCCTGTCGCAGCAGACCACCCGGTCGCCGCCCACACCCACCACCCGCTTCACGAAGTCGGAGCCGGCGGGTTCGGCCAGCCCGAGGGAGGCCGCCGCCCCGTGCAGCAGTTCACCGAAGGCATTCCCCTCCGCCCCCGTCTCCTGCACGAAGGATCCGGTGCCGTCGAAGACGACCACGTCTCCGCGCCGGGGCTCGGAGCCGAAACGGTACGCCAGTTTGTTGACCAGGACCCGGTCCCCGATCCGCAGAGTGGGCTGCATGGAACCGCTGGGGACCAGGAAGGGCTGCAGCACGAACGTGCTGAAGAGCAGCAGGGCGACGGTGCAGGCGAGGCCCAGGGCGATCACGCGTCCCCAGGACATGGAGACGGCCGTCTCCTCCCGGACATGCGTGGAGCGCGATCCCTCCTCCGCCCCTGTGACGGGGTCGGAGGAGCGATCGCGCTCCAGGTGCTGTTCTTCGGTGTCCATCGGGGCCGAATCCTATCGGGCCCCGCTGTGGACGCCGGAGGGGATTCAGCGGTCGCGCTTCTCCTTGATCTTCGCGGCCTTGCCGCGGAGCTCACGGAGGAAGTACAGCTTGGCGCGACGGACGTCACCGCGGGTGACGAGCTCGATCTTCTCGAAGATCGGGCTGTGCACCGGGAAGGTGCGCTCCACGCCGACGCTGAAGGAGACCTTGCGGACCGTGAAGGTCTCGCTGATGCCCGAGCCCTGGCGGCGGATGACGATGCCCTTGAACTGCTGGATACGGGAGCGGTTGCCCTCGATCACGCGCACGTGGACGTTGACGGTGTCACCGGGGCGGAAGGCCGGGAGGTCGGTACGGAGCGAGGCGGCGTTGACGCCATCGAGCAGGGAGGTCATGTGATCTGCTTTCTTCGCCGATGCCACAGGTCATCGACGGGAGAGTGTGAGGTTTCAGGACGCTGATCACATCGGGCGGGCGTCTGTCCCCCTGTGGCAGGGGCGCACGCCGGACGTACAGCGGGCCTATTCTTCCACGGCCTCGGGCCTGCGCCAAAATCGCCCGTCGGGGGCGGGCGACCAGCCGAGGATGGAGAGCATCTCGCGGTCCTTCTTGTCGAAGCCCGACGCCTCGCACCGCTCGATCAGATCGGGCCGGTTGAGTGCGGTGCGGCGGAAGGCCTCGTCCCGTCGCCAGCGCGCGATACGGCCGTGGTGGCCGCTGAGCAGCACGTCGGGGATGCCCCGCCCCCGCCACTCGGGCGGCTTGGTGTAGACGGGCCCCTCGAGCAGGTTGGCCATCGCCCCGGGGGCGAAGGAGTCGTCGCGATGGGACTCGGCGTTGCCGAGCACCCCGGGCAGCAGCCGGGCCACCGCCTCCGTGACGACCAGGACGGCGGCTTCCCCGCCGGCCAGGACGTAGTCCCCGATGGAAACCTCGACCACCGGCATACGCGTCGCGTACTCCTCGGTGACCCGGCGGTCGATGCCCTCGTAGCGGGCGGGGGTGAAGATCAGCCACGGCTGCCGTGACAGCTCGACGGCGAGCTCCTGGGTGAAGGGCCTGCCGCTGGGCGTGGGCACGACGAGCACCGGGGAGCCGGCCCCGGTCTCGTACCCGTCGGCCAGCGTCTCGTCCAGCGCCTCGCCCCAGGGCTCGGTCTTCATGACCATGCCGGGGCCGCCGCCGTAAGGGGTGTCGTCCACCGTGTTGTGGCGGTCGTACGTCCAGTCCCTGAGGTCGTGGACGCGTACGTCGAGCCGGCCGGAGGCGCGCGCCTTGCCGACGAGGGAGACGTTCAGGGGTTCGAGGTACTCCGGGAAGATCGTGACGACGTCGAGCCGCATCACGCGTCCTCCTTGCCGTCGCCGTCCTCGGACAGGTCGTCCCCGTCGCGGGTGGAGGCGATGACGGCCTCGCTCTCGTCGATCAGGCCCGGCGGCGGGGTGATGACGGCCCGCTGCTCCTCCAGGTCGATCTCGGTGACGATCTCCTCGACGAAGGGGATCATCACCTCACTGCCGTCCGGCCGTTCGACGATGAAGAGGTCCTGGGACGGCAGGTGGGAGATCTCGGTGATCCGGCCGATCTCCGTGCCGTCGGCGAGGACGACGTCGAGGTCGATCAGCTGGTGGTCGTAGAACTCCTCGGGGTCCTCGGGCAGTTCCGCCGGGTCGACCTCGGCGATCAGCAGGGTGTTGCGGAGCGCCTCGGCGGCGGTGCGGTCGCGGACGCCCTCGAAACGCAGGAGCAGCCTGCCGCTGTGCACCCGGCCCGTCTCGATGGTCAGCGGACCGGCGTGGGCGGGCTCCGTGGCCAGCACGGCGCCGGGCCCGAGCCTGAGTTCGGGCTCGTCGGTACGCACCTCGACGGTGACCTCGCCCTTGATGCCGTGGGCGCGGCCGATCCGCGCAACTACCAACTGCACGCTTCTTCTCCCGGTGATCTCTGACTTGAGGAGGCGGTGGTGTACGGACGACAAAGGCCGGGGACGGCTCGAAAGCCCTCCCCGGCCCCTGCCGGTGTTCAACTCTTCAGCGAACCTGGTCCACATCGACGAGGTCGACACGGATCCCACGGCCGCCGATGGCACCCACGACGGTACGCAGGGCGCGTGCGGTGCGGCCGTTCCGGCCGATCACCTTGCCGAGGTCCTCGGGATGAACCCGGACCTCGAGTACGCGTCCACGGCGCAGGTCACGCGAGGCGACCTGCACATCGTCGGGGTTGTCGACGATGCCCTTCACGAGGTGCTCAAGAGCCTCCTCGAGCATGCTCAGGCCTCGGTCGACTCGGTGGACGCGGCGGCGTCAGCAGCCTCGTCCGCCTTCTTGTCCGACTTCTTGGCCTTCTGGGTGATGGCCTCACCCTTGGCCTCGTCACCGTCCGCGGACAGTGCCTCGAACAGGGCGCGCTTGTCAGCCTTCGGCTCCGGCTGCAGAAGCGGCGCGGGGGCCGGGAGGCCCTTGTGGGCCTGCCAGTCACCGGTGAGCTTCAGGATCGCGAGGACCGGCTCGGTCGGCTGGGCGCCGACGGAGAGCCAGTACTGCGCACGCTCCGAGTTGACCTCGATGCGCGACGGGTTCTGCACCGGGTGGTACAGGCCGATCTCCTCGATGGCCCGGCCGTCACGGCGGGTACGGGAGTCGGCGACGACGATGCGGTAGTGAGGCGAACGGATCTTGCCCAGACGCTTCAGCTTGATCTTGACTGCCACGGAAGTGGTGTCTCCTGGTCTCTGACGTGGTTGGGCACAAAAGATGCCACGTGGGGTTGCGGTACTCGGGTGCCCGATGGACGCGTCAGCCGGAGGAGAGAGGGGTCCTGTGCGACTGTCGAGTACAGCTAGCCATTGTGCCACATCGCCCGGGGTCACCCCACCGCGACCGCCCCTTCCGGGATCCGGAACGGCTTTCCGCACCCTCCGCAGACGATCGGCGCCTGCGCGAGGACCGAGGGTACGACGCGGACGTTGCGCCCGCAGTCGCAGACGGCCTTGACCCGGACCCCTCCCCCCGACGACCCGTGCCGGGCGGCGGGGCCGCGGAACGAGCGCTTGGTGTCCGCCGCGGTGGCCACGGTGTGGGCCTTGAGCGCACGCTGCAGCCGCTCGGTGGTCGGGCGGTATCTGCGCTTGGCCTCGGGGTTCAGCGTCACCAGCGAGAATCCGCTGCTGGGGTGCGGCTCGTCGGCGTGGTCCAGGCCCAGCTCCTCGGCGATCGCCAGGAAGCGCCGGTTGTGGTAGCGGCCGGCGCGGGAGGTGTCGCGGACACCTCTCGCGGCGGCGATGCCGTGGACTGCCTCGTGGAGCAGTCGTTCGAAGGAGAGCTCGGCGCCACAGGCGGACGAGGATTCTCCGATCAGGGACTCTGGGGCGGCAAGATCGGGCAGCTCGGGGTGGTACCGCTGAATGTCGGCCCACGCCTGCGCCAGCTCTGCGGCAAGTACAGGTGGTGTCGTGCTCACGTCGTGACAACGAGCCTGAGTGCTCCGGTGTTCCTATTCCGGGGCATCCCAAATAATTTGCACGTACCAGTCAGTCGTCCTTGATGCGTCCGGACGAGGGCGGGTGCGCCGATCAGTGGAGAAGTCTCACAGCCGGCACCAAGGTGGTACGTAGCCACACGTACGCACCGGCGTCCACGAGCGCCCGACCGGCGACCTTACCCGTCGTGGAGCGGCGGCCCCCTCCCGGCCCCGCCGGGGACGCGAGCTCCCGACGTGCTGCGCCCCGCCTGTCGGGTAAGACTGTGAGGAAGCGAGCGGCAGGCGTGCTGTTTCCGGCGCCCGCGCCCGTCGCGCGGCCCAGGGGGCGCACGACCGGGGCACGCAAGCATTGCCATCCCACCCCGTCCGACCCCTGGACGGGACCGCCGATGCGGAGTTCTCTGACATACGGGGGCTGTGGGCACACATACACAGCACATCGACATGGGGGACCTCACTCGGGCACGACCGACCTCACGGCGGATTGGGGCGCATTCCATGACACCTACGCTCGTCCGGCACCACAGGTACGCGGATTCGTCCGCCCCGGCGGACGCCGGTCACCGCGCCCGCGACTGGGCCGAGATCCAGGAGCGCATGCTCGCGCCGCTGTACGAGGCGGTGTACGAGCGGCTCGAAGCAGGCACCGGTACGCGGATGCTCTCCCTCGGCTGCGGTTCCGGCCTCGCGCTGCTGATCGCCGCCTCGCGGGGGGCACGCGTCACCGGAGTCGACAGCGACCGTGAACGGCTCGCGCTGGCCCGCGAGCGGCTCGCTCCGGGACCGGGGCACGACACCGGCCGCGCGCACCGGCCGGCCCGCCTCCTCGACCGGGTCCCCACCGCGGTCCCGGACGGCGAGGCGCCGTACAACCTGCTGACCGCCTTCCAGCCGATCGGGTGCGCGGACGGTGACTCCGAGGGCCTCGCGCCCGCGCTGGCGTCCGCCGTACCGCTTGCCGTACGGGGGGCGACCGTGGTGCTGGCCGGCTGGGGCCCGCCCGAGCGGTGCGCCACGGCGCCGGTGCTGCGGGTGGCGGCCAGGCTGACGGAGTCCGCGCGCGTCCCGCGCTCCGGGGCGGGCTGGCGGCCGGCGCTGCGGGACGACCTCGAGGAGGTCGCCGCACGGGCCGGGCTCAAGCCGGACGGCTCGGGCCGGGTCTCCTGCCCGTTCGGCTACGCGGACGTGGACAGCGCGGTGCGGGGCCTGCTGTCGACCGGTCTGTTCGACACGGCGATAAGGGCGACGGACCGCACCCAGGTGGAGAAGGAGGTCGCGGAGGCCCTGCACCCGCATCAGCGGCCCGACGGCACCGTGTGGATGCCGAACGTCTTCCGCTACCTGGTGTGCGTGACCTGACGGAACGGGAAGAGGCGCCCCGCTCGGCGGGGCGCCTCTCTCGTCTCACGGCCTCGGCGGTCAGCCCATGAACTTCTTGAACTCGTCGGGCAGCTCGAAGTTCTTGTCGCCCTGCGCCGGCAGACCGGGCACACCGCCCTGAGCGGCCTGCTCACGGCGGGCGGCCGCGGCCTGCTCCTCGGCCTTGCGCTTCATGGGGTTACCGCTCTTGCGCTTGCCCTTGGCCTGCTTGACCTGCTTCTTCTGACGTCCGGGGCCGCCACCCATGCCGGGCATCCCCGGCATGCCGGGCATACCGCCGCCCTGGGCCATCTTCGACATCATCTTGCGGGCCTCGAAGAACCGCTCGACGAGGTTCTTCACCGCGGAGACCTCGACTCCGGAACCCTTGGCGATACGGGCCCGGCGCGAACCGTTGATGATCGTCGGCTCGGCCCGCTCCTTCGGGGTCATCGACTTGATGATCGCGGCCGTGCGGTCGACGTCGCGCTCGTCGATGTTGTTGATCTGGTCCTTGATCTGCCCCATGCCGGGCAGCATCCCGAGCAGCTTGGAGATGGAGCCCATCTTCCTGACCTGCTCCATCTGCGCCAGGAAGTCGTCGAGCGTGAAGTCCTTGCCCTTGCTCGACGCCAGCTTGGAGGCCATCTTGGCGGCCTCTTCCTGGCTGAAGGTCTTCTCCGCCTGCTCGATCAGGGTGAGCAGGTCACCCATGTCGAGGATGCGGGAGGCCATGCGGTCGGGGTGGAAGGCGTCGAAGTCCTCGAGCTTCTCACCGTTCGACGCGAACATGATCTGCTTGCCCGTGACGTGGGCGATCGACAGGGCGGCACCACCGCGGGCGTCGCCGTCGAGCTTGGAGAGCACCACGCCGTCGAAGCCGACACCGTCGCGGAAGGCCTCCGCGGTGTTGACGGCGTCCTGCCCGATCATGGCGTCGACGACGAAGAGGATCTCGTCGGGGCTGACGGCGTCGCGGATGTCCGCGGCCTGCCGCATCAGTTCCTCGTCGATGCCGAGGCGTCCGGCGGTGTCGACGATGACGATGTCGTGGACCTTGGCCTTGGCGAACTCGATGGAGTCCTTGGCCACCTGCACCGGGTCGCCCACACCGTTGCCCGGCTCGGGCGCGTAGACCGCGACACCCGCGCGGTCCGCGACGACGCTCAGCTGGTTGACGGCGTTGGGACGCTGGAGGTCGCACGCGACGAGCAGCGGGGAGTGCCCCTGGCTCTTGAGCCAGAGACCGAGCTTTCCGGCGAGGGTGGTCTTACCGGCACCCTGGAGACCGGCCAGCATGATCACGGTGGGCGGGTTCTTGGCGAACCTGAGCCGCCGGGTCTCGCCGCCGAGGATGGAGACGAGCTCCTCGTTGACGATCTTGACGACCTGCTGCGCGGGATTCAGCGCCTGGGAGACCTCGCTGCCCCGCGCCCGCTCCTTGATGCTGGCGATGAACGCGCGCACGACGGGGAGGGCGACGTCGGCCTCGAGAAGGGCGATACGGATCTCACGAGCCGTGGCGTCGATGTCCGCCTCGGACAAGCGGCCCTTGCCCCGGAGGTTCTTGAAAGTCGCGCTAAGGCGGTCGGAGAGAGTATCGAACACGGCGCTCGTCGGTCCTCAGGGTCGGGGGCGTGGCAGGTCAGTCGTCCTCCAGGGTATCCGGACCCCGGAGGACGCAAAGCCCTCGGCCGTTTCTCGTGACGAACCGGCACGGGACCGGGGGGTCAGCCCAGCTCCTTCTCGACCTCCCTGGCCACCTCGGCGGCCCGTTGCGGGGACAGCGGTTCGCCGTCGGTGTCCGTGACGTAGAAGGCGTCCACCGCGTTGGCCCCCAGCGTCGAGACATGGGCGCTGCGCACCCGTACGGCGCTCCGCTCCAGCGCGTGCCCGATCCGGTGGAGGAGCCCCGGGGCGTCCTGGGCGCGGACCTCGATCACCGTGGCCAGACGTGAGCCGGCGGCTGCGACGGTCACCCTGGGGGGCGGGGCCTTCATCCCGCGCCGCCGCGGGTAGGCGGCCTCGCGCTCGGCGAGCCTGGCCCGGATGTCCAGTGAGCCGTCCAGGGCGCGTACGAGGTCGGCACGGAGTCTGGCGGCCTGGGGAAGCGCGCCGTACTCCGCGGCGACCCGCCAGCTGAGCACCAGCAGACCGGCCGTCTCGCCGAGCTCCGTGGGGAGTTCCACGGCACGCAGGTCCGCTGCCCGCACGGTGAGCCGGTGCAGGGCGAGCACTCCGGCCGCGGCGGGCAGGACCCCGGGGCGGTCGGGCAGCGCGATGAGGAGTTCGGCGCCGACGGGTTCGGGTTCGCCTTCCTCGGCCGCGGGCCCCGGCCGGGTGTGCAGGGACAGGACGGGCTCGCCGGTGCGCAGCGCCTCGACGGCGAGGCGTTCCTGCTCGGCGCTGGGCGCGATCGGTTCGGGTTCGGGCGGTTCCTCGCCGGCCAGCAGGGCGGCGACGCGTTTGACGAGGTCGGCCACGAGGGAGGCCCGCCAGGAACTCCACGCCGCGGGACCGGTCGCCAGCGCGTCGGCCTCGGTGAGCGCGTGCAGCAGTTCCAGGGTGGAGGCGCTGCCCACGGCCGTGGCGACGGAACGGACGGTGGCGGGGTCGTCGAGGTCGCGCCGGGTGGCGGTGTCGATCAGAAGCAGGTGGTGGCGGACGAGCGTGGCGACGACCGCCACGTCCTGCTTGTCGAAGCCGATGCGGGTGGCCATGTCGCGGGCGATGACCTCGCCCGCCACGGAGTGGTCCCCCGGCCAGCCCTTGCCGATGTCGTGGAGCAGCGCGGCGATCAGCAGGAGGTCGGGGCGGCCGACCCGGCGGGTGAGGTGGGAGGCGCGGACCGCCGTCTCGACGAGGTGCCGGTCGACGGTCCAGGTGTGGACGGGGTTGCGCTGGGGCCGGCAGTGGACGCGTTCCCAGTCGGGCAGCAGGCGGGTGATGATGCCTTCCGCCTCCAGCGCCTCCCAGACGGCGACGGTGGACTCGCCGGCACCGAGCAGGGTGACGAGCTCCTCACGGGCCTGGGGCGGCCACGGCACGGGCAGCGGCTGGGCGGATGTGCCCAGGTGCCGGGCGAGGTGGCGGGAGAGCGGGAGCCCGGCCTCGGCCGCGGCGGCTGCGGCCCGCAGGGTGAGCAGGGGGTCGCGCTCCGGGCGGGCGGTGCGTGCGAGCACGACCTCGCCGTCGGCCTCGACGACGCCCTCGGCGAGCGGGGTGCGTTCCGGCGCGGCCTTGGCGCCGCCCCCGAGGAGTGCCCGCAGCCGCGGCCGTGAGGAGCGTGCGCGCAGGACGCGGTTGACCTCGCGCCAGGTGACGTCGGTGGCGTAGGAGACGGTCCGGGCGGCTTCGTACACCTGGCGCAGGAGGGCGTCCGCGTCCAGGAGTCCGAGCGCCCCCGCGACCTGGTCCTGTTCCTGGAGCGAGAGCCGGTCGGTGGCCCGGCCTGTGGTGAGGTGCAGTGCGTCGCGGGCGTCGAGGAGCGTACGGCGCGCCTCGGCGAGTCCCTCTCGGGGCGCGTCCGCGACCCAGGAGGCGGCGACGGCGCGCAGCGCGGTCGCGTCGCGGAGGCCGCCGCGGGCCTCCTTGAGGTCGGGTTCCAGGAGGAACTGGAGCTCGCCCACGCGCTCGCCCCGCTCCCGGCAGAGTTCGTCGAGGGCCGGGAGGCGTTTGGGGGCCTGGTTGCGCCAGTCGGCGAGGATCGTGGTCCGCAGTCCGGCGACGAGACCGATGTCCCCGGCGACGGGACGCGCGTCGAGCAGCCCGAGCTGGACCTTGAGGTCCTCCCCCGCCGTGCCGCGCGCCTCCGCCGGTGTCCGCACGGAGTGGTCGAGGGCGAGGCCGAGGTCCCAGACCGGGTACCAGATCGCGTCGGCCAGGGAGGCGACCGCTCCGGCGTCGGCGCTGCCGTCGTGCAGGAGCAGCAGGTCGAGGTCGCTGCGCGGGGAGAGTTCGCCCCGTCCGTATCCGCCGACGGCGACGAGGGCGGCCCCCCGGACGCCTGACCGTTCGGCGGCCGCGGTGAACAGCCCGGTGAGCCAGTCGTCGGTGAGGCGGGCGAGGGCCGCACGGCGCGGCGGCCCGGACCGCGCCTCCTGCTGGAGGAGGCGCAGCCGGGCCGCCGCGTAGCCGCTGGGTCCCGAGTCCTCTGCTTCGGTGGTCACTTCGGTGCTCGTCACCCAGTTGCCTTTCCGTTCACGGGAACCGTCGGTCAGAGTGCGTCGGGGCCGCGTTCGCCGGTCCGTACGCGGATCGCGGTGTCGACCGGGACGCTCCAGACCTTGCCGTCACCGATCTTGCCGGTCCGCGCGGCCTTGACCACGACGTCGATGAGCTGTTCGGCGTCCTCGTCCTCGACGAGTACCTCGATGCGGATCTTCGGGACCAGGTCGACGGTGTACTCGGCACCACGGTAGACCTCGGTGTGGCCGCGCTGACGCCCGTAGCCGCTGGCCTCGGTGACCGTGAGGCCCTGGACGCCGAAGGCCTGGAGGGCCTCCTTGATCTCGTCCAGCCGGTGCGGCTTCACGACTGCCGTGATGAGCTTCATGCGTCCACCTTCTTGTTCGTCGGGGCTGCCGGGGTGCCGGGCGCGGGCTGGGCGGTACGGGAGGCCGCGCCGCCGCCGGCTCCGCTGAAGTCGTACGCGGTCTCGGCGTGCTCGACCTGGTCGATGCCGGAGATCTCCTCGTCCTCGCTGACCCGCATACCGATGGTCCTGTCGAGGATGAAGGCGAGGACGGCGGAGACGACCAGGGAGTAGGCGAGGACGGCGAAGACACCGACGGCCTGCTTGCCGAGCTGGTCGAGCCCGCCGCCGTAGAAGAGGCCCTTGGCGTCGGACTGCACGCCACCGGTGGCGAAGAAGCCGATCAGCAGGGAGCCGAGGACACCGCCGACGAGGTGGACGCCGACGACGTCGAGGGAGTCGTCGTAGCCGAACTTGTACTTCAGGCCGACCGCCATGGCGCACAGGACACCGGCGATGACACCGATCGCGATGGCGCCGAGCGGGCTGACCGCTCCGCCGGCGGGGGTGATGGCGACGAGGCCGGCGACCGCGCCGGACGCGGCGCCGAGGGTGGTGAAGGAGCCGTGGCGGATCTTCTCGTAGGCGAGCCAGCCGAGGACGGCCGCGCCGGTGGCGACCTGCGTGTTGACGAACATGACGGCGCCGACACCGTCGTCGTTGCCGAGCCACGAGCCGGCGTTGAAGCCGAACCAGCCGAACCAGAGGAGGGCCGCGCCGAGCATGACGAGCGGCAGGCTGTGCGGCCGCATCGGGTCCTTCTTGAAGCCGATCCGCTTGCCGATGACGAGGATCACGCCGAGGGCGGCGGCACCCGCGTTGATGTGGACGGCCGTACCACCGGCGAAGTCGATCACGCCCAGCTCGAAGAGCCAGCCGCCCGCACCCCAGACCCAGTGGGCGACCGGGAAGTAGACGACGGTGACCCAGAGGGTGATGAACAGGGCCCAGGAGGTGAACTTGACCCGGTCGGCGAGGGCGCCGCTGATGAGAGCCGGGGTCAGGATGGCGAACATCAGCTGGAAGACGGCGAAGACGTAGACCGGGATGGTGTAGCCGTCCCAGAGCTCGGTGACGCCGATTCCGCTGAGGCCGACGTAGTCCGAGCTCCAGCCGATGACGGAGCCGACGTCGGTGCCGAAGGCGAGGCTGAATCCGTAGAGCACCCACAGGATCGTGACGATCCCGAGGCTGATGAAGCTCATCATCAGCATGTTCAGGGTGCTCTTGACGCGGACCATGCCTCCGTAGAAGAAGGCCAGACCCGGGGTCATGAGCATCACCAGCGCGGAGCAGATGAGCATGAACCCTGTGTTGGCGGCAGACAGCTCCGGGGCGTCTGCGGCAAGCGTCGTGATGCCTGGGGGCATCGGCGTCTCCTCGTCGTCGGTGCGGCCACGTGCGGGGGTGCGGGACCACGGTGAAAAGGTGCGGGCCGGTTATGCGCCATGAGATTCGCGCAGCGCGGTTTCCACGAATGCCGCACGATGTTTCACCGCAGTGACGAAGGCACGCCGCGTGTTACGTCCGAATGAATGAGGAGTGTCGGACCCGGTCCCCTGCCTACCATGCTGCCTGCGCCGCATACGGCACGTCCGGCGCGCCGCACGACGTGAACCGGCCACGACGGCGACCCGCTGACCTGGCGATGGGGGAGCCGAGTCGGGTATGACGGGGCGGCCGTCGTGGCCGGTGGCCGGATTGCCTTCAGACCGCTTCGGCGGTCTCCGGGAGCTGCTCACCGAGCAGCTGGGTGAGGTCGGCGACCTCGGAGATGTCGCCGAAGTCCCTGGCAGCGGTGTCGACGGTCTTGCGGAGCCGGGTGTTGACGCGCTCCGACCGGACCTTCCTGGCGATCTTCAGCGCCTGGGTGGCCAGGACGGTCGACTGTTCGGGCTCCCGCTTGAGCAGGTGCACGGTGGCCATGCCGATCAGGTTGAGCGCGTAGGACCTCTGGTGCTCGTCGTCCTCGCCGAAGAGCTCCACGGCTCGGGCCATCACGGGTTCGGCGAGGGAGGCGTACGTGGGGCTGCGGCCGGCGACATAGGCGAGGTCACGGTAGGAGTGCGCGTTCTCGCCGTGGAGTTCGGCGTCGGAGAAGAAGCGGATCCAGTCGGGCTCGGGCTCGTCGTCGAGGACGGCGTCGGCGAAGGTGTCCTCGGCCATCCGGACGGCTCTCTTGCACTTGCTCGGCTGCCCCATGTTGGCGTACGCGCGCGCCTCCATCGCATACAGCATGGCCTGGGTCCGGGCGGTGGCGCAGTCGCGGCTTCCGTACTGGGCGAGGTGGATGAGTTCGAGCGCGTCGTCGGGCCGGCCGAGGTGAATCATCTGACGGCTCATGCTGGAGAGGATGTACGAGCCCAGCGGCTTGTCCCCGGCTTCCTTGGAAGCGTGCAGGGCGAGCACGAAGTACTTCTGGGCGGTGGGCTGGAGGCCCACGTCGTAGCTCATCCAGCCCGCCAGCTCGGCCAGTTCGGCCGCGCATCGGAACAAGCGCTTGGCCGTGGCCGGCGGTTGGGGCTCCTGGAGCAGGTCGGTCACCTCGTGGAGCTGGCCGACCACGGCCTTGCGGCGCAGGCCGCCGCCGCACTGCGCGTCCCACTGACGGAACATCGCCGTGGTGGATTCCAGGAGGTCGAGCTCGGGGGCGGAGAGCTTGGAGGGGCGGCTCCCCTCGGTGGGCAGCCCGGTCTCCGCCTGCCCGGTCCGGGTGGCGGGCACCAGCCAGCGCTGCATGGGCTCGATCAGGGTGGGGCCGGCGGCCAGGGCGAGGGAGCTGCCGAGGAAGCCCCGCCGGGCCAGCATGAGGTCGCTGCGGGAGAACTCGCTCAGCAGCGCGACGGTCTGCGGGCCCGCCCAGGGGAGGTCCACGCCGGACACCGACGGGGCCTGGTGGGCGACGCGCAGTCCGAGGTCCTCCACGGAGACGACGGCTCCGAAGCGTTCCGAGAAGAGCTCGGCGAGGATGCGCGGGATGGGTTCGCGCGGCTGCTCACCGTCGAGCCACCGGCGTACCCGGGAGGTGTCGGTGCTGATGTGGTGGGCGCCGAGCTGGCGGGCCCGCCGGTTCACCTGGCGGGCGAGTTCGCCCTTCGACCAGCCGCTCCGGACGAACCACGATCCCAGTTGCCCGTTCGGGCGCTTCCCGGCATTCGCCTCGCCTGCGCCGCTGCCACTCACGGATACGCCCCCATCCCGCTGAAACCTGTCGCGCGAACCTCTATCAGACTGCCGTGCGTCCGCGCTGCCCGTACTGACTTCGGGCGCCGTCGAACAGAAAATCGGGTTGCCCGGGGCATACCCATGAGCGCGTGCAATTGCAGGTTCGGGTACCCACGGTAATCCTACGATCACCCGCTCCGCGAGGGCAGTTGCTGAAACGCCACCATTCGCCACCCCTTCGAATGAACCCGCTCGGCGCCGTCCGCGATTCACTTGACAGGCCGCGATCAGCAGCAGGCGCAGCGAGGCGTTGCGGGGCGCGCGGATCGTGCCGCGTCCTCCTGGAACACCCCCTGGGCGCCGCCGGATCGGAGGCTGCGGCGGAGGGCGTCCCGGACAACGGGTCGTAACCACCGGTGAGTCGGACCCGTTGGAGGGGGCATGGGCTTCACGATCGGCGGCATACGGGAGATGCGTTCCGGCACCCGGCGTCGCGGTCGCGCGACGGGCGCGACCGCGGTGGCCGAGTACACGGGGCTGTGGGGCTGGGCGGTCGTTCCGGGCGCCCGGGCCGCGGCGGGCGACTGCTCGTGCGGGGACGAGTCCTGCCCCGCCCCGGGCGCCCATCCGCTCGACTTCGCCCGGGAGGTGCCGCCGGGCGCCACCCTGGGGGCGGCCGCGGACGCGTGGGCGGAGGTTCCGGGTGCCTCCGTGATGCTGCCGGTCGGCCGCACCTTCGACGTGCTGGACGTGCCGGAGGCGGCGGGCCGCCGGGCACTGGTCCGCATGGAGCGGATGGGACTGCCGCTGGGCCCTGTGACGGTCACGCCGGACGGCCGTACGCAGTTCTTCGTCGCCCCGGGGGCCGCGGCCGGGCTGCCGGGCCTTCTCTACCTGATGGGCTGGGACGACGCGGATCTGGATCTGCGGGCGCTGGGCCGCGGCGCCCACGTGACCGCCCCTCCGTCGGACCTCGGCGGACTGGGCCCGGTCCGCTGGCTGCGTCCCCCGGTCCCGGACACCGCCGCCGCTCCCCCGCAGGCCAGGCTGCTGCTGGGGACCCTCGCCTACATATGCCACCGCTGGTGACCCGTCGGGACGGATAAGGGCTCCCCTCCGCCGTACGGTCGCGAACGGTCAGTCGCCGATCAGCGCGTCCACGAATGCTCCCGGCTCGAACGGGGCCAGGTCGTCCGGCCCCTCACCGAGGCCGATGAGCTTCACCGGGACGCCCAGCTCGCGCTGGACGGCGATGACGATCCCGCCCTTGGCGGTGCCGTCCAGCTTGGTGAGGACGATGCCGGTGATGTCCACCACCTCGGCGAACACCCGCGCCTGGACGAGACCGTTCTGCCCGGTCGTCGCGTCGAGCACGAGAAGGACCTCGTCGAGCGGACCGTGCTTCTCGACGACCCGCTTGACCTTGCCGAGCTCGTCCATGAGGCCGGTCTTGGTGTGCAGCCGGCCGGCGGTGTCGATGAGCACCACGTCGGCGCCCTCGGCGATGCCCTCCTTCACGGCGTCGAAGGCGATCGAGGCCGGGTCGCCGCCCTCGGGGCCGCGCACGGTGCGGGCACCGACCCGCTCGCCCCAGGTCTGCAGCTGGTCGGCGGCGGCGGCGCGGAAGGTGTCGGCGGCACCGAGCACGACGCTGCGGCCGTCGGCGACGAGCACCCGGGCCAGCTTGCCCGTGGTGGTCGTCTTGCCCGTGCCGTTGACCCCGACGACCATGACGACGCCGGGCGTCTCGGCGCCGCCCTCGGTCTTGACCTCGCGGTCGAAGTCGGGGCCGAGCAGCGTGATCAGCTCTTCACGCAGCAGGGTGCGCAGCTCGTCGGGCGTACGGGTGCCGAGGACGCGGACCCTCTCCCGGAGGCGCTCCACGAGCTCCTGGGTGGGGGCCACGCCGACGTCGGCGGTGAGCAGGGTGTCCTCGATCTCCTCCCAGGTGTCCTCGTCGAGGTTGTCGCGGGACAGCAGGGTGAGCAGCCCCTTGCCCAGGGAGTTCTGCGAGCGGGCGAGCCGGGCGCGCAGCCGCACCAGGCGGCCTGCGGTGGGCTCGGGCACCTCGAGCTGGGGGGTGGGCTCGAGGACGACCGGCGTCTCCTCGACGGGAGTACCGGGGAGACCGACCTCCTCGACGGTGCGCCGCGCTTCGTCGCGCGGTGTCTCGGCCTCCTCGCCGACGTGGGGCTCGGCGGGAGGAGTGATGGTCGGCGTGCTCGACGGCGCCGAGGGCGGCAGCTGCTTCTTCTTGCGGCTGCTGACCACGAGCCCGCTGATCAGGCCGACCGCGACCAGGGCGATGACTACAGCAAGGATGACGATTTCCATAACCCGTCCAGTATCGGGCACCGCCGCGGTCCGGGCGTGGTTCCGGCGGGCGGCGGTGAGGGACCGCACGATCGGGATGCCACGTTTGGGGGTAAAGGTACGCTTCTGCCCGTGGAGAACCGCGGCCTGGACCCCGTCCCCGACGGTGAGCGCACCGGCCGGGTCCGCTCCCTCCTCACCACGTGGGCCACGGCCAACATGACGGTCCTGCTGCTGACCGTGGGCGCGGGGCTGACCGTGCTCGACGGGCTCAACTTCTGGCAGGTGCTGGCCGTGGGGGCGGTCGCCCCCGTCCTGTCCTTCGGGCTCGTCGGCATGGTGTCGGTAGCGGGGAAGCGTGGCGGCGCCCCCGGTATGGCGCTGTCACGGGCGGTCTTCGGCCAGCGCGGGAATCTCCTCCCCGGGGCCCTGGTGTGGGTGTCCCGCTGGGGCTGGGAGAGCGTCAACGCGGTCACGGGCTCCTACGCTCTGCTCGCGGTGCTCGATCTGACACTCGGGGTCCGGAGATCCTCCGGGGCGGCCCTGGTGACCCTGACGGCGTTCGTCGCCGCGGGCTTCCTGGTCTCGGGGCTGGGGTTCCGCGCACTGCGGGTGTCCTCCAGGATCTCCGCCTGCCTCTTCGGCGCGGCGAGCCTGCTCGTACTGGCCCGTCTGATCGCGACGGCCCCCTGGGCCGCCCTGCTGGCCCGGCCTCCGGGAGAGGCGGCGCTGGTGACGGCGGGGATCGGGACCCTGGCCGCCGGCGGCATCAGCTGGGCCCCGTCGGCTCCCGACTTCACCCGATACCTGCCGAGGTCCGCTTCGGCCGCGGCGCTGGTGGGGGCAGCCGCGGGCGGAGCCCTGGCCGTGGTGCTCCCCCTGGTGACGACGGGCGCGGTGATGGCGGTGGCCTCACCGGACCTCGCCTCCGCCAGGGACCCCGTGTCGTTCGTCGGCGACCTGCTGCCGCGGTGGATCGCCGTTCCCTACCTGCTGACGGCGGTCGTCGGCATGATGCTGATCAACTCGATGTCCCTCTACTCGGCGGGGTTCACGGCGCAGACACTCGGCTTCGCGCTGCCCCGCGCCTGGGCCGTGGGGGTGAACGCGGCGATCAGCCTGCTGCTCGGCGGGCTGCTCATGGTCGTGGCGACGAGCTTCCTCGGTACCTTCCTCTCCTTCCTGACCTTGCTGGGCGTGACCTTCTCGGCCTGGATCGGGGTGTTCGGGGTCGACCTGCTGCGCGGTCGCACCTACGACCGGGTGGCGCTCATGGACACGGGGCCGGGCAGCGGCTACTGGTACACGGCCGGATTCAGCCGGCCCGCCGTGGGGGCCTGGGCGGCCGGGCTAGTGGTGGGACTGCTCCTGACGGAGGTCGAGTGGTTCAGCGGGCCGCTCGCCTCCACCCGGGTGGGCCGCGACGGACTGGGCTGGGCGGTGACGGTGCTCGTCTCCGGAGGGCTCTACGCCGTCCTGCCACGCCCGGCCGACGGGACGGGTGGTACGCCGCGCGGGCTCTGACGCCCGGCGTCCGGACGCTCGGCCCGTACGGCGCTGCCCCGGTCCGGCACGGGCCGGACCGGGGCAGCGGTCGAGGAGGGGGCAGCGGGGATCAGCCCATCTCCTCCAGCGCCTTGCCCTTGGTCTCCTTCACGAACTTGAGCACGAAGGGGATGGAGAGCACGGCGAAGCAGGTGTAGATGATGTAGGTGCCCGAGAGGTTCCAGTCGGAGAGGCTGGGGAAGCTCGCGGTGATCGCCCAGTTGGCGATCCACTGCGCGGAGGCGGCGACACCGAGGGCGGCGGCGCGGATCCGGTTCGGGAACATCTCGCCGAGGAAGACCCAGACGACGACACCCCACGACAGGGCGAAGAAGAGCACGAAGACGTGGGCCGCGATCAGCGCCACGGTGCCCTGCGCGGTGGGCAGCTTCCCGTCGACCAGGTCCGCGGAGAAGGCCCATGCCTCGAAGGCCAGGGCGACGGCCATACCGGCGGAGCCGACGAGTGCGAGCGGCCGGCGGCCGACCCGGTCCACCAGGATCATGGCGATCACGGTGCCGATGATGTTGATGATCGAGGTGGTGAACGAGTAGAAGAACGAGTCGGTCGGGTCGATGCCCACGGACTGCCACAGCGTCGCCGAGTAGTAGAAGGCGACGTTGATGCCGACGAGCTGCTGGAAGACCGACAGCCCGATACCGACCCAGACGATCGGCAGGAAGCCGAACCGGCTGCCGAGCAGGTCGCTGAACTTCGACTTGTGCTCACGGCGCATGGCCGTCTCGATCTCCTCGACGCGGGCGTCGAGGTCGACGTTCTTGCCCTCGACCTCTTCGAGGATCTGCCGGGCACGGTCCCTCTTGCCGACGGAGATCAGGAAGCGCGGCGACTCGGGGATCGCGAAGGAGAGCAGGCCGTAGAGGATGGCCGGCACGACCATCACGCCGAGCATCCACTGCCAGGCCTCGAATCCGGCGATCTCACCGCGCTGGTCGCCGTCGGCGATCTGCAGGATGCCGTAGTTGACCAGCTGCGAGATCGCGATGCCGACGACGATCGCGGCCTGCTGGAAGGACCCGAGACGTCCGCGGTAGGCGGGCGGGGAGACCTCGGCGATGTAGGCCGGGCCGATGACCGAGGCCATACCGATCGCGAAGCCGCCGATGATCCGCCACATGGCGAGATCCCAGAGGGCGAACGGCAGCGCGGACCCGACGGCGCTGATGGTGAACAGCACCGCGGCGATCTGCATGCAGCGGATACGGCCGATCCGGTCCGCGATCCGGCCCGCGGTCGCGGCACCGATCGCACAGCCGATCAGCGCGATGGCGATCACCTGTGCGAGCGTCCCCGACCCGATGTCGTAGCGGTCGCGGATGGCCTCGACCGCACCGTTGATCACGGAGCTGTCGTAGCCGAAGAGGAAACCGCCCATCGCCGCGGCGGCGGTGATGAAGATGACATGGCCGAGATGGTCCGGGTGGGCCTCCCGGGCTCCGGACTCCGGTCCGCGCGCTCTGCTGGTCACATGAACTCCTGATACCTGGCCGCAACGTCAGGCGTGGGGGGTGAGCCCTCCCAGTGGCGCACAACTTTCAGTCGACCACCACTTGAAGGCAAAAACAACATTGCTGAGGTTATGCGTTCAAGTTCCGAAGTCAAGAGGCGATGAAGATCCCCTGACACTTCACAATCACCCAGAAACACCCAAAACCTACGTTGAAGTATTGAAGATTTGGTAAAGCCGGCCTGATGGCCTGTCAGTCCGTATGCCCCGGATCTCAGCGAAGACGCTGACTGATCACCTTGGAGACTCCGTCCCCCTGCATGGAGACTCCGTACAGCGCGTCGGCGACCTCCATCGTCCGCTTCTGGTGCGTGATCACGATGAGCTGGGAGCTCTCCTGGAGCTCCTCCATGATCCGGATCAGGCGCTGCAGATTGGTGTCGTCGAGCGCCGCCTCCACCTCGTCCATGACGTAGAACGGGCTCGGCCTCGCCTTGAAGATGGAGACCAGCAGGGCAACTGCCGTAAGGGATCTCTCGCCCCCGGACAGCAGCGACAGGCGCTTGACCTTCTTGCCGGGCGGCCTCGCCTCGACGTCGAGACCGGTCGTCAGCATGTTGTCCGGGTCGGTGAGGACGAGGCGTCCCTCACCGCCGGGGAAGAGGCGGGAGAAGACGCCCTCGAACTCACGCGCGGTGTCCCGGAAGGCCTCCGTGAACACCTGCTCCACGCGTTCGTCGACCTCCTTGATCACCTGCATCAGATCGGCCCGGGTCCGCTTCAGGTCCTCGAGCTGCTCGGAGAGGAACTTGTGCCGTTCCTCCAGCGCCGAGAACTCCTCGAGAGCCAGCGGATTCACCTTCCCGAGTTGCTGATACGCCCGTTCGGCCGCCTTCAGCCTCTTCTCCTGCTCGGCCCTGACGAAGGGCTTCGGCTGGTTCCGGGGGTGCTCGGGATCCTCGGGAAGTTCCTCGCCCTCGGCAGCGGGTGAGGGCGGCACCGGTTGGCCGGGGCCGTACTCCTCGGCGAGACCGGCCGGCTCGACGCCGAACTCCTCCAGCGCCTTGGCCTCCACCTGCTCCATGCGCAGCCGCTTCTCCGCCCCGAGGACCTCGCCCCGGTGCACCGAGTCCGTCAGCCTGTCCAGCTCGCTCTTGAGGTCCCGGCCGCGGCCGCGCTCGGCGGCCAGGTCCCGCTCACGTTCGTCCTTCGCGGCCTCTGCCCTGGACCGCTCCTCCTCGGCGCGGACGACCGACACCTCCACGTGGGCGAGCAGCTGCCGGGCGCCCGAGGCCACGGCGCCGGCGACGGTCGCCTCGTGGCGCAGCCGGGCGCGGCGCTGCTCGGCACGGGCGCGGGCCTCGCGTTCGGCGCGGGCTCCCCGGTCGAGGGCGTCGGCCCGTCCGGCCAGCGCCTTGACCCGCTCCTCGTGGGTACGGGCCTGGAGGCGCGCCTCCATCTCGGTCTGGCGCGCGTTGGCGCCGTCGGCGGCGAGCCGGTCGCGTACGGAGGTGTCGGGCTCCTCCTCCACGGGGGTCTCCTCGGCGACCAGCAGGCGTTCCGCCAGCTCCTCGGCCTCCTCGGTCGCCCGCTCCAGCGCCTCCTGCGCCCGGGCGGCGGAGGCCGTCGTACGCTCCGCCTCCCCGGCCGCGCCACGGGCCTGCCCCGCCAGCCGCCCGAGCTGCTGCGCGACACCGGACTTCTCCCGCTCGGCGGCCCGGCGCCGCTCCCCCAGTTCCTCCACACGGGCGGCTCCCTCCGCCCGGCGGGCCGCGGCCGCGCGCTGGGCCGAGGCGAGCTCCTCGCAGCGCACGGCGAGCTCGGCCAGCTCGGCGGCGGCCTCGTCGACCGATGCCTGCACCTCCAGCAGGCTGGGTGCCCCCGCGGACCCGCCGTGCGCGAAGTGGGCTCCGAGGACGTCGCCCTCGGAGGTGACGGCCGTCAGCCCGGGATGGGCCGCGACCATTTCCGCGGCGTCCTCCAGGGTGTCGACGACCACCATGTCCCGCACCAGTCGCCGCACGGCCGCCATCAGGTCGGCGGGCCCGCTCAGCAGACCGGCGACCGCCGGAGCGGGGTGTTCCCCTGTGACGGACCGGCCGGGGGACGGCTCGGGCAGGCCGGCGGGCACGGCGGCACCGCGTCGCGTCCCGGCCTCCGTCACCGTCCCCGGTGCGGGGAGCGTGACGGCCGTTGCCGGCCCGTCCTCCACCGCCGCGGCCTGGCCGGGCACATGGCCGGCCGGAGGCTCCGGGATCTGCTCCGTTCCCTGCGCCGGGACCTGCGCGCTCCCGGAGCCACCCGGCAGCAGGGCCGCCCGCCCGGCGTCCTGCTTGCGGAGCATGCGGATCGCCTCGGCCGCCGTGTCGAGGTCGGTGACCGCGATCGCGTCGGCGGCGGCCCCCAGTGCGGCGGCGACCGCGACCTCGTGTCCCGGTGCAACCGTGAGCAGCTCCGCGGCAGGGCCCAGCAGACCGGGCAGCCGGTCCCCGGCGGCGAGCAGCGCTCCCGTGCCGTCCTTGCGCCGCAGCCCCAGCGACAGCGCCTCGTGCCGGGCCGAGACGGCGGCCCGGCTGCGCTCGGCCGAGGTGAGCGCCTCGCGGGCGGCGCTCAGCTCGGTCTCGGCTCCGGCGAGCTCCCGCTTCGCGGCCTCGTGCCGTCCGGCCAGTTCCTCGTCGTCGGCGTCCAGTCCGTCGACCTCGGCCCTGAGCTGCTCGTACTCCTCCTGAGCCGCGGTCGCCCGCTCCAGGGCCTCGTCCCGGGACGCGGCCAGCCGGTCGATCTCGGCCTGTGCCGAACCCGCCCGGCTGCGGGCCGCGTTGACCTGGCCGGTGAGCCGGGCGAGGCCCTCACGCCGGTCGGCGATGGCGCGGGCGGCGTCGCGGAGCCTGCGTTCCTCCGCCGCCAACTCCCTTTCCAGTTCGGTCCGGTGCGCGGTGGTGTCCTCCAGGGCGTGCTCCGCCGCCTCGAGCGCCGCCTCAAGTTCCGCCTCCTGCTCACGGATCCGCGCGGCCTCGCGTTCCATGTCCTCCGGGTCACGTCCCCGGCGCTCCTCCTCCGGTGCGGAGACGGCGCTCTTGACCCGTGCCTCGGCGAGCGAGACGGTGCCGCGGACACGCTCGGCCAGCTGCGACAGCTCGTACCAGGTCTGCTGGGCGCGCTGGAGCCTGGGGGCCAGCCGGCGCACCTCGTCCTCCAGGTCCGCCTCCCGGACCAGCGCCGCCTTCAGCTCGGCCTCTGCCGCCTCCCGGCGCTGCTTGAGGGCGGCCTCGTCGGCGATCTCCTCGCGCAGCGCCTCGCGCAGCCCCACCAGGTCGTCGGCCAGGAGCCTCAGCCGGGCGTCCCTCAGATCCGCCTGGATGACGGCGGCCCGGCGCGCCACGGCGGCCTGCCGGCCGAGTGGCTTGAGCTGGCGCCGCAGTTCGTCCGTCAGATCCTGGACGCGCGCGAGATTGGCGCCCATCGCCTCCAGCTTCCGCAGCGCCTTCTCCTTGCGCTTGCGGTGCTTGAGGACCCCGGCCGCCTCCTCGATGAAGGCGCGGCGCCCCGTCGGGTCGGCGTGCAGGACGGAGTCGAGCCGGCCCTGGCCGACGATGACGTGCATCTCCCTGCCGATGCCGGAATCGGAGAGGAGTTCCTGGATGTCGAGCAGCCGGCAGGTGTCCCCGTTGATCTGGTATTCGCTGCCGCCGTTTCGGAACATGATCCGGGTGATGGTGACTTCGGCGTACTCGATGGGGAGCGCACCATCGGAATTGTCGATCGTCAGCGACACCTCCGCGCGGCCCAGAGGGGGTCTCCCCGTGGTGCCGGCGAAGATCACGTCCTCCATCTTGCCGCCACGCAGGGATTTGGCCCCCTGCTCCCCCATGACCCAGGAGAGCGCGTCCACCACATTGGATTTGCCGGATCCGTTCGGGCCGACGACGCAGGTGATACCGGGTTCGAACCGCAGGGTCGTGGCGGAGGCGAACGATTTGAAACCACGGAGGGTCAGGGCCTTGAGGTGCACGCCGCCGGACTCTACCTTTCACTCTCGGTTTCGCTGATGAAGGTGCAGGGCACATCAGACGGTAAGCGAAGAGCGATAGGGCGGGGATGATACCGGGGGAAAGAAAAAAGGGACGCCGAAGCGTCCCTGTGTACGTCCCGCACAGCGCTGCCGTGCGGTCGTCCGAGCAGAGTCCTACGTGACGGATCGCGAACAGGCGCGGTCCGGGAGCGGTCCCCGGTGATCCGGAACGACGATCCGTGACGAAGACTTCGAGGGGTTGAATCCCGAGCGACTGGCTTACGGCCCCGACCGGCCCCGGCAGGGCCTTGGGATCAGGTCAGCGCGGGCTCCGCCTGGGGTACGTCGATGTCGATGCTGTCGAGCAACGACTCCTGGTGCTGGGCGGCGGCGTTGAGCGCGTCGTTCTCGTCCTGGATCCGTACGAGCTCGGATTCCAGGTCCTGGACGCGCTTCTGAAGCCGTCGCATCTCGGCGAGGAGTCGCGGGTCGGTACCGCCGACGTAACCGAGAAGCGCCTTTGCCATGATGGATGGTCCTCCACACTGAGTGACCGACCGCTGAGGTGTGGGTCGTGGTCGTGGACGTGAGGGAATCGCACCCGCGGCGTTCGGCAGTGTTGTCTCTTCACTGCTGTTCTGCTGTCACCAGCCCTGCCGAACAGCTCAGGTGCGCGGGGTTTTCAGCGTCTCACCAAAAAGTTTGACGGTCAACACGATCACATGCCAGCGAGTCGGGCGGCCCGGGGGCGCGCAGCCGGCTGATCGCGCGGCGCGGCTCTCCTGCGGGTCCCGAAGGGCTTGGAGATCTTCTTCAATGCCGCAGCCTGACACGGCGTGCGCGTCTTGGCAACCATGTCCGGCCGCCTGCTTCTTTCGCAGGTCATTTCGGGTGCGAGGCCTTCATCCCCACCCCCGGGCACTCACTCCGGCCGCCCGCGAGCAGAGTGAATCCGATCTGCTTCCGCCGCCGCCTTCAGCGGATCGCGAATCCGTCGTATCCACCGCGGGGCGTGTCCCAGATCTCAGTGACCCCGTCCACGCGGCCGGGTGTGTCGTCGGAGCCGAGCCAGCTGAGCAGACGGTGGCAATTCTCACGTGGACCTTCGGCCACCACCTGCACCCGGCCGTCGTCGAGATTGAGCGCGAAGCCGGTGAGATTTCCGATCTCCAAAGCATTTGCCCTGGTGAACCAGCGGAACCCTACTTGCTGTACTCGTCCGCGTACCCATACGACGAGTCGTGCATCTTCGTTCATGACCGAACGCTAACCGTCCAATTGCCCGGGAAGCACCTCGCCCCCATTCCGCGATGGCGTAAGGTCCCCTCGCAATAGCCTCACTCGAACGGGTGAGCTTGATCTTGAATGCGGTGACGTCGGAACGACGCCCGGAGCACGAGGAAGGCACAGCGCATGGGACGGCATCGACGCGCAGGCGCGGCCCCCGCCGCTGAGCAGGACGCGGCGCACACCACGGGCGGGCACCATCACGGCACCCGCCGGAGGAAGCGGGCCGGTATACCGGTGCGTGCCGGACTCCTCGGGGTGTCCGCGGCCGTGGCGGTGGGCGCGGTCGCCGTGGCTTCCGGACTGCTGCCGGGCGGTGACGGCTACAGCGTCAGCGGCAACGGTGTGGCCGACCAGGTCCACGCCGGTGGCGCCCCCGATCTGCTGACCCAGGGCGGCACGTCCGCCGAACCGACCGACCGTACGTCCGCCTCCGCGTCTGCGCAGGCCAGCCGGGGTGCGGACCGTTCCGCCGCTCCCTCGCGGTCTCCTTCCGCCTCGGCGAGCCCGTCGAAGTCGGCCGGCGCCAAGGCGTCCGCCACGGCCACGAAGCCCTCCGCCACCGCCTCGAAGAAGGCGACGAAATCACCGGAGCGCACCAAGGCTCCCGCGCGGACCAAGGCACCCGTGGCCCAGCCGAAGAAGACCGCCACGTCGGCCCCCGCGACCAAGTCCGCATCCCCGAAGCCCTCCACGGCCTCCCCGAGCAGCAGGCCCAGCGCCGCTCCGAGCCCGTCGGCCGCCTCCGCCCAGGCCACCGTGCTGTCCCTGGTCAACCAGGAGCGCGCGAAGGTCGGCTGCAGCCCGGTCACGACCAGTTCCCCCCTCACGGCGCTCGCCCAGGACTTCAGCGAGGACATGGCCGCCCGCGACTTCTTCGGCCACACCGACCCGGACGGGAAGACCCCCTGGGACCGCGCCGCCGCGGCGGGTGTGGACGGCCTCGGCGGGGAGAACATCGCTCGCGGCCAGGCCGACGCACAGGCCGTCATGGACGCCTGGATGGCCAGCGACGGTCACCGAGCAAACATTCTCAACTGCGACTACAAGACCATGGGCGTCGGTGTGCACCTCGGCTCCGGCGGGCCTTGGTGGACGCAGGACTTCGGCTTCTGAGCCGACCGTCCGGCTGAATTCCGCCCCTGCCCGTCCCGGACCGGCAGGGGCGGCTCCGTTCCGTCGCCCCTCGAAGCAGTCCCGGCTTCCGGACCTACAACCATGCGGCCCTCACAGGAGTCTTGATCGTCGGCAGTCACCTCGTGACGCGGACGACCAGAACCGAAGGAACGCATGAACCGACCCAGAGTCACCACGGTGGCCACGGCCGCCGCCGTGGTGCTCGCCGCGGCGGGCAGCCTGCTCGCGACGGCCTCCCCCTCCTCCGCAGCCGTGACCTGCGCGTCGCCCGTCTTCAAGCGGACGTTCTACGCGAACACCACGTTCACCGGGACGCCCAAGGGCACCGACTGCGACTCGGTGATCGACCAGAACTGGGGCACAGGCGCACCCGGTTACAAGGGGATGCCCTCCAACGACTTCGGTGTCCGCTGGGCCACGACCCGCGACTTCGGCTCGGGCGGGCCCTTCACGTTCACCGCGTCCTCGCGTGACGGGATCCGCGTCTACGTCGACGGGGTCCGCAAGGTCGACCTGTGGAAGAACGTCGCCGACACTGTCTCCAGGACCACCTATGTCACCATCCCCTCCGGCACGCACAGTCTGCGCATCGACTTCGTGAACTGGACCGGGGCCGCGAACGTCAGGTTCGCCTACGCGCCCCGGACGACGGCCACCGTCGACAAGGTCAAGCCGCTCGTTCCCACCGGGACCACCGTCACCTACAGCCCCGTCACCACCTCCACGAAGGTCAGCTGGGCGAAGAACAAGGAGATGGACCTCGCCGGGTACCGGGTGTACCGGCGCCTGAAGGGCTCCGCCTACCCGTCGGCTCCCCTCGCCACCACCACCACCTCGACGTCGTACACGGACACGACCGCGCCGAAGGACGGCAACGTCTACTACTACGAGGTGCGCGCCTACGACAAGGCGGGCAACGCCTCATCGGGCACCGCCGACCTCGGCGTCACCACGACCGACCGCACGGCCCCCGCGCCTCCGAAGGGCGTCGAGGACAACTGGGCGATGGGCTCCCCCACGAAGATCACGCTCTACTGGGACGGCAACGGCGAACCGGACCTCGCCGAGTACCGGGTGTACCGCTCGACGTCCACCCCTGTCGCCCTCACTCCCGCCAACCGGCTCGCCTCGTCGGGCGGCGGCTACACCGGCCCGCTGCCCCAGACCGGTGACGTCTACTACTACGTGGTCACCGCCGTCGACACCAGCGGCAACGAGTCGGCCGCCTCCGGCACCGCGATGTACTACAGCGACGACCTGACCGGTCCGGTCGACACCGCGCTCGGCGCACGGGCCTCGGAGAGCGAGGCCGGTGTCACCCTGACCTGGGACGCCTCCGCGGGGACCAGCCCCGATTTCGCGGGCTACTCCGTCTTCCGGACCAGCCGCCCAGGCACCTCCAACTCCCAGCGGTCCGAGGTGGGCAAGGGGATCAAGGGCACCAGCTTCACGGATCCGGCCCCGCCGGCCGGCGCCACCTACTCGTACCAGGTCGTCGCCCTGGACCACGAGGGCAACGGCGGCACTCCCTCCGTACCCCTGTCGGTCACCGTCGTCGGCAACACCACGGCGCCCGCCTCCGTCACCGGTGTGAAGGCCGTGCCGAAGGCCAACGGCGTCAGCCTCTCCTGGGACGCGAGCGGTGATCCCGGCCTCGCCCACTACCTCGTCCTGCGCGGCGTGCTCACCGACGGGCAGTGGATGTACAGCCCGGTCCTCCACCCCGCCGACTTCCGGCCGTGGAAGGTCGAGGGGACGGCGTTCCACGACCACGTGCCCGCCGACGGGCAGCAGGTCCGCTACAGCGTCGTGGCCGTCGACCAGTACGGGAACCAGCTGACCCCCGCCACGGGCGCCACCGCGGTGGACGTCACCGAGCTGGATCTCCGCCCGACCGCCCCGGCGGCCCCCGGCGCTCCGGTCGCCTATCTGGGCGCCGACCAGAACGGCTGGCTGTCCTGGGCGCTCGCCGGCACGGAGAGTCTGAGCGAGGTGACCGGCTTCGCGATCCACCGCTGGAACCCGGTGACGCAGGCGTTCGATCTCGTGCACACGGAGCCGATCGGCGCCGGCACCACCTGGGGCTGGAAGGACCCGGCGCTGCCGCCGGCCAGCACGGTCTACTACCGCGTCTCGGTCCTCCGCGAGGACGGGACCACCTCCGACGCGAGTGAGGTGGCCGTCGTGACCCGCTGACGGGACACGTATCGGGCCTGGTGGGGCGCTCAGAGGTGAGTGCCCCACCTCTGCCTCACGAGGACCGGGGCGGACGCTGACAGCGTGGGCAGAAGTAGCTCGACCGGTTCATCCACGGCCGCCTGCGCATCGGCGTACCGCAGCGGCGGCACGGCTCGTCCTCACGCCCGTAGGCGTCCAGGGACCGGTCGAAGTAGCCGGACTCGCCGTTCACGTTGACGTACAGGCTGTCGAAGCTGGTCCCGCCCTGGTCGAGGGCCTCCCGCATGACGTCCCGTACGTGGCCGAGCAGCTCGGCGGTTTTGGGCCGGGTCAGGGTGGCCGTGGGGCGCTCGTAGTGCAGCCGGCTGCGCCAGAGCGCCTCGTCGGCGTAGATGTTGCCCACCCCGCTGATCAGCGACTGGTCGAGCAGGGCCCGTTTGACGGTCGTACGCCGCAGTCGCAGCGCCCGGTGGAAGGCGGCGTCGTCGAAGGCCGGGTCGAGGGGGTCGCGCGCGATGTGCGCGATGACGTCGGGCAGGCCGTCGGGGGTGTTCGCGTGGAGCGACAGGCCGCCGAAGGTGCGCTGGTCCACGAAGCGCAGCTCGGTGCCGAGCCCGTCGTCGAAGCGGATCCTGATCCGCAGGTGCTTCTCGTCGGGGGCGTCCTCCGGCTGCACGAGGAGCTGGCCGCTCATCCCGAGGTGACCGAGGAGGGAGGCGTCCGCCTCGTCGAGGGGGATCCAGAGGTACTTGCCGCGGCGCATCGCCGTACCGAAGCGCAGGCCGACGAGGCGTGCGGCGAAGTCCGTCCCGCCTCCGGGATGACGGCGTACGGCCCGTGGGTGAAGGACCTCGGTCGCCTTGACCGTACGTCCCGACGTCCAGCGTTCCAGTCCCCGCCGCACCACTTCGACCTCGGGCAGTTCGGGCACGGCGGGCACTCCTCGGGAGGTGGAGGGACGGGACGGAGCGGGTGTGACGGGACAGCGAAAACCCCCCGGTGCGCGAGGCACCGAGGGGTTTCCTGATGGGTCAGGCCGGAGCGGCGTCCGAGTGCGGCGACGGGCTGGAAGGGGTGTCGGCGACCCCTCCGTCGGCTGCGGCCTTGGCCGCGGCCTCCCGTGCTTCCGCGGCGGCGCTGATCTCACGCCAGGCGGACTCCGCCGCCTGCTGCTCCGCTTCCTTCTTGCTACGACCGGTGCCGGTGCCGTACGAGACACCACCGACGCGAGCAGCAGCAGTAAAGGTCTTCTCGTGGTCGGGGCCGGTCTCCGTGACGAGGTACTCGGGAACCCCGAGGCTCTCGCTCGCGGTGAGCTCCTGGAGGCTGGTCTTCCAGTCCAGGCCGGCACCGAGGTTGGAGGACCTGTCGATGAGCGGGTCGAAGAGCCGGTGCACCAGCTCCGAGGCCGCTTCCAGGCCCTGGTCGAGATAGACGGCGCCGATCACCGCTTCAAGGGTGTCGGCGAGGATGGAAGCCTTGTCCCGGCCACCCGTGCCCTCTTCACCGCGGCCGAGCCGGATGAAGGAGCCGAGTTCGAGGCCGCGGCCCACCTCGGCAAGCGCACGCGAGTTGACCACCGCGGCCCGCAACTTGGCCAGCTGGCCTTCGGGCAGGTCGGGGTGGGTGCGGTACAGCGTGTCCGTGACCACCAGGCCGAGCACCGAATCCCCGAGGAATTCGAGCCGCTCGTTGGTGGGCAGACCGCCGTTCTCGTACGCGTACGAACGGTGGGTCAGCGCACGCACCAGAAGGGCGGACTCGAGGTGATACCCGAGCCGCCCTTCCAGAAGCGTGTGGGACGAGGCTGTGTTGATGTTGTCTGCCTGCTTCTTGGCGCTGGACAACTCAGACATCGGGCCTCTCACCAGCCGCTCAGACCTCGAGGACCTGGCGCTTGTTGTAGGTGCCGCAGCTCGGGCACGCGATGTGCTGCAGCTTCGGCTCCTGGCAACGCTCGCACGAAACCAGGGTGGGGACCGCAGCCTTCCACTGCGACCGGCGGTGGCGCGTGTTGCTGCGCGACATCTTCCGCTTCGGAACAGCCACGGCTACTTCTCCTGCTTCTCGTCGACGCCCGGTTCGGCGCCGCCCATGTTGTCCTTCTCGCCGTCCTGAACGGTCTCGGCGAGTCCTTGCAGTGCCGCCCAACGGATGTCGACGGCATCGTGGTGGTGATCCGGATTCTCGTCCAGCCTGATTCCGCACTCGGAACACAGGCCGGCACAGGTCTCCTTGCACACCGGCTGCAGCGGCAGTGCGAGCACCACCGCGTCACGCAGCACAGGCTCGAGGTCGAACGAGTCGTCCTCGAGAAAGAACCTGTCCTCGTCGTCCTCGGCGTCGTCGACCGGGTCCGCGGTCCTGCTGCGGTTCCGGTCATCGGCGTCAGGGTACGAGAACATCTCCTGGAAGTCCGCTTCGACCTCCACGGTCAGCGGCTCCAGACACCTTACGCACTCCCCCTCGGCCGTCGCACGGGCGGTACCTGTGACGAGCACCCCTTCCATGACCGATTCGAGGCGGAGGTCCAGCGCCAGGGGCGCATTCTCCGGAACACCGATGACCCCGTCGATGCCGAGGTCCTTCGGTGCGTCCGCCGTGCGGGTCAGCCGCTTCATGGCACCCGGACGCCGACCCAGCTCGCGCGTATCGAACACGAGGGGGTTGCGGTGGTCGAGGTGGCCGTTCAGGGCTTCTCCTGCTTTCGAAAGATCATGTGCGTGGTGAGGCTTCGGGAGGGCCGCCCCGCAGTCTCGTGGACGTCGTCCCGAGAGAAGAGGGCAGCCGGGATCGCGGACATACGCGCGACCGAAGAGCCAGGATACTGGACGTACCGCCCAGCTCCCAATCCGGTCCGGACCCTCCGGTCAGCGCCCCTGTTCGTAGCGGCGCAGCTGCTCCAGGTCGATCATGCTGGTGTCGAAGAGGCTGGTCTCGTCGAGGGCCCCCTCCCCCTGCTGCGCGGGGACCTGCGCCTGCTGGGGCCAGCCGTACTCCGGCGCCTGGTTCGGGTCGTACGCCTGCTGCTGGTAGCCGGCGTACGGGTCGTGCTGCTGGTAGCCGTAGGCGTCCTGGGGCTGCTGCGGGTCCTGGTAGCCGTAACCCTGCGCGTACGTGGGCTCCTGCCCCGACTGGACCGGAAAGCCCTGCGCGGGGTCCTGGTAGGCGGCCGCCGGGGCGTAGCCGGGCTGCTCGGGCTCCGCGTAGGAGGGCTGCCTCGGCTCGGGGGTGGCGAGCTCGGCCAGTCCGGCCCAGTGGTCCTCGTCGCTGAGGTGCGGGCGCCCGTCCACGGCGTCCTGGGCCGCCATGTGCGCGCCGAGGTCGTCGGTGGCGACCCTGCCGTGCAGCTTCTGGCGGCCCCGGCCGACGGCCTCCAGGGTCTTGGCGAGCACCGCCTCGAAGGCGCCGAGCTTGGTGTCGACGTAGTCGTCGGCACGACGGCGCAGTATCTCGGGGTCGGCGCTGCGCTCCGGCGCCTCGGCGAAGTCGGGGTCCTCGTGGCCCTGCTCGTCGAGACCCTCGCCACGGCCCAGGAGCTTCTCCCGGCCGCGGTCCACGGAGCCGATGGTCTTGGTGAGGACGACCTCGAAGTTGGCGAGCTTGCTGTCGACGTACTCGTCCGCCTCGGCGCGTACCTCGTCGGCCTCCCTGCGGGCCTCGGAGAGGATCCGGTCCGCCTCCGCCTGGGAGCGCTGGGCAATCTCCGTGCCGGAGACCAGTGAGCCGCGCTCCGCGCGGGCGGACTCGATGATCCGCTCCGCTTCCTGCCTCGCCTGCTCGACGAGCTGCTCACGGCCGCCGATGAGCTCCTCGGCGTGGGCCAGCGAGCCGGGTAGCGCCTCGCGCACCTCCTCGAGCATCGCGAGCAGTTCGGCCCGGTTGACCACGCAGGACGCCGACATGGGCATGGAGCGGGCGTTCCCGACCGTTTCGACGATCTCGTCGAGCTTCTTCTGCACGTCCACCGTGTGCTCGCCACTCTCTGCTGCTGTTGGAGACGGACGGGGACGACTGTACGGCCAGTCGCCTCCCCACCGACACCTGGTGACGGCAGGTCAGGGCATCAGCTCCGGCCCAGCCGCTCCACGAGCGCCGTGTGGACCGTGGGCGGGAGCAGGTGCGCCACGTCGCCGCCCCACGTGGCGACCTCCTTGACCAGGGAGGAGGAGAGGAAGCTGTAGGTCGGGTTGGTCGGCACGAACAGGGTCTCGACCCCGGAGAGACCGTTGTTCATCTGGGCCATCTGCAGTTCGTAGTCGAAGTCGCTGACGGCCCGCAGGCCCTTCACGATCGCCGGGATGTCGCGCTGCTTGCAGAAGTCGACCAGCAGACCGTGGAAGGACTCGACCTCGACGTTGCCGAAGTCGGCCGTCACCTCGCGGATCAGGTCGATCCGCTCGTCGACGGTGAACAGGCCCTTCTTGGACTGGTTGATCATCACGGCGACGTGGACGACGTCGTACAGCTTCGAGGCTCGTCCGATGATGTCGAGATGCCCGTTGGTGATGGGGTCGAACGACCCGGGGCAGACGGCGCGGCGCAACGTGGTTCCCTCGCTCTCCGGTGCGGTCATCGTGCGTCTTCGCACGTAGAGGCGGCGCGACCGTACCAAAACGTGGCTTCGCCGTAACGGCGCGCCCGCTCCGGTTCGAATCCGCCGGGCCAGTCGAATTCCCCGCCCCTGGTGCTCCGTTCCACCGTGACGAGCGCGTCCTCCGCGAGCCACCCCTGAGAGCGGAGTGTGAGCAGGATCTCGCGTAGATCGTCGTCGGTGACGGCGTACGGCGGGTCGAGGAACACCACGTCGTAGGGGTCCGCCGGCGCCGGTCCCGTCACGATCTGCTCGGCCCTGCCCGCACGGAACTCCGCGCCGGGCAGGCCGAGGGTGCGGATGTTGTCGCGGACGGTGCGCGCGGCCTTCGCCTCTGCCTCGACGAGCAGCGCGTGGGCGGCGCCCCGGGAGAGCGCCTCCAGGCCCACGGCGCCGGAGCCCGCGTACAGATCGGCGACACGGATGCCGTCGAGCGTTCCCAGGAGCGCCTGCCAGGTGGAGAACAGGCCCTCGCGGGCACGGTCTGAGGTGGGGCGGGTGCCGGTACCGGGCGGGACGGCCAGGCGGCGTCCGCCGGCCGAGCCGGCGATCACGCGGGTCATGGGTGTCGGTTCCTCGGGTCGCGGGCGGCGCACAGGACGGGACGTGCGCCGTTTCCCACGATATGGCGTCGCCGGGGATCCGCCTGGTCACCCCTTGTCGAGGTACTCCTCCCGTTCCTTGTCGAGCAGGGCCTCGAGCGCGGTGCGCAGCTCGGGCAGCCCTTCGAGCGCGGGGTCGTCGGCGACGACCCGGACGGCCTCCTCGCGGGCAGCCGCGATGACCTCCTCGTCGTCGATGACGCTGAGCACCCGCAGCGAGGAGCGGACGCCGGACTGGGCCTGTCCGAGGACGTCGCCCTCGCGGCGCTGTTCGAGGTCGATGCGGGAGAGCTCGAAGCCGTCGAGGGTGGCGGCGACCGCGGAGAGCCTGGCCCGGGCGGGGCTCGCCTCGTGGGCCTCGCTGACGAGCAGGCAGAGCCCGGGGGCGCTGCCTCGTCCGACGCGGCCCCTGAGCTGGTGCAGCTGGGACACCCCGAACCGGTCCGCGTCCATGATCACCATCGCGGTGGCGTTGGGCACGTTCACCCCGACCTCGATGACGGTGGTGGCGACGAGGACGTCGGCGCGGCCGGCGGAGAACCGGCGCATCACCTCGTCCTTCTCCTCGGGGGGCATCCTGCCGTGGAGCACCTCGACCCGGAGACCGGCGAGGGGGCCCTTCGCGAGCTGCTCCGCGATGTCCAGCACGGCCAGCGGTGGCCGCTTCTCGGCGTCCTCCCCCTCGGGGGGCGCCTGCTTCTTCCCGCCCTTGCCCTTCTTCTCGGCGGCCTCGTCGGCGTCGTCGCCGATGCGGGGGCAGACCACGTAGGCCTGGTGGCCGTTCTCCACCTCCTCACGGACCCGCTCCCAGGCGCGGCTGAGGAAGTGCGGTTTGTCCTTGGCCGGGACGACGTGGCTGGCGATGGGCGAGCGCCCGGCGGGGAGCTGGTCCAGCACGGAGGTCTCCAGGTCCCCGAAGACGGTCATGGCGACCGTACGGGGGATGGGGGTGGCGGTCATCACCAGCAGGTGGGGCGGCTGCTTCCCCTTGGAACGCAGCGCGTCACGCTGTTCCACCCCGAAGCGGTGCTGCTCGTCGACGACGACCAGGCCGAGGTCGTGGAACTTGACCTTGTCCTCGATCAGCGCATGGGTGCCGATGACGATCCCGGCCTCGCCCGTCACCAGGTCGAGCAGGGCCTGCCGGCGGGCGGCGGCGCCCATCGAGCCGGTGAGCAGGACGACCTTGGTGCCCTTGTCGGAGCCGCCGAGCATCCCGCCCTGTGCCAGCTCGCCCATCATCTCGGTGATGGACCGGTGGTGCTGCTGGGCCAGCACCTCGGTGGGCGCGAGCATCGCCGCCTGGCCGCCCGCGTCGACGACGCGGAGCATCGCCCTCAGCGCGACCAGGGTCTTGCCCGAGCCGACCTCTCCCTGGAGCAGTCGGTGCATGGGGTGCTCGGTGGCCAGTGCGTCGAAGATCTCGCCGGTGACCTTCTGCTGGCCCTCGGTGAGGGTGAAGGGGAGCGTGGCGTCGAAGGAGTCGAGCAGTCCGCCGGGGACGGGCCGCCGGGCGGCGGCCGGGAGTTGGGTGTCGGCGTAGCGGCGGCGGGCGAGCGCGACCTGGAGGACGAAGGCCTCGTCCCAGCGCAGCCGGTCCCGCGCGGCCGCGATGTCCGCCTTGGTGCGCGGGCGGTGGATCTTGAGGAGCGCCTCGGGGAGCGGGACGAACCCCCGTCCTTCGCGCAGTGCGGGGGGCAGTGGATCCACCGCCTCGCCGGCACTGGGCAGGACGGTGTCCACGGCCTTGGCGATCCGCCATGAGTCGAGCTGTTTGCAGGCCGGGTAGATCGGCAGCAGCTGCCCCGCGAAGGCGTCGACGGCCTCGGTCACCTCGCCCGGGTCGTCCCCGTCCCTGGTGTCGAGCAGCTGGTAGGTGGGGTGGGCGAGTTGCGTCTTCCGGTTGAACACGGAGACCTTGCCCGCGAACATCGCGCGCCGCCCGGGGAGCAGCTCCTTGTGGGGCTTGTGCACGCCGTGTCCGAAGAAGACCAGCTGGAGGCGCCCGCTGCCGTCGGTGAGGGTGACCTCAAGGCGCTTGCCCCGGCCGTTGTTGAACATCATGATCCGGGCGTCGGCGACCTGGGCGACGACCGTCACGTGCTCGTCCAGCGGGAGTTCGGTGAGCGCGGTCAGCCGGCCCCGCTCCTCGTAGCGCCGCGGGTAGTGGTGCAGCAGATCACCGACCGTGTGGAGGTCGAGGTGTTCGGCCATCACCTTCGCGGTGGCTCCGCCGAGCAGCTTCTTCAGGGGTTCATCGAAAGCGGACACGATGTCCATTGCACACCACGGCACCGACAGAAGCGGTCGGGCACCGTCGCCGCGGACGTGTCACCGGGCGGCGGCAGGGGTCACTCGACGCCGATCAGCAGGGGAGCCGCCTGGTGGCCGCCGCGGTAGACGACCGTGTCGACGGCGAGGTACCCCTCGCGGACGTACGCGCCGAGCTCGTCGGCGAGGGTCTCGGGCACCTCGTCGCCGAGGACGAGTGTGACGAGTTCGCCGCCGGCCGACAGCATCCGGTCGAGGACGGTGCGGGCGGTACCGGCGAAGTCCTCCCCGATGACGGCGACGTCCCCGTCGATGAGGCCGAGGATGTCGCCCGCCTGGCAGATGCCCGCCATGGTCCACGACTGCCGCTCGGCGACGGCGAGTTCGGCGTAGCGGGTGGCCCCGGCGGCCGAGGTCATGGCGACGACGTCCTCGTCGAAGCTGCGGCCGGGTTCGTGCACGGCGAGGGCGGCGATTCCCTGCACGGCGGCGCGGGTCGGGACCAGGGCGACGCGGACGCCTTCGGTCCTGGCCTGCTCGGCGGCGGCAGCGGCGGCGTGGCGGAGCCGGGCGTCGTTGGGCAGCAGGACCACCTCACGGGCGTTCGCCCGGCGGATGGCCTCGACCAGCTCGCCGCTCGCGGGCGGTTCACCGGGGCGTGCCAGTACGGTCGTCGCGCCCGCCTCCGCGCACAGGCCGCAGAGCCCGTCGCCGGGCACGACCGCCACGACCGCGCGCTGGACGGGGTCGTCGTGGACGGCGCCCCGGCCGGCGGCGAAGTGGGTGATGCGGATCCGGTGGGGGCGGCCCGCCTCGACGCCCGCTTCGACGGCTGCCCCGGCGTCGTCGACGTGGACGTGGACGTTCCAGAGGCCGTCGCCACCGACGACGACCAGGGAGTCCCCCAGGGCGTCCAGCCGGGTCCGCAGGCGGGCGACCGCGTCGTCGGTGGCGTCCAGCAGATAGATGACCTCGAAGGCGGGGCCGTCGTCCGGGCCGGTGTCCTCGCAGTCCCGGAGCGGGGGCGGGCCGTCGGGGGCGGGGCCGACGGGCCTGTTCCCCGCACGGCCGCCGACCGCCTCAAGCAGGGCGCCCAGCACGGTCACGAGTCCCCGGCCTCCCGCGTCCACGACTCCCGCCCGGCCCAGGGCCGCCAGCTGGCCCGGGGTCGCGGCCAGGGCGGTGCGCGCGCCCTCGTACGCCGCGTCGAGCACGTCCTTGAGGCTGTCGCTCCCCGTGCCGGCCGAGGCGGCCTCGGCGGCGGCGGTGGCGACGGTGAGGACGGTTCCTTCGACGGGGTGCGCCACGGCCAGCCGGGCCGCTGCCGCCGCCCTGGTCAGGGCGGTGCGCAGATGGTCCGCGTCACCGGCCTCGGCCAGCACCCCGGCCATCCCGCGCAGCAGCTCGGCCAGGATGGTTCCCGAGTTGCCCCGGGCCCCGATCAGCGCGCCGTGCGCCATGGCCCGTACCGCGTCGGCCCGGGCCGGTGCGGTGGTGCCGGTCTCGTGGGCGGCGAAGACCGCTTCGACGGCCGCCGCCGCAGATTCGACCGTGAGGTACAGGTTGGTGCCGGTGTCCCCGTCGGCGACGGGGTAGACGTTGATGGCGTCGATCGCGGCGCGTTCCCGGCCCAGCGCGTCCAGGGCCAGCGAGCACCAGGTGCGGACCGCGACGGCGTCGAGGGCGTCGGGGGGCTGCGGCACCGTTGGTCCTCCTTGGGACGGCCGTGGGGGGCTGGCTGCACCGCAGGGTAGCCCTCGCGCGCGGGCGGTCGCGGACGGAGGGCGGTACGGAGGGGTCCGGGAGCCGTGGTAGTTTCGTATCTCCGACGCAGCCGTTGTATGCTGCTTCGGTTGCCCGACGAAAGTCGGGACATTCCTCCGGTACCGCCACTTCAGTAAAATGATTCCGGCGCGCCGGAATTCACTGTAAGTGCATCTGAAGTCTTTGGAGTGACCCGTGGCTGCCAACTGCGACGTTTGCGGCAAGGGGCCGAGCTTCGGCAACAACATTTCGCACTCGCACCGCCGTACGTCCCGTCGCTGGAACCCCAACATCCAGCGCGTGCGTGCCGTGGTCGGTCGGACGCCGAAGCGGCTCAACGTCTGCACCTCGTGCATCAAGGCCGGCAAGGTCGCGCGCTGACGTCCCCGTCGTAGCGCAGCCTTCCGGTTGCCCAAAAAGCCGGTCCACCTCGGTGGACCGGCTTTTTGCTGTGCCCGGGCGGCTCAGGCGCGGGTGGGCCAGCCGTGGTCGACGGGGCCGATCCCGGTGCCCAGCGCGAAGCCGGAGCGGATCGCGCCGGTGACGTACTCCTTGGCGCCGCGTACGGCCGTCGGCACGTCCTGGCCGCGGGCGAGGCCGCAGGCGATGGCCGAGGCGAGGGTGCATCCGGTGCCGTGGGTGTGCCGGTTGTCGTGCCTGGGGGCGCGGAGCCAGTGCTCCTCGCCGCCGTCCGTCAGCAGGTCCACCGCCTCCCCGGGCAGGTGGCCGCCCTTGATCACCACCCAGCGGGGCCCGTGGGCGAGTATCTCCGCGGCGGCCCGCCGCATTCCGGCCTCGTCGGTGACGGTGACGCCGGTGAGCTGGGCCACCTCGTCGAGGTTGGGGGTGGCGACCGTGGCGAGGGGGAGCAGCTTCGTCCGTACGGAGTCGAGGGCCTCGGCCGCCAGGAGCGCGTCCCCGTGTTTGGAGACGCCGACGGGGTCGACGACGACGGGTGCGCCGGTTCCGGCGAGGAGTTCGGCGACGGTGTCGACCAGGACGGCCGAGGAGAGCATGCCGGTCTTCACGGCCTGTACGCCGATGTCGTCGACGACGCTGCGGTACTGGGCGCGTACGGCTTCGACGGGCAGGTCCCAGGCGCCCTGCACGCCCAGCGAGTTCTGCGCGGTCACCGCGGTGAGCACGCTCATCCCGTGTGTGCCGAGGGCGAGCATCGTCTTCAGGTCGGCCTGGATGCCCGCACCGCCGCCGGAGTCCGATCCGGCGACGGTGAGAACACGGGGCGGTGCCACGGCAGGTGAGGTCATGCCCCGGAATCTACTGCGCGTCCTCGATCGATCCGAAATGGTCCCAGCCGCCCTTGCTCGTCCAGGGAGCCCCGTCGACGGTGACCTGGGGCAGCGCGGAGGGGTTGACCACCTCTCCGATGACCTTCCAGCGGGCGGGGAGTTTCACGTCCGCCGGGAAGGTCGCCACGATCGCGTGGTCCTCTCCCCCGGTGAGCACCCACTGCAGCGGGTCGATCCCGACGGCCTGCCCGATGTCGGACATCTGCGAGGGGATGTCGATGAGTCCGGAGCGCAGGTCGATACGGACCTTGCTGGCCTCGGCGATGTGCCCGAGGTCGGCGACGAGTCCGTCGCTGACGTCCGTCATGGCCGTGGCGCCCAGCCCGGCCGCCGCGGGGCCCGCGTGGTACGGCGGTTCGGGGCGCCGGTGGGCCTCCACGAAGGCCCGTGGGGAACGGAACCCGCGGGAGAGGACGGCGAATCCGGCGGCGGACCAGCCGAGCCAGCCGGTGACGGCCACCACGTCGCCGGGCCGGGCACCGGCGCGGGTGACGGGTTCGTGGTTGCGCAGGTCGCCGAGGGCGGTGATCGAGACGGTGATGGTGTCCCCGCCGACGACGTCGCCGCCGACCACGGCCGCGCCGGCCACCTGGCACTCGTCGCGCAGCCCGTCCATCAGCTCGGCGGCCCAGGTGACCGGCAGGTCGGCCGGCACGACCAGGCCCAGCAGCAGCGCGGTGGGCACAGCGCCCATGGCCGCGATGTCGGCGAGGTTCTGGGCGGCTGCCTTGCGGCCGACGTCGTACGCGGTGGACCAGTCGCGCCGGAAGTGCCGCCCTTCGAGCAGGATGTCCGTACTGGCCACGACCCTGCGGTCCGGAGCGGCGACGACCGCGGCGTCGTCGCCGGGCCCCAGCCGCACCGCCGGAGTGGTGGTGAGCCGGGACGTGAGCTCTCTGATGAGCCCGAACTCCCCCAACTCGCCCACGGTTCCCTTCACCGAGTGTCACCTCTCATCTATCGCACCGGACATCCGTCCGGGCTGATTCAGCGGGCGGAGCCCCGGTCCGGGGCCGTACGGCCCCGGGGGCTCCCCGGCCCCGTGGCGTTCAGGCATCCCGTCCCCCTTCCGCCCCGGCGGGCTTGCGGTCGCGAGCCCCGTCTGCTGTCGGTACCGTCAAGAGATACGTCAACTTCTGTGGTGCGTACGCCACGCTGTGGACGTCTTCCGGCCCGCAGGTCTCCCCTCGGCGCGGGGCGACGCGATAACGTGGCGTCCCTTTCCCCCACATGATCCTCGTGGCCGCCCTGGAGGTTCCGTGGTACAGGCGTACATCCTTATCCAGACCGAGGTGGGCAAGGCGTCGATCGTCGCCGAGACCATCGCCAAGCTCCCGGGAGTGATCCAGGCCGAGGACGTCACAGGCCCCTACGACGTGATCGTGCGCGCGCAGGCCGACACGGTCGACGCCCTCGGCCGCATGGTGGTCGCGAAGGTCCAGCAGGTGGACGGCATCACGCGCACTCTGACCTGCCCGGTCGTGCACCTCTGACCCCTGTCTACGCTGGTCCGGTGACTCACACCCGCCGCCGGTCCCCCGGATTCCGTGTTCTCGCCCCGTCAGCCGCCGCTTTCGTGCTGGCCGTGGCGGGCTGTTCCGCGGGCGACGGACAGCCCTCGGTGCCGGTCCCCACGCCGTCCCCCGAGGCGGCCGGGTACTGCGGGAAACTGCACGAGGCGCTGCCGGAGTCCGTCGCCGGTCTGGAACGGAGTGACCCCTCGCCGGATTCGGACCTGACCGCCGGATGGGGGGACGGGGCGATCGTACTGCGCTGCGGCGTTCCCCGGCCCGCGAGGATGGACGATTCCCAGGCGAAGGCCGTCGACGCGGACGGCGTCAACTGGCTGCTGGAGCAGCGCGACGACGCCGGCCCGCGGTTCACCACCACCTACCGCAAGGCGTACGTCGAGGTGACGCTGGGCACGGAGTACGCCCATGACATCACCCCGCTGTCCGCGTTCGCCGTACCCGTGCGCAGGACGGTCCCCGACAGCCTGTGAGGCCGCCCCCGCCGGGGGCGGCCCCGTGCGGGGTCAGCGCAGGCCGGTCGGGCGGTCGAGCGCGGCCTGGATCAGCCGGTCCACGAGCTCCGGGTACTCCACGCCGCTCGCCTGCCACATGCGCGGGTACATGGAGATCGGGGTGAAGCCCGGCATGGTGTTGATCTCGTTGATGACGAAGCCGCCGTCCTCGGTGAGGAAGAAGTCGGCCCTGACCAGCCCTTCGCAGGCGGCCGCCTCGAAGGCCTCGACGGCGAGCCGCTGGACCTCGGCGGTCTGCGCGTCGGTGAGCGGTGCGGGGACCAGTCCCGCGGCGGAGTCGATGTACTTGGCCTCGAAGTCGTAGAACTCGTGCGCCGTGACGGGCGGGATCTCGGCGGGCACGCTGGCGCGCGGCCCGTCCTCGAACTCCAGCACGCCGCACTCGATCTCCCGGCCGCGCAGCAGTGACTCCACGAGGAACTTCGGGTCGTGCCGGCGGGCCTCCTCGATGGCCTCGTCGAGTCCTGCGGCGTCGTCGACCTTGGTGATGCCCATGGAGGAGCCGCCCCGGGCGGGCTTGACGAAGAGCGGCCAGCCGTGTTCGGCGGCGAACTCCATGATGCGCTTGCGGGCGGCGGGCCGGTCGGACTCCCACTCGCGGGGGCGGACGACCTCGTAGGGGCCGACCGGCAGCCCGAAGGAGGTGAACACCCGCTTCATGTACTCCTTGTCCTGGCCGACGGCCGAGGACAGAACCCCGGCGCCGACGTAGGGCACCCCGGAGAGCTCCAGGAGTCCCTGGAGCGTGCCGTCCTCGCCGTAGGGGCCGTGGAGCATGGGGAAGACGACGTCGACCTCGCCCAGGACCTTGGGGACCGCACCGGGTTCACCGACGACGACGTCGCGGTTGCCGGGGTCGACGGAGAGCGTGACGACGCCCTGCGCGGATGCGGCCAGCTGGTCCACGTCCGGCACCTGCCGGTCCGTGATGGCCATCCGGGCCGGGTCGTCGGACGTGAGGACCCAACGCCCGTCCCTGGTGATACCGATCGGCAGGACGTCGTACTTCGTCCGGTCGATGGCGCTCATGATGGCGCCGGCCGTGACGACGGAGATGCCGTGTTCGGAGCTGCGGCCGCCGAACACGACGGCCACGCGCGGCTTGCGGCCCGGCGCGGAGCTCCGCTCGGAGCTCAGGGGGCTCTCAGGGCTCTGGGGGAGGTTCTGGCTGCTCATATCGCGTTGAGCGTACCTGCTGGTAGGGCCGGAGTCAGCGCCGCTCGGGCTTGGCGCTGCGCGCCATCAGCTCCTTGAGCGCGACGACCGGCGGCTTGCCCTCGTGGACGATGCCGACGACGGTCTCGGTGATCGGCATGTCGACGCCGTGCCTGCGCGCCAGATCGAGCACCGATTCGCAGGACTTGACGCCCTCGGCGGTCTGGCTGGTGACGGCGACGGTCTCCTGGAGCGTCATCCCGCGCCCGAGGTTGGTGCCGAAGGTGTGGTTGCGCGAGAGAGGCGAGGAGCAGGTCGCCACGAGGTCGCCGAGTCCCGCGAGTCCGGAGAAGGTGAGCGGGTCGGCGCCCATGGCGAGCCCGAGGCGGGTGGTCTCGGCGAGACCGCGGGTGATGAGGGAGCCCTTGGCGTTGTCACCGAGGCCCATGCCGTCGGCGATGCCCACCGCGAGGCCGATGACGTTCTTCACCGCGCCGCCCAGTTCGCAGCCGACCACGTCGGTGTTGGTGTACGGGCGGAAGTACGGGGTGTGGCAGGCGGCCTGGAGACGCCGGGCGACGTCCTCGTCGGCGCAGGCGACGACCGCCGCGGCGGGGCGGCGTTCGGCGATCTCCTTGGCGAGGTTGGGTCCCGTGACGACGGCGACGCGGTCGGCGGTGACGCCGGTGACGTCGGTGATGACCTCGCTCATCCGCTTGGCCGTGCCGAGTTCGACCCCCTTCATCAGGGAGACGAGCACGGTGCCGGGCTCCAGATGGGGCGCCCAGTCGGCGAGGTTGGCCCGCAGGGTCTGCGAGGGGACGACCAGTACCGCGAAGTCGGCTCCGCGCAGCGCCTCGGCGGCGTCGGTCGTGGCCCGTACCGAGGGGGGCAGTTCGACCCCGGGGAGGTACTGGGGGTTGGTCCGGGTGGTGTTGACCGCCTCGACGACCTCGGAGCGGCGGCCCCAGAGCGTGACCTCGCATCCCGCGTCGGCGAGGACCACGGCGAAGGCCGTGCCCCATGAGCCGGTTCCGAAGACGGCCGCCTTTGCGGGGTGTGTCACGTCGTTCCCTTTCCCTCTGCCTTGCGCCGCTGTTCAGCACGTGCCTTGCGGTGATCGTAGAGCTCGGCGGGGGCCTCCTCGCCTCGTACCTCCTCCAGCTGTGCGGTGATCGCGGCCATGATGGTCTCGGTGGCCTGGCGCAGGACGTCGGGGGTGGGCTCGAGGCCGTGGAAGCGGGAGAGGTCGACCGGCGGCCCGGCCTGGACCGTCAGCGTCTTGCGGGGGAACAGCCGGAGCTTGTTCTCCTTGGCGTAGGGCGGCATCGCGAGGTTGGCGCCCCACTGCGCGACGGGGATGACCGGCGCCTTGGTCATCAGGGCGACGCGGGCGGCGCCCGTCTTGCCGGCCATCGGCCACATCTCGGGGTCGCGGGTGAGGGTGCCCTCCGGGTAGAAGGCGACGCACTCCCCGCGCTCGATGGCGTCGACGGCGGCACGGAAGGCGTCCAGCGCGTTGGTCGTCTCGCGGTAGACGGGGATCTGACCGGTGCCGCGCAGCATCATTCCGACGAAAGGCGCCTTGAAGAGCGCCGCTTTCGCCAGCAGACGGGGAACACGGCCGGTGTTGTACTGCCAGTGCGCGTAGGACAGCGGATCCAGGTACGAGTTGTGGTTGACCGCCGTGATGAATCCGCCGTCGGCCGGGATGTGCTCCATTCCCCGCCAGTCGCGCTTGAACAGAACCACCAGGGGCGGTTTCGCGATGACCGCGGCCAGGCGGTACCAGAAGCCGATTCTGCGGCGGGACACTCGGACGCCTTCCTCTAGGACCTGTGCTGCTGCGGGGCCTGCGGTCCGTGCTGCCTCGCCCCGGGGCCCTGCTGTTGTGGAGAACACCGTACGCCTCACCTGTGGGGGTGGACCTCCGGGTTGTCCTACCGGCAGGCGAGAATAGGGGCTGATGCGTACGGAGGGGGAGATCGCCACGAACACCGACCCGACCGGCCCCTGGTCCCTGGTCGTCCCGCTGAAACCGCTGGCACGGGCCAAGAGCAGGCTCGGCCGGGCGGTGGGCGGGGATCTGCGCGCGGGTCTGGCCCTGGCGTTCGCGCAGGACACCGTGGCCGCCGCCCTGTCCTGTCCCGGGGTGCGGGATGTGGTGGTCGTCACGGACGATCCGGTGGCGGGGGCGGCCGTGACGGCGCTCGGCGCCCGCACGGTGCCCGACACCCCCGCGGCCGGCCTGAACGCCGCTCTCAACCACGGGGTGCGCGCGATTCTCGCCCGGCGCGGCGGCGCGGCGGTGGCCGCGCTGAACGCGGATCTGCCGGCACTGCGTCCGGAGGAATTGGCGCGGGTACTCGAATTCTCTTCGCGATTTCCGCGCGCATTTGTTCCGGACGCCCAGGGAATCGGCACGACATTTCTTTCCGCCGCTTCGGGCACGGAATTGTGTCCGTCGTTCGGCGGCCCGTCACGGGCGCGGCATCTGGCCTCGGGCGCCGTGGAGATCCGGCTGCCGGGCCTGGACTCCGTGCGTCGCGACGTGGACACCGGCGAGGACCTGGAGGCGGCGCTGGCACTGGGGGTGGGGCCGTTCACCGCGGGTCTGGCGGCACCGGCGGTGCCGGTGGCGGAGCGATAGGCTGCCGCTCATGCAGGCGACCTCGTTCACGTACGACCCCGAGACCCGCACCGGCAGCGTGCTGCTCGACGACGGCACACCGGTGGACTTCGACGCGGCCGCGTTCGACGCGGGCGGGCTCCGGCTGCTTCGTGCGGGTCAGCGGGTGCGGATCGAGACCGAGGGAACGGGTGCCTCGCTGCGGATCACCCTGGTGACGCTCCAGACCCTCTGAGCGCCCTCCGCACCTCCCACCCCCTCCGAGCTCCCCTCCAGGCCCGGCACGGGCCCTGAACAGCCCGCGGGCCGGGCTCCCCGAGGGGAGCCCGGCCCGGCGCGTGTGAGGAACGAGCGGTGCCCGGTCTCACTTCTTGCGTGCGGTGGCCTTCTTGGCCGTGGTCTTGCGCGCGGTGGCCTTCTTGGCGGGCGCCTTCTTCGCCGTGGTCTTCTTGGCGGGCGCCGTCTTGGCGGCGGCCGTCTTCTTGGTGGCGGTGGCCTTCTTCGCCGGGGCCGCCTTCTTCGCGGCCGCCGTGGTCTTCTTGGCCGCGGTGGTGGTCTTCGCCGCGGTCTTCTTCGCCGCGGTGGTCTTCTTGGCGGCGGCCGTGGTCTTCTTCGCCGTGGCCTTCTTGGCGGTGGCCTTCTTGGCCGCGGCCTTCGCCGTCGTCCGGGTGGAAGAACCGCCCGAGAGGCTGCCCTTGGGGGCCTTCTTCACGGCCACGTCGTTCTTGGGGAGCTTCTTGGAGCCGCTGACCAGGTCCTTGAAGCCCTGTCCCGCGCGGAAACGGGGCACCGAGGTCTTCTTGACCCGCACGCGCTCACCCGTCTGCGGGTTGCGGGCGTACCGGGCGGGGCGGTCGACCTTCTCGAACGAACCGAAGCCGGTGACCGAGACACGGTCCCCGGCGACGACCGCACGGACGATCGCGTCGAGCACCACGTCGACAGCGTCCGCGGCCTGCTGACGGCCGCCGACCTTGTCGGCAATCGCTTCTACGAGCTGCGCCTTGTTCACGTCTTCCCCTTCGGAGACATTGCCGGAACGAAACTGTTCAGGCGTTTTCGCACGTTAGGCAGATATATACCGCAAATCAAACACGAAACGGGCGAATCACCCTAGTGCCGCAACGAAGTCGACCGCTGCGCTCTCCGCGGAGTCAGTCACCTTCGGGGAATCGGGCCTCATCGAGGTCCTTCATCAGCCGGTCCAGACGCCTTGCCGCGCCTGGGAGATCGTGCTTAGCCGCAGCCGTGACGGCCAACAGCTTCCGGGACAGCGCCATCCGTACGCCCTCCGGGACTTGCAGTGTGCGCACTTTTGCGTGCGCTTCCTTCAGTTGGTCGGCGACGTGACCGTAGAGCTCGAGTTGGCTGTCGCGTTCCATGCACCGATTGTGCCATCTGGGGCGAGTTGTCGCCCGAGGGGGTCTCAACAAGCGACTGCGCCCCCTGCCGGGTGGCAGGGGGCGCAGTTCAGGAAAAGCGCTGCTCAGGCGTCAATCGTGCGCGGCTTGTAGGACGGCCTGGCCGCCTCGTAAGCCGCAATGTCCGCTTCGTTCTGAAGAGTGAGGCTGATGTCGTCCAGCCCGTTCAGCAGACGCCAACGGGCGTTCTCGTCGAGCTCGAAGTCGGCCGTGATCCCCTCCGCCAGCACCTGGCGCTTCTCCAGGTCGACCGTGACCTCGGCGGTCGGGTCCGCCTCAGTCAGCGCCCAGAGGCTGTCGACGACCTCCTGGTCCAGGACGACGGTCAACAGACCGTTCTTCAGGGAGTTGCCCCGGAAGATGTCGGCGAACCGGGAGGAGATGACGGCCTTGAAGCCGTAGTTCTGCAGCGCCCAGACGGCGTGCTCACGCGAGGAACCGGTACCGAAGTCGGGTCCGGCGACGAGAACCGAGGCGCCCTTGCGCTCAGGGCGGTTGAGGACGAAGTTCTCGTCCTTGCGCCAGGCCTCGAAGAGCCCGTCCTCGAAGCCGTCGCGGGTGACCTTCTTCAGCCAGTGGGCGGGGATGATCTGGTCGGTGTCGACGTTGCTGCGGCGCAGCGGGACGGCCCGGCCGGTGTGTGCGGTGAATGCTTCCATGACTCTCAGACTCCGGCGGGCGTACGGACGTCGGACAGGTCGGCGGGCGAGGCCAGATGGCCCAGCACGGCGGTGGCGGCGGCGACCTGCGGGGAGACCAGGTGGGTACGGCCGCCCTTGCCCTGCCTGCCCTCGAAGTTGCGGTTCGAGGTGGAGGCCGAGCGCTCACCGGGGGCCAGCTGGTCGGGGTTCATGCCCAGGCACATCGAGCAGCCCGCGTGCCGCCATTCGGCGCCGGCCGCGGTGAAGACCTTGTCCAGGCCCTCCTCGACAGCCTGCAGGGCGACCCGGACGGAGCCTGGGACGACGAGCATCCGTACACCGTCGGCGACCTTGCGGCCGTCGAGGACCGCGGCGGCGTTGCGCAGGTCCTCGATGCGCCCGTTGGTGCACGAACCCACGAAGACGGTGTCGACGTTGATGTCACGCAGCGGCTGGCCGGCGGTCAACCCCATGTACTCCAGGGCCTTTTCGGCGGCAAAGCGCTCCGAGGCGTCCTCGTACGAGGCCGGGTCGGGGACACCCGCCGACAGGGGCGCGCCCTGGCCGGGGTTGGTACCCCAGGTGACGAACGGAGCGAGCGCGGCACCGTCGATGACGACCTCGGCGTCGAAGACGGCGTCGTCGTCGGTGCGCAGCGTCTTCCAGTACTCCACCGCGGCGTCCCAGTCCTCGCCCCGGGGCGCGTGGTCGCGGCCCTCGAGGTAGGCGAAGGTGGTCTCGTCGGGGGCGATCATGCCGGCGCGGGCGCCGGCCTCGATCGACATGTTGCAGATGGTCATCCGGGCCTCCATCGAGAGCTTCTCGATGGCGGAGCCGCGGTACTCCAGGATGTAGCCCTGGCCGCCGCCGGTACCGATCCGGGCGATGATGGCCAGGATGAGGTCCTTGGCGGTGACGTCGTCGGGGAGTTCACCCTCGACGGTGATCGCCATGGTCCTGGGGCGGGCCATCGGCAGCGTCTGGGTGGCCAGGACGTGCTCGACCTGGCTGGTGCCGATACCGAAGGCCAGCGCGCCGAAGGCGCCGTGGGTGGAGGTGTGCGAGTCACCGCAGACGACCGTGGTGCCGGGCTGGGTCAGGCCCAGCTGCGGGCCGACCACGTGCACGACACCCTGCTCGACGTCGCCCAGCGGGTGCAGCCGGACGCCGAACTCCGCGCAGTTCTTGCGCAGGGTCTCCAGCTGGGCGCGGGAGACGGGGTCGGCGATCGGCTTGTCGATGTCGAGGGTCGGGGTGTTGTGGTCCTCGGTGGCGATGGTGAGGTCGAGGCGCCGAACCGGGCGGCCGGCCTGGCGCAGGCCGTCGAACGCCTGCGGGCTGGTCACCTCGTGCAGCAGGTGCAGATCGATGAAGAGGAGGTCGGGCTCGCCATCGGCGCGCCGGACGACGTGGTCGTCCCAGACCTTCTCCGCGAGTGTCCTACCCATCGCTTTCCCTCCGGCCGGCGTCATCACCGGCCCAACTAGAGATTCGGGTGCCACCGCTCGCACCCCCCGGCGGGGCGGCGACTGTGGGCCGTCGTGCGGCCGCGGATACAGGTTCGCAAGTTTCGGGGAAAATTGAACTTGCGTTTCACAGAGTGAGACGCGAGTATCGTCGTATGGACAACTCTAGCGGCGTCGGCGTTCTCGACAAGGCAGCTCTGGTATTGAGCGCCCTGGAGTCCGGTCCGGCCACCCTCGCCGGGCTGGTCGCGGCGACAGGGCTCGCACGACCCACGGCTCACAGACTCGCCGTGGCACTCGAACACCACCGCATGGTGGCGAGGGACATGCAGGGCCGTTTCATTCTCGGCCCCCGCCTTTCGGAACTCGCGGCCGCGGCCGGCGAGGACCGGCTCCTGGCGACGGCCGGCCCCGTACTCACCCATCTTCGCGACATCACCGGCGAGAGCGCCCAGCTCTACCGCCGGCAGGGCGACATGCGCATCTGCGTGGCCGCGGCGGAGCGTCTGTCCGGACTGCGGGACACCGTACCGGTGGGCTCCACGCTCACCATGAAGGCGGGTTCCTCCGCGCAGATCCTGATGGCCTGGGAGGAACCGGAGCGGCTGCACCGGGGCCTGCAGGGCGCCCGTTTCACCGCCACCGCCCTCTCCGGTGTGCGCCGGAGGGGCTGGGCGCAGTCCATCGGCGAGCGGGAGCCCGGGGTGGCGTCCGTCTCGGCTCCGGTCCGCGGACCGTCGAACCGGGTGGTGGCCGCCGTGTCGGTCTCGGGTCCGATCGAGCGGCTCACCCGGCACCCCGGCAGGATGCACGCCCAGGCCGTCATCGACTCGGCCGCGCGGCTGAGCGAGGCGCTGCGCCGCACCGGCTGAGGGCGCCTGCCGAAACCCGGGGGCCGACACCCCTTTCACCGCTCATCACCGGACGGACCGAGGGCCACATGACCGCCCCTGCCCGCCGGCACACCTCCGAGGCCGCCCCAGCGTCGTGGCGGCCCCCTCCACGCACCTCCCGCAACAGGCCTGCCCCGCAAGGGAAGTGGCCTCGCGGTTCCCCGACTCCCCCGCCACCGGCGGATATGCGGGAACGGCGCGCCGTGGGAGCCATGCGAAAGGCCCTCCACCGAGGTGAAGGGCCTTTGCCGTACTGCTTGTTGTACCCCCGACCGGATTCGAACCGGCGCTACTGCCGTGAGAGGGCAGCGTGCTAGGCCGCTACACAACGGGGGCGTGGTTACTGCTGACTTGCGCTGGGCTACCAGGACTCGAACCTAGAATGACGGTACCAGAAACCGTAGTGTTGCCAATTACACCATAGCCCATGGTGTGACAAGTACCCCCGACCGGATTCGAACCGGCGCTACTGCCGTGAGAGGGCAGCGTGCTAGGCCGCTACACAACGGGGGCCCTGGCGATCCTCACCCAGCCGGAGCCGGGTGGTGTCACCGCTGGAACCTGGGTGCGACCCGATGTTCCTGCGGGATGGATCTGTACCCCCGACCGGATTCGAACCGGCGCTACTGCCGTGAGAGGGCAGCGTGCTAGGCCGCTACACAACGGGGGCTTGTTACTTCGGTCTTGCGCTGGGCTACCAGGACTCGAACCTAGAATGACGGTACCAGAAACCGTAGTGTTGCCAATTACACCATAGCCCACTGAAACGCAACCCCTGGGGGTCTTGTCTCTGTCTGCGCTTCCCGGCCGGATCTTTCGGCCCGCTCGGGCGGCGCAGAAAGAACATTACCCGAAGGTGTCCGGCGCTCCAAAACGGGTATCGCCGGCCAGCAGCATCGGCAGCTCGTCGAGGCCGGTGATCCGCGTGAGCTCGGGGCGGCCGCCCTGCCCGCGCCGGTCCAGCCACACTCCGACGAGACCCGCGGCCACGGCGCCGGCCGCGTCGATGTCCGGCTGGTCCCCGACGTAGACGACCTCGTGCGGATCCAGCCGGAGCGCCTCGCAGGCCACACGGAAGGCCCGGGCGTCCGGCTTCCACACGCCGAGCTCCTGCGCGCACAGCAGGACCTCGAAACGGTCACGCACACCGAGGGCCCTCAGCTTGCGCTCCTGGTGCTCGACGGAGGAGTTCGACAGGATCGCGTGCCGGTGCGTGGCGGCCAGAGCGTCCAGTACGGGCACGGCGTCCGGGAAGAGCTCCCAGGAGCTCTCGTAGTGCTCCACGTACCGGTGGAACCACGCGTCGGCGTCCTCGTCGCTCAGCTCCGCCTCCAGGAACTCCCGCACCCGGTCCCGGCAGTGCGCGGGCCAGTCGGACTCCCCGGCCGCGACGCGCGCCCAGTGGACGGACGCGATGCGCATCCAGCGGCCGTGGTGGTCCTCGTCGGTCTCGGGCAGCCCCTCCGCCCGGAGATGGCGCAGCAGACCGGTCCGGTCCGAGCCCGCGTAGTCGAAGATCGTGTCGTCCACATCCCAGAGGACCGCGCGAATCACCATGTCCGCGAACCTACCCGCCGCGGGACGCCGGGAAGCGGGAACACGGCAAACCGGACCGCGCTCACCCCCGCGGCCGTTCCGGGCGCCCGGAACGGCCGGAGGCCGGGCCCCCAGGGGGGACCCGGCCTCCGGTGCGTGAAGGGCGTTACGCGGCCAGCTTCGCCAGTGCCGCGTCGATGCGGGCGATCGTCTTCTCGCGGCCCAGGATCTCCAGGGACTCGAAGAGCGGGAGCCCGACCGTGCGGCCGGTGACGGCGACCCGGACGGGGGCCTGCGCCTTGCCGAGCTTGAGGCCGTGCTGCTCGCCGGCGGTGAGCACGGCGGCCTTCAGCGCCTCCGCGTTCCACTCGGCGGCCGTCAGTTCGGCGCGGGCCGTGACGAGCAGGGCGTCGGAGCCCTCCTTCATGGCCTTGGTCCAGGAGGCCTCGTCGTGGACGGGCTCGTCCAGGAAGAGGAAGTCGACGTTGGCGGTGATGTCGGAGAGAACCGTCACACGTGTCTGGGCATGCGGGGCGATCTCGGCGAACTGCTCCGCGTCGAACGCCTCGGGCGCCCACGGCGCGAACGGCGCCCGCAGCCAGGGGCCGCACGCCTCGGTGAAGGTCTTCACGTCGATCATGCGCAGGTGCTCGGCGTTGATGTGCTCGGCCTTCTTCAGGTCGAACCGCGCCGGGTTGGCGTTGACGTCCGCGATGTCGAAGGCGGCGACCATCTCGTCGAGGCCGAAGATGTCGCGGTCCTCCGCGATCGACCAGCCGAGCAGCGAGAGGTAGTTGAGCAGCCCCTCGGGCAGGAAGCCGCGCTCGCGGTAGAGGTTGAGCGAGGCCTGCGGGTCACGCTTGGAGAGCTTCTTGTTGCCCTCCCCCATGACGTACGGGAGATGGCCGAAGGCGGGGATGCCCTTGGCGATCCCCAGCTCGATGAGCGCCCGGTACAGGGCGATCTGGCGGGGGGTGGAGGAGAGGAGGTCCTCGCCGCGCAGGACGTGGGTGATCTCCATCAGGGCGTCGTCGACCGGGTTGACGAGCGTGTACAGCGGCGCTCCGTTGGCGCGGACGATGCCGTAGTCGGGGACGTTCTCCGGCTGGACCGTGATGTCGCCCCGGACGAGGTCGGTGAAGGTGATCGCCTCGTCGGGCATCCGGAAGCGGACGATCGAGGTGCGGCCCTCGGCCTCGTACGCCGCCTTCCGCTCGTCGCTCAGGTCGCGGCAGTGGCCGTCGTAGCCCGACGGCTTGCCGGCGGCGCGGGCGGCGTCGCGGCGGGCGTCGAGCTCCTCCGTGGTGCAGTAGCAGGGGTAGGCGTGCCCGGCCTCCAGCAGCTTGGCCGCGACGTCCTTGTAGAGGTCCATGCGCTGCGACTGGCGGTACGGGGCGTGCGGGCCGCCGGTCTCGGGGCCCTCGTCCCAGTCCAGGCCGAGCCAGCGCATCGAGTCGAGCAGCTGGGTGTAGGACTCCTCGGAGTCCCGCGCCGCGTCGGTGTCCTCGATACGGAAGACCAGGGTGCCCTTGTGGTGACGGGCGAACGCCCAGTTGAACAGGGCGGTGCGGACCAGGCCCACGTGGGGGTTGCCGGTCGGCGAGGGACAGAAACGTACGCGCGGGGGTACCCCCTGCCCGAGCGGGGTCGAGACCTTGGGGGCAGGTGCGTCTGGTGCGTTAACCACGCTTGATCACCTTGTTGGTGAGAGTGCCGATACCTTCGATGGTGACGGCGACCTCGTCGCCGACGTGCAGGGGTCCCACCCCTGCGGGGGTCCCGGTGAGGATCACGTCGCCCGGGAGCAGCGTCATCGCCTCCGTGATGTGGACGACCAGGTCCTCCACGGAGCGGATCATGTCGCTCGTCCGGCCGAGCTGGCGCTGTTCGCCGTTGACCGTCGCCTGGATGGCCAGATCGCCGGGGTCGACGTCGGTCTCCACCCAGGGGCCGATGGGGCAGGAGGTGTCGAACCCCTTCGCCCGGGCCCACTGGCTCTCCCGGCGCTGGACGTCGCGGGCGGTGACGTCGTTGGCGCACGTGTAACCGAAGACGACGTCCTTGACCCGCTCACGCGGGACCTCCCGGCACATGCGGCCGATCACCACGGCCAGCTCGGCCTCGTGGTGCAGTTCCTCGGAGAAGGAGGGGTACTCGATGGAGTCGCTGGCGCCGATCACCGAGGTGGTGGGCTTGAAGAAGGCGACGGGCACATCCGGGACCTCGTTGCCCAGTTCGGCGGCGTGTTCCGCGTAGTTGCGGCCGATGGCCACGACCTTGTTGGGAAGCACGGGCGGCAGCAGCCGGACCTTCTTCAGCGGGACCTTGGTCCCGGAGAGTTCGAAGTCGGTGTACGGGATGCCCTTGATGATGTCGAGGACGAGGCTGTCGGGGCTGTCGCCCTCGACCGCGCCGAAGGCGACATTGCCGTCGATGGAGAACCTGGCGATGCGCACGGGATGCTGTCGCCCCTCACTTGCTGGCTGGCTGAAGACTGACGCTCCAGGCTAGCGCGCGTGAGGGGGACGGACGTGCGCCTCGCCCCGCGGGGCTCCGGGGCTACCGGGCCGCCGTGACCGGGGCCTCCATGAGGATGGTGCGCCGCGGGTTGGCCGTCTGGCTGGGCAGGTCGACGGCGTGCTCCCGCTGCTCCGGACCCTGGGGCACGTCGGCGCCGTCGAGGTGCGCCAGCGTCGTGCGCCGGGGGTTTGCGATGTTGCGGGAGACCATCGTCGTCTTCATATGCCGTTCGGATCCTTGTCGCTGGGGCGCCGCCCTGAGGTGCGCCGGTTGTCGGATTCGCCATCCGTGTAAAGCGCCAGGCTAAACATCCCGATCCCCGGGTTGGCCGGGATGAGACGGCGATCATCGTGTGAGTTTGCTCACCAACTTGCCGACAAACCGCTCATTGCAGGCAGTTGATCACGTGCAGCAAACCCGGCGTTACCTGCCCGAATCTGGCATTCCGCTCCCGATCATGGCGTGTGGGACACCCTCCACCCCCTGGATGATCACCCTGAATGGACCGTTTTGACCGTGAACACGTTCCACACCTCGTGACACGGCCGTCACACCGTGTCATACACGTCACAGCACGGTACGCGGGCCTTGTTGGAGATCCGCCACTGTGCTGGAATTCCACGCACCGCCGCGGGTTTCAGGCCCAGCGCGCAGGGGCGCAACGCAGCGCCGAGTGGCGGCGGGAGGGGGAAGTACGCCGGTCACTCACGACCACCATCGGGGCGCGCCCAGTGCCCCACGACGCCGACACCGTCCCGCCGTGCCACGCGCGGAGGGGCGCCTGGTCAAGAGGTTGCGACGCTAGTGCAGGGACGTTTCAAGAGGGATGGCATGGGGTCGCCCCAGCCCCGCCAGGGCCGAGGGGACAACTCGGCCGATCAGGAGCCGCGCGGCGGGAACGACCGTGGTTCCTCGCCCCAGCACGCCCCGAGCCCCGGCCCCGCCGGTGACGGCGGCGACGGCCGGCAGCGCTCCGCCGCTCCGGGTGCCGGCGCCGCGGAGGCTTCGGCGCCCCTCAAGCCGGTCGGCCCTCCCGACGCGGGTTCTCGCATAGCCCTGCGCAACTGGCGCATCAGCACCCGTCTGGTCTCCCTGCTCGCCCTTCCCGTGGTCGCCGCGACCACTCTGGGTGGTCTGCGCATCAACGAGTCCATGAACGACATGGACCAGCTGGAGCACATGCAGCTGCTGACCAAGATGACGAAGCAGGCGACCGCGCTCGCCGACGCGCTCCAGCAGGAGCGCGACAGCTCGGCCGGCCCGCTGTCGAACGGCGTGAAGGCCACCGACTACAAGGTCACCCAGCCTCGTGACCGCACGGACCGTGCGAAGGACGCCTTCTTCGAGGCGACCGACGAGATAGGCAACACCCCCGGCGACGCGACGCTGGACAGCATCCACGCGAGCGTCAGCCAGATCGGCATGCAGCTGGGCAACATCACCAGCATCCGCAAGGACGCGTACGCGGGCGACAGCCCCAGTCTCAACACGGTCGACCGGTACAGCCAGCTGATCACCTCGCTGCTGAGCCTGTCCCAGGACATGGCGCAGGCCACCAGCAACCCCGAGATGATCAAGCGGACCCGTGCGCTGGCCGCCTTCTCCTCCTCGAAGGAGTACGCCTCCGTCGAGCGCGCGATCATCGCCGCGGCGCTGCCGGGCGGCGACAGCACCAAGACGCACCTGAACGACAACGACCAGGCGTTCGGCCGCAACGCGCTGGAAAAGGCGAGCACCACCCTCAAGACCTTCGAGACGACCTACGAGTCCACCGGCAACAGCTCGGCCGAGCTGCTGGCGCCGCTGGACAGCGGGAATCCGGAGATCACCGCCGCGGACATGTACGCGCGCAAGGTGCTCGACAGCCCGCTGGGCATGGAGGGCAGCAAGGCCCGCACGTACATGGACTGGTACGACCAGAGCTCCAACAAGATCCAGGCCATGAAGACCATCGAGCAGACGCTGCTCGGTGAGATGGAGGCCAAGGCGCGCGAACTCCGCGAGGAGTCGCAGCGGGACGCGATCCTGAACGGTGCGATCATCCTGATCGTCCTCGGTGTGTCGCTGGTCGGCGCCTTCGTCGTGGCCCGGTCCATGATCCGCTCGCTGCGGCGTCTGCAGGACACCGCGACCCGGGTCGCCCAGGACCGTCTGCCCGAGCTCGTCAAGCAGCTCTCCGAGACCGACCCGCAGGACGTCGACACCTCCGTCGAGTCGGTCGGTGTGCACTCCCGTGACGAGATCGGCCAGGTGGCCGCGGCCTTCGACGACGTGCACCGCGAGGCGGTCCGTCTGGCCGCCGAGCAGGCGCTGCTGCGGGGCAACGTCAACGCGATGTTCACCAACCTCTCGCGCCGCAGCCAGGGCCTCATCCAGCGTCAGCTCTCGCTCATCTCCGAACTGGAGTCGCGCGAGGCCGACCCGGACCAGCTGTCCTCGCTCTTCAAGCTCGACCACCTCGCCACGCGTATGCGCCGTAACGGTGAGAACCTCCTCGTCCTCGCGGGTGAGGAGCCGGGACGCCGGTGGACGCGGCCGGTTCCTCTGGTCGACGTGCTCCGTGCCGCCGCGTCCGAGGTGGAGCAGTACGAGCGCATCGAGCTGGCCGCGGTGCCCGCGACCGATGTCGCCGGCCGCGTCGTCAACGACCTCGTGCACCTGCTCGCCGAGCTGCTGGAGAACGCCACGTCGTTCTCCTCGCCGCAGACGAAGGTCCGGGTCACCGGTCACGCGCTGCCCGACGGCCGTGTGCTCGTCGAGATCCACGACACCGGTATCGGTCTCTCCCCCGAGGACCTGGCCGCGATCAACGAACGGCTCGCCTCGCCGCCCACCGTGGACGTCTCGGTGTCCCGGCGCATGGGTCTGTTCGTGGTCGGCCGGCTGTCGCTGCGTCACGGTATCCGGATCCAGCTGCGTCCCTCGGACTCCGGCGGTACGACCGCGCTCGTCATGCTGCCCATGGAGGTCGCGCACGGCGGCAAGCAGCCGCCGAAGCCCGGCCAGCAGGGCAAGGGCCAGGGGCAGGGCCAGCAGAAGGGCGCGCCCGGCGGCCTCCTCGCCGGCGGCGCTCCGTCCGGCGGCGGCCGGCGTCCCGCCGGTCCGGAGAACGGGCTGGGCGCGTCGGCACCGCGCGGCGAGGTCGGCGCAGGCGCCGCCCCGCGCGCCGCGCTGCCCGCCCGCGACGGTGGCCCCGGCAGGCCCCAGCAGGGGCCCGGCGGTCAGGGACCGCGCCAGGGCGGCGGCCTCGCCGGCGCCTTCAGCGGCGCCCGGGGCGGGGCACGTCCCGCGCCCGACTCCGCCACGGGACCGAACCTGTTCGGTCACTCCGGCCCGCAGAGCGGCCCGCCGGCCCGGCAGACCCCGCAGGCCTCCCAGCAGGCCCAGCCCGGCCGGCCCGGCCCGAACGGCCCGCAGCAGCCCGGTGGCCCCGGCCGTCAGCTGCCTCCCTCCGGCGGCCCCCGCGCCGAGCTGCCCGGCGGTGCCCCCCAGCAGCCCGGGCGTCCGGCGGGAACCAGTTGGGGTGCCCAGGAGCAGAACGCTCCCCGGCGTCCGCAGCAGGACACGCCGCGCGGTCACGAGGAGCACGACACCGGCCGGTTCGCCCGGCCCGGCACCTCCGCGCCCGACCAGCAGTTCCCCCCGGCGGACCGGCGTCCGCCCATGAATGACCGTCAGGGCCCCGGCAGCACCGCGGAGTTCGCACGTCCGGACTTCTCGGCACCGCGCCCGCAGGCTCCGCAGGCCCCCGACCCGGCGAGCACCGCGCAGTTCGCCCGCCCGGACTTCGACGCGCCCGCGCCCACGGGCTTCCCCGCCCGGCAGGCTCCCGCTCCCCGCCAGGCCCCCGACGCCGACTTCGGCGCCCCGCGGCCCCCGGCGCAGTTCGCCGCCGAGCCGCCGCGTCGTCCGGCCCTGCCGCAGCAGCCCGAGGTGCTCCCGCCGGCCGGTCCCGGTGACGGGCGTACACCGCTGTACGACACGCTGGAGACGAACTGGTTCCACGGCCCGCAGCAGGGTGGCCAGCAGCCGCCCGCGGCCGAGCCGCAGGCACCGGCCTCTCCCCAGCCCGCCGGCACTCCGCCTCCCGCCATGCCCAGGCGTGGCGCGGCCGATTCCGGTGCCACCAGTTCATGGCGCGCCTCGCCCAACGACGAACTCGTGCGGCAGGCGGAGCGCGTCAAGAAGCCCGCCGCGGGCGGGATCACCACGTCCGGGCTGCCACGCCGCGTCCCACGTGCCAATTTGGTGCCGGGCACCGCTCAGCAGCAGAATCATCAGTCCGGACCTCAGGTTTCGCGTGCGCCGGATGACGTACGCGGCCGTCTGACCAATCTCCGCCGGGGCATCCAGCAGGGACGACAGGCCAACAGCGGCTCGTCTACCGGCAGTTTCCAACTCGGCCCCACTCACCAGCAGGAGCGTTAGTTGAGCCCCATGAGTCAGGCCGCGCAGAATCTGAACTGGCTGATCACCAACTTCGTGGACAACACCCCAGGGGTGTCGCACACGGTGGTGGTCTCCGCCGATGGCCTGCTGCTGGCGATGTCCGAAGGATTTCCGCGCGACCGCGCCGACCAGCTGGCGGCTGTCGCCTCGGGCCTGACGTCGCTGACGGCGGGTGCCTCCCGGATCTTCGAAGGCGGGGCCGTGAGTCAGACGGTCGTGGAGATGGAGAGAGGGTTCCTCTTCCTCATGTCCATCTCGGACGGCTCGTCACTGGCCGTTCTCGCCCACCCGGACGCCGACATCGGTCTGGTCGGGTACGAGATGGCGCTCCTCGTCGACCGTGCGGGGACCGTCCTCACCCCTGACCTCCGTGCCGAACTACAAGGCAGTCTGCTCCACTAGGCGGTCATGCGGCAGACACCTGACACGATCCCCCCAGGTACTACAGAAAACCCTCACCCGTCCGGCCGACACAGCCCCCCACCGGCCACCTTCAGACGGCAAGCCGACATCCTGCTGTCACGCCCGGAGGACTTATGACCCCGCCACCCGCCTCACCCGATCCGTACGGCGCACTGCACCACGCGTCGTACGACGGTGAAGGCGACCAGCCGCTGGTACGTCCGTACGCCATGACCGGTGGCCGGACCCGGCCCCGGTACCAGCTCGCGATAGAGGCACTGGTCAGCACGACCGCGGACCCCGCACACCTCGGGACGCTGCTTCCCGAGCACCAGCGGATCTGCCACCTCTGCCGTGAGGTCAAGTCGGTGGCCGAGGTGTCCGCCCTGCTGTCCATGCCCCTGGGTGTGGCACGGATCCTCGTGGCGGACCTGGCGGAAGCCGGCATGGTGGCCATCCACCAGCCGGGCAACGGAGAGGCCGGCGGCGCGCCGGATGTGACACTGCTCGAAAGGGTGCTCAGTGGACTTCGCAAGCTCTAGCGGCGGTACGGCCCGTGCCACCACCTCGGCGAAGATCGTGGTGGCAGGGGGCTTCGGCGTGGGTAAGACCACGTTTGTCGGTGCCGTCTCGGAGATCAATCCGCTGCGTACCGAAGCCGTGATGACGTCCGCCTCCGCGGGCATCGACGACCTGACCCACACCGGGGACAAGACCACGACCACCGTGGCCATGGACTTCGGACGCATCACCCTGGACCAGGACCTGATCCTCTACCTGTTCGGCACCCCCGGACAGGACCGCTTCTGGTTCATGTGGGACGACCTGGTCCGCGGCGCCATCGGCGCCGTCGTCCTCGTCGACACCCGCCGCCTCGCCGACTGCTTCCCCGCGGTCGACTACTTCGAGAACAGCGGCCTGCCCTTCGTCATCGCCCTCAACGGCTTCGACGGACACCAGCCCTACACCCCCGACGAAGTACGCGAAGCACTCCAGATCGGCCCCGACGCCCCGATCATCACGACGGACGCACGGCACCGCGCCGACGCCAAGAGCGGCCTGATCACCCTGGTCGAGCACGCGCTCATGGCCCGCCTGAAGTAGTCGCAAGTCGGCAGTGATCTACGGAAGTTGCCGTAGTCACACGCGGGGGCGGCCTGTGTCCTTTGACACGCTCCGCCCCCGCGTTCATAACATTTCGACAGAGAATTCGAGCCCCGTCGATACCCGATGCGCACGGGCGGTACCACTGCGCTCATACGAGCCCCGCCTTTTGACGGGGCTCGCTCTTTATGCCCGATTTATCTACGGGCAGGCGCACTCGGAACCGCGCATTCCGACTGTTTGGAACGCGACCCATCCGCGTGCTGCAATGCCTCGAACTACCCAGTAGTACGGCCCCCTGAACGTAATCCGGCACAACGTAGGTGCCGACGCCGAGAGGTTGTTGGTCGAGTGAGGCGAAGCAACGAGGGCTCCGCGGCGCAGCCGGAACGGGGCAACTTCACCCCGCCGCAACGCGCTGTGGTGCCTCCGCCCGCGGACACGGTGTCCGAGGCGGAGCCGGCGGGCGGCACCGGCAGCCGTCTGTCACCGCGCAACTGGCGGGTGCCCACCAGGCTGAACGCCATTCTCCTGATCCCGGCGCTCGTCGGTCTGGTCATGGGCGGCTTCCAGGTGAAGGGCTCGCTCGACACCTGGAACGAGGCCCAGGACGCCGAGAAGACGGCCCTGGTCGTCCGCGCCGCCGCGGAGTACGGACAGGCGCTGCTGAACGAGCGTGACCTCACCGCACAGCCCCTGCTGTCCAACAAGCGCACCGCGCCCGAGGTCGAGCGGGCGCGGGCCACCACGGACAGCGCCGCCGCGAAGTTCGACGCCGCCGTGCAGAACATGCCGGACAAGGAGGGCCTGCACCGCCGCCTGAAGCTCTTCAAGGTGGAGGAGCCGCTCCTTCCCGATCTCCGCAAGGCCGCCTACGCCGAGGCGATGGACCCGGTGAAGACGGAGGAGGGCTACACCAAGGTCCAGCACTCGCTGATGGAGTTCTCCAACGAGCTCGGCCTCGGTACCGGCAACATCACCAGCTACGGCCGGACGGTGTACGCGATCGAGCTGGCCAAGGCCGCAGAATCGCTTCAGCGCTCGATCGGCATGCACCTGCTGGTGCGCCCGAGCCAGGAGACCCGTAACTTCAACGGCCAGGTCACCGCGTTCAGCTCGTACAACTACCTGGAGCAGATCGCCCTCGGCGAGTTCGTCTCCGGTGGCACCGAGGCCGACGCGGCCCGCCTCAAGGAGGTCATGGCCGGCAAGGCCGCCGAGGGCGCCAAGCAGCTCAAGGCAGCCCAGGCGCAGGCCAAGGCCGCAGGCAAGCCCTTCGTGGCACCCCCGAGCATCGACGGCTCGGTGTTCGACGGCATGGCCCAGCAGATCGGCCAGGGCAAGCAGCCGGACGAGCTGAAGGCCAAGGGGATCACCCCCGAGACCTGGATGGCCGCGGCCACCGCGAAGTTCGACGGCTACACCACGGTCGAGAACGAGCTCGTCGACAAGGCGGTGACCGAGGCCGCCGCGATCTCGGCGGACGCCCGCAACGACGCCGTCGTCAACGCCGCGATCGTGATCGTCGCGCTGCTGGCCGCCTTCGTCATCGCCGGGCTCATGGCCCGCCAGATGAGCCGTTCGATGCGCCAGCTGCGTACCGCCGCCTTCAACATCGCCGAGCAGCGGCTCCCGATGCTGGTCGACCAGCTGTCGCGGACCGAGCCCGGCCGGGTGGACACCCGGGTCCAGCCGATCCCGATCAACAGCCAGGACGAGATCGGCGAGGTCGCCCGCGCCTTCGACCAGGTGCACCGCGAGGCCGTCCGGCTCGCCGCCGAGCAGGCCATGCTCCGTGGGAACGTCAACGCGATCTTCACCAACCTGTCGCGCCGCAACCAGTCGCTCATCGAGGGCCAGCTGACCCTGATCACCGACCTGGAGAACAACGAGGCCGACCCGGACCAGCTGGAGAGCCTCTTCAAGCTGGACCACCTCGCCACGCGTATGCGCCGCAACGGCGAGAACCTCCTGGTCCTCGCCGGCGAGGAGCCGGGCCGCCGCTGGAACCAGCCTGTTCCGCTGGTCGACGTCCTGCGGGCCGCCTCCTCCGAGGTGGAGTCGTACGAGCGCATCGAGCTCACCGGCGTCCCGGAGAGCGAGATCCACGGCCAGGCCGTGACCGACCTCGTGCACCTGCTGGCCGAGCTGCTGGAGAACGCCACCACGTTCTCCTCCCCGCAGACCAAGGTCCGCGTGACCGCGACCCGGCTGCCCGACGGCCGTGTCATGGTCGAGATCCACGACAAGGGCATCGGCCTCACCGCCGAGGACTTCGCCGACATCAACCACAAGCTGGCGAACCCGCCGACCGTGGACGCCGCGGTGTCCCAGCGCATGGGCCTGTTCGTGGTCGGGCGGCTGGCCGACCGCCACGGCATCCGGGTCCAGCTGCGCCCCTCGGGCGAGCAGGCGGGCACCACGTCGCTGGTCATGCTCCCGGACGCGATCACGCACGGTGGCGGCGGCGAGTCCGCCCAGGAGGACGACTTCACCGTCTCCTCGATCATCCCCGAGCAGCGGCAGGCCCAGGGCTTCGACGGCGGCCACTCGCTCGCCCCGATGCGTACGGCGGCCGAACTCGGCTTCGACGACTCGCGCTACGACACCGAAGCCGCGGACTCCCCGCAGCTGGACCCGGTCAACCGCTCGCTGATGCGTGAGGAGCGCCGGGCGGCGCTGGAGGCGCAGTCCTCGGACGAGCGGTCCCTGTTCCAGGCCGGAGGCCAGGCGCAGCCGCAGGACTACTCCCAGGAGCACTACCCCCAGGAGCAGTTCGGCCAGGAGCAGCAGTACGCGCCCGAGCAGTACGCCCCCGAGCAGCAGCAGGGGTACGCGCAGCCCGGCTACGAGGGCGGCTACGACGCGTACGCGGGCGACGGCTACCAGGAACCGCAGAACTCCTTCGCGGAAGCCGCGTACCCGGCTCAGGACGGCCTGCGGGAGCAGTACGCCGATCCGTTCGCGGCTCAGAACGGTGCCCCCCACCAGGGGGACTGGGCCGGGCAGGGTTCGTACCAGGGCTCCTACGAGCCCGAGGCGCCGGCCGAAGCGGAATCCACGCCGAGCACGCCCGCCGGGTCGTCCGAGCGCGTAGGCTTCGAGCGCCCGGGGCCCAGCCCGAACCCTGGTCACGACCTGACCGAGGCGGGGCTCCCGCGCCGGGGCGCCGGCCAGCAGCACTGGCAGCCCACCGGCCGCGGAAACGATCAGCCCGCACCTCCTGAGCAGCGGCAGCGGCCCCGGCAGGAACAGCCGCAGACGCAGCCCGAGCAGGCGGACGCGGACACGCACGGCGACTGGCGCTCGGCGAACGACGAGCGCTGGGAGCGGGCCGAGAAGCTCCGGGATCCGAAGGCGGGCGGGATCACGCCTTCCGGACTCCCCCGGCGCGTGCCCAAGGCCAATCTGGTCGAGGGCACGGCGGAGCAGACCCAGCAGGGCGGCCCACAGGTCTCCCGCGCCCCCGAGGACGTACGGGGCAGGTTGAGCAACCTGCGCCGCGGGGTCCTGCGGGGACGTTCCGCGGGGTCGGACACAAGTAATACCTACAACCAGGAGCGTTAGTGTGAGCCCGATGAGCCAGGCGGCGCAGAATCTGAACTGGTTGATCACCAACTTCGTGGACAACACCCCAGGGGTGTCGCACACGGTGGTGGTCTCCGCCGACGGACTCCTGCTGGCGATGTCCGAAGGTTTCCCACGGGACCGCGCCGACCAGCTGGCGGCCGTGGCCTCCGGCCTGACGTCGCTGACGGCGGGTGCCTCCCGGATCTTCGAGGGCGGCGCCGTGAATCAGACCGTTGTGGAGATGGAGCGAGGATTCCTCTTCATCATGTCCATCTCTGACGGATCCTCACTGGCCGTTCTCGCCCACCCGGACGCCGATATCGGCCTGGTTGGGTACGAAATGGCACTTCTCGTGGACCGTGCGGGAAGTGTTCTGACCCCGGACCTCCGTGCCGAACTCCAGGGAAGTCTTCTTAACTAATAGACAGACAGTGCGTTTCTCGTCACCGCGCCATAAGGTGCGGTGGCGCGGCACCACTGGGATGGCGACCGGCAGTCGGAGGAGGAATCGTGGCAGCACCCACAGGCGGGCACCCGTACGAGGGCGATGGGCGGGTCCCGGGTGAGCAGGGTGACAACCGTTTCGACACCCCCTCCATGCCCGGCAGAATGGGCCCGCAGGAGTCCTACCAGCCGTATCAGCAGTACCAGCAGCCCTATCAGCAGGCGCAGCAGGGCCCACAGGGCGGCGACTGGCAGCAGCCCGGTCCCGGCTGGACCCAGCAGCATCCTCCGTACCAGCAGCCGCAGCACGAGCCACAGCAGCCGCAGCGGTACGAGACGCCGCCGTCGCGCATCCAGCCCGTGCAGCGGCAGGCACCCGCGCCCGCGAAGCCCTCGGGACACAACCCGCTGGTCCGTCCGTACGCAATGACCGGTGGCCGGACCCGGCCCCGGTACCAGCTCGCCATCGAGGCGCTGGTGAGCACCACGGCTGATCCTGCCCGGCTGCAAGGGCAGTTGCCCGAGCACCAGCGGATCTGCCGGCTGTGCATCGAGATCAAGTCGGTGGCCGAGGTGTCGGCCCTGCTCTCGATCCCGCTCGGCGTTGCCCGGATCCTCGTCGCCGACCTGGCCGAGGCCGGACTCGTCGCTATCCATCAGCCCGGCGGCGACGAGGCCGCCGGCGGCCAACCAGACGTGACACTGCTCGAAAGGGTGCTCAGTGGACTTCGCAAGCTCTAGCGGCGGAGCGGCCCGCTCCACTACCTCGGCGAAGATCGTGGTGGCAGGGGGCTTCGGCGTGGGTAAGACCACGTTTGTCGGTGCCGTCTCGGAGATCAATCCGCTGCGTACCGAAGCCGTGATGACGTCCGCCTCCGCGGGCATCGACGACCTGACCCACACCGGGGACAAGACCACGACCACCGTGGCCATGGACTTCGGACGCATCACCCTGGACCAGGACCTGATCCTCTACCTGTTCGGCACCCCCGGACAGGACCGCTTCTGGTTCATGTGGGACGACCTGGTCCGCGGCGCCATCGGCGCCGTCGTCCTCGTCGACACCCGCCGCCTCGCCGACTGCTTCCCCGCGGTCGACTACTTCGAGAACAGCGGCCTGCCCTTCGTCATCGCCCTCAACGGCTTCGACGGACACCAGCCCTACACCCCCGACGAAGTACGCGAAGCACTCCAGATCGGCCCGGACACCCCGATCCTGACCACGGACGCACGGCACCGCGCCGACGCCAAGAGCGCGCTGATCACCCTGGTCGAGCACGCACTCATGGCCCGCCTGCGCTGAACCGGCCGCCGCACACGGTGAAGGCCCCGTACTCCTCGAGGAGTACGGGGCCTTCACCGTTGCACGGGAGCCGCCCGGGAAGAGCCCGGGCGGGCCGTTCTCAGCCCTGCCAGCTGTGCGGGGCCCGGAAACCGGGGGTGCGCTCCAGGCGGCGCCATCCGGCCGTGCTGCGGCCGCGGTGGGCGGGCGCCTCGGGCTGGGCGGCCGCGCGGGCGAGCAGGACGGCGGTGATGGCGGCGAGCTCCTCGGGGCCGGCCTGGCCCCTCTCGACGCGCAGGACGGAATCGGCGGGAGTGGTCATGGTGTCTCCGTCTTCTGGGCAGTGGGCGGACGTCTGCGGGGTTGCCGCGCGGTCGGCTACTGCGGGGGGTTGCCGTGCTTGCGGGACGGCAGGTCGGCGTGCTTGTTGCGGAGCATCGCGAGCGAGGCGATCAGCACCTCGCGCGTCTCGGCCGGGTCGATGACGTCGTCGACCAGGCCGCGCTCGGCCGCGTAGTAGGGGTGCATCAGCTCGGCCTTGTACTCCTTGACCATGCGGGCCCGCATGGCCTCGGGGTCCTCGGCGTCGGCGATCTGCCGGCGGAAGATGACGTTGGCGGCACCTTCGGCGCCCATCACCGCGATCTCGTTGGTCGGCCACGCGTAGGTCAGGTCGGCGCCGATGGACTGGCTGTCCATGACGATGTAGGCGCCGCCGTAGGCCTTGCGCAGGATCAGCGAGATCCTCGGCACGGTCGCGTTGCAGTACGCGTACAGGAGCTTCGCGCCGTGCCGGATGATCCCACCGTGCTCCTGGTCGACGCCGGGCAGGAAGCCGGGTACGTCCAGGAGAGTGATGATGGGGATGTTGAACGCGTCACACATCTGGACGAACCGGGCGGCCTTCTCGGACGCCTCGATGTCCAGCACACCGGCCAGCGCCTGCGGCTGGTTGGCGACGATCCCGACGACCTGGCCGTCGAGGCGGGCCAGGGCGCAGACGATGTTGCGGGCCCAGCGCTCGTGGACCTCCAGGAAGTCGCCGTCGTCGACGAGCTCCTCGATGACCTTGTGCATGTCGTAGGGGCGGTTGCCGTCGGCGGGGACCAGGTCCAGCAGGACGTCGCCGCGGCGGTCGGCCGGGTCGTCGCTGTGGACGACCGGCGGGTTCTCCCGGTTGTTGGAGGGCAGCATCCCGATCAGGTAGCGGACCTCGGCGATGCAGGTCTCCTCGTCGTCGTACGCGAAGTGCGCGACGCCCGAGGTCTCGGCGTGCACGTCGGCGCCGCCGAGGCCGTTCTGGGTGATCTCCTCACCGGTGACCGCCTTCACGACGTCCGGGCCGGTGATGAACATCTGCGAGGTCTCACGGACCATGAAGACGAAGTCGGTCAGGGCGGGGCTGTAGGCCGCGCCGCCCGCGCACGGGCCGAGCATCACGGAGATCTGCGGGATGACACCCGAGGCCCGGGTGTTGCGCTGGAAGATGCCGCCGTAGCCGGCGAGCGCCGAGACGCCCTCCTGGATGCGCGCGCCCGCGCCGTCGTTCAGGGAGACCAGCGGGGCACCGGCCGAGATGGCCATGTCCATGATCTTGTGGATCTTCGTGGCGTGGGCCTCGCCCAGCGCCCCGCCGAAGATCCGGAAGTCGTGCGCGTAGACGAAGACCGTCCGGCCCTCGACCGTGCCCCAGCCGGTGATGACACCGTCGGTGTACGGCTTCTTGGCCTCCAGGCCGAAACCGGTCGCCCGGTGCCGGCGCAGCTGCTCGACCTCCTTGAACGAACCCTCGTCCAGCAGCAGCTCGATGCGCTCCCTGGCGGTCAGCTTGCCCTTGGCGTGCTGCGCCTCGGTCGCCCGGTCGCTCGGTCCACGCCGGGCCTGCTCACGCAGCGCCAGCAGTTCGGCCACCCGGCCACGCGTGTCGCTCGACTCACCCGGGATTTCGTCCACAACGGTCATACGTCGACCCTACGAACCCGACCGCGTAAACCCCGCCGTTCACTCCGGACAGTCTCCTGACCGGTTTCCTGGTGGCACCCGACAGAAGGCGGGCGCCGTGCAGCCCATCCACCAGCCCGGAGGGCCTCTCCTTTGTCGGGCTCCGACAAAGGGAGCGGGTGTGGCTCCTGACACACCACGGGCCACGCCACGCCGTGGATCCACCGGAGCGGACGACCCGGACCCACCGCTACGGAGGGGCGGCTCCGGCGCGCCGGCCTGGCACGGAGACGCGCGCCCCCACCGCGCGGCCATCGCGCGCCGGGGCGGCGCCAGGCCGGAAGCCGGCCACCGGCGTACGCCCTGACGCCGACCGGCGGGCTGCCCGGCGTCCGGGGCGTACGCGCGGGAGAGGCGCACCGCCGGGCCGGCCCCGGGACGGCGGGGCGGGGACGCGGGACCGGGGCCTTCTCCGCCCGTCACGCGGGCGACCGGTTGCCCGCGTGACGGGCGGGCAGCCGAGTGCCCCGGAAGGCACGCACCGCTCCCCGGCCCGCTCCCCGGACGGGCGGAACACCCGGCGTCCACCCCCCGGACGGGTGTCCGCCCCGCTCGCCCCGGGACGGACGCCCGCGAGATGCCTGTGGGACCCGGGGGACCATACCCCGCACCCCGGTCCGCCCAGGCCCCGGCCTCCGCGCCGTCGCCACCCCGGTCCGGGCCTTCAGTTCCCGTCCACCTCGCGCGCCGGGGCGCCGACACGTCGGCCACGGGTCGTCAAATCCCGTCATCAGGCGTCGAGTTGTGAAGATCAAGGCCTTCTTGAGAGCGCTCTCAGTCATAACTCTTGACGCCGTACGGGGGCGTCGCGAGAGTGGTGCGCACCGCAGGCGGCCCCCCACGGCTCGACCTCGCCACACCCCCTGCCCTCCCCGTCTGCGCCCCCCACCTCTCGGGAGTTCCCTCGTGATCTCACGCCGAATGTTCCTGACCGGCGCCGCCGCCTCCGCGACCGCGCTCACCTATCCCCTCTGGGGCGGCAGTCTCAGCCCACGCGCGTCGGCGGCCGCCGCGACCTGCGAGCTCGCGCTGGAGAACCGCTCGCTGCCCGGCACGGTCCACGCGTACGTCACCGGCCACGAGCAGGGCACGGACCGCTGGGTGCTGCTGCGCCCGGACGGCAGTGTCTACCGCCCCGACTCCCCCGGCGCCCCGCAGACGCCCCTGCCGGTGGACTGCGCCATCCCGCTGAAGGGAGCGGGGGCCGGACCCGTCGTACTGACCCTGCCCCAGATGTACGGCGCGCGGGTGTACTTCGTCCGCGACGACAAGCTGGACTTCTACCTGAACCCGGGCCCGTCCCTCGTCGAGCCGGCCTTCGCGACCCCCACCGACCCGAACTACGGCAGGACCTGGTCGTTCTGCGAGTTCACCTTCAACCCGCAGCAGCTGTACGCGAACATCAGCTACGTCGACCTGGTGACGGCCCTGCCCATCGGCCTCACCCTGGAGGGCGACGAGACGCACACGGTGGCCCCGCTGCCGGACGGCGCGGTGCAGCGCATAGCCGACGACCTCACCGCCCAGGCGGCGTCCGACGGGCAGCCCTGGGACAAGCTGGTCACCCGTGGCCAGGACGGGCAGGTCCTGCGGGTCGTCTCTCCGCAGAACCTGATGGCGCCGTACTTCGACCGGCCGGACGAGATGCCCTTCCGGGACCTGTTCACCGCCCAGATCGACGAGGTCTGGGAGAAGTACCGCTCCACCGACCTGCGGATCGATCTGCAGGGCGGGCGCGGCACGCTCGCCGGCCGGGTCAGCGGGGACACGCTGACCTTCGAGGGCGGGCACACCTTCGTGAAGCCGACGTCGAAGGACATCTTCACCTGCAACCACGGCCCCTTCACGAACAACCCGGGTGACTCCGACGACAAGAAGGCCCTGCTGGCCAGGATCGCGGCGGGATTCAACCGCTCGATCATGCTCAGCCACCCGCAGCAGCCCAACGGAACCTCCGTGGCGGACTACTACAAGGGCGCGGTGACCAACCACTGGTCGCGCGTCGTCCACGCGAACTCGCCCATCGGCTACGCGTTCCCGTACGACGACGTGCGCCCGGACGGCGAGCCCGACGTGTCAGGCGCGGCGCACGACGGAACCCCCGGGGGTTGCTGGGTGTGGGGGGGCACCTGCCCCCCCCCCGCCACGGGGCCGCCCCCCGCTGGTGGGGGGGGCACGGCCCTGTCGTGTGCGTACGGCACCCGGCGTCCGGCCGGACACGCCCCGTGGAACGGAAGCGGATCATGTAACTCCGCGTACACGTCAGCCTATTGACTTCGCAACATCCGGAATGGAGAGTGCCGGGCACTGCACTGTACTTGTACATGCCATTGGACCGGAGGCGCCCGTGTGCGACTTGCACGATCCCAGTGATCACGACCATGCGGTACGGACCGGCGACGGGCTCAGCCGCCGCCGGATCATGCAGATGCTCGGAGCCGCGGGAGTCGCCACCACGGCGATGGGCGCGACCGCGGACCCGGCCATGGCGGCGGCGTCCGACGAGGCCGCCGGCTCAGCGGTGGACGCCGCCTCCTACTCCGCCCCCGAGGGGCTGGCCGGCGACTCGGAGGCCAAGCGGACGGCGCTCGGCTGGATCGAGCGGAACACGGCCCGTATCAACGCACTGAACGACGAGATATGGGAGCACGCGGAACTGAGCCTGCGGGAGTGGAACTCCTCGATCGCCGAGGCGGAGTTCCTCCGCAAGGCGGGCTTCGAGGTCGAGTTCGGGACCGCGGGCTTCCCCACCGCCTTCACCGCGACGTACACCCGGGGCAAGGGCGGCCCGGTCCTCGGCTTCAGCGGGGAGTACGACGCCCTGCCGGGCCTCTCGCAGAAGAAGGGGGTCGGCGAGCACGACCCGAAGGAGTACATCCACGACCCCTTCGCCCCGAGCTACGGGCCCGGTCACGGCTGCGGGCACTGCGCGCTGGGTACGGCGGCCGCGGCCGCCGCCGCCGCTGTGGCGGAGGCGTCCCGGCGCCACAAGCTCGACGTGACCGTGAAGTTCTTCGGGTCCACCGCCGAGGAGCAGCTGATCGGCAAGACCTACGCGGTCAGCAAGGGCGTCTACGACGGGCTCGACGCCTTCCTCGACTGGCACCCCTCGACCGGTAACGCCACCGGCTGGGGCACCACCAACGCGATGACGGCCGTCACCTTCACCTTCCTCGGTGTCGCGGGCCACGGCGGCACCCCGCTGGGGAACAAGAGCGCGCTGGACGCGGCCGTGATGATGGCGACGATGTCGGAGTTCCTCCGCGAGGAGAGCATGGCGCCGTCGGCCCGGCTGCACTGGGTGATCAACAACGGCGGGGACATCCCCAACGTGACCCCGGAGATCGCGGAGATCTCGTACTACGTCCGCGAGGGCAGTGTGGATCGGGTGACCGCGCTGCTCGACAAGGTCATCGCGGTGTCGAAGGCCGCCGCCACCGCCAGCCGGACCTCGGTGCAGCACCGGATCACCTCGGCCTGCTGGAACCAGCTGCCGTCGAAGTCGTTCGCGGAGCTGCTGCACGACAACATGCGGCAGATCGGCCCGCCGGTCCACTCCGAGGAAGCCCAGCGCCTGGCCAAGGAGCTGCAGAAGTCGCTGGGGCTGCCGGAGAGCGGACTGCACGACAAGATCGGTGAGCTGAATCCGCCCAACCCGGTCTTCCTCGGCGGCGGTTCCACCGACGTGGCCGACATCAGCTGGCAGGTGCCGACCGTCTCCATGGGTGCGGCGGTGGCCCCGATCGGGTCGAAGATGCACACCTGGTCGACGGCGTCCTGCGCGGGATCCTCACCCGCCCACGCGGCGATCCCGGCCGCGGCGTCCTATCTGGCGGCGACGGCCGTCGACCTCCTGGTGAAGCCGGAACTGCTGCGGGGCATCAAGGAGGAGTTCGAGAAGCGGACCGAGGGCCTGACCTGGAAGACGGCACTGCCCGAGGGTTACGAGCCCCCGATGTACGAGCCGCCCGCCTGGTTCCTGAAGAAGACCCGGCAGAGCTGGCCGCCGGAGAACATCACCTGGCCGCCGCGCAGGATCGTGAGCAAGGAGAAGTTCTCCTCCCTCGGGCCGGCGCTGGAGCCGCAGGTCTGAGCACACCTCGGGGGTGTCCCGTCGGCGCACGGCCCGCGTCGACGGGACACCCCGGGTGATCCGGGCGCCGTCCGCCCCACGGCCGGCGCACCGTGTCGGTCATGGGTACGGACATCTACGGGTTCATCGAGTGCCGCCACATGTACTCCGCCGACGGCGACCCCGCCCCCTTCCGGCAGCCCGCCGTCGAGCTGGACCACCTCCACGACGCCCGTGACCACGCCGCGTTCGGCAGCCTGTTCGGCGTCCGGAACCCCCAGCGGGCGTCCTGCCGAGGGGCGAGCCCCTGACCCGCCGCCAGACCGTGCACACCGCGACGTAGTCCCCCGTCCTGACCGTCATGCGGGTGCCGGCCGAACGCCACGGCGCGGCGTGCGTGCGCCTGGTCGTCCGGTTCGACTGAGACGGCCCTCGCCCCGTGAGTACAGGGCGAGGGCCTCAGCGCGTACGGTCAGCAGCCGCCGCAGTTGTAGTAGGTCACGTCCCAGTGGTTGCCCTCGTCGGCGTAGACGTTGCCCGAGCCGGACTTGTACTGCGGCGCGCCGTCGCCCCGCAGACCGATGTAGCTGAAGACGCCCTTCACGTAGTTCGTGAGGCAGGTGGTCTTGCCGAAGTCGAGCTTGTAGCCGTTCCAGTGCGAGTACGTGCCGCTCGCGTGCCCGGTCTCGGTGCCTCCGGTGATGTTGAGCGCGCAGCCCGACGCGCTCTTCAGGGTCTGGGCGCCCTGGGCGCTGGTGAGGTTGAGCTGGTCGAAGGACGTACAGGTGGAGACGTTCCGGTTGGAACAGCCGCCGGACGAGGACCAGGTGATCCCGGACGAGGAGAAGCGGGAGGTCGCCTGGGAGTGGGTGAGCTTGGTGGCGGCATGGGCCTCCGTGGCGCCACCGCCGAGCACACCGACGCCGGGCGCGAACAGGGCGCCGAGGACGAGGGCGAGCGCGGTCAGGACCGAGCGGAATCGGGGACGGGTCAGCATGGGGGGAGTCCTCCTGCTCATGACAATACGGGCAGGGAGATAGTGCCCCAGCTCTACGCGCGTCCGCCAGGGTGCGGCGGACCCCGGCGGATGCGCCCCGGCGATTTCCGGACCGGCCTGGACCCTTGATGTTGAACTTTGAACTAGATGGGTCTACAGTGAATCTCGTTGAAGGTTAAACCAAACGTTCGGCGGCCCGCCCCTGCGGAACGCGTCGGAACCCGTCCCGAGGAGGAGCCATGGCTCTGTTCAACCGCAAGAACACCGCCCCGTCCACCACCGCCACCCTCGCCGTGGACCCGGCGCTGGCGGCCCTGACCGGCACGTACACGATCGACCCGGCGCACAGCAGCATCGGCTTCACCGTGCGCCACGCCATGGTCACCAACGTGCGCGGCTCCTTCGGTGAGCACGAGGGGACGCTCGAACTGGACGGCGCGAACCCGGCGGCCTCCACCGCGACGATCGACGTCAGGATCGCCAGCGTCGACACCCGCATCGCCGACCGCGACGGCCACCTGGTCAGCGGCGACTTCTTCGACGCCGAGAAGTTCCCGCTGATGACCTTCCGCTCCACCGGCGCGGAGCAGCTCGGCGGCGACGCGTACCGCATCACCGGCGACCTCACGATCAAGGACGTCACCCGGCCGCTCTCCATCGACCTGGAGTTCAACGGCTCGGCCACCGACCCCTACGGCAACCAGCGCGTGGGCTTCGAGGGCAGCGCCGAGATCCTCCGCTCCGACTGGGGCCTCACCTACAACGCCGCGCTCGAGACCGGTGGCGTGCTGGTCGGCGACAAGGTCAAGCTGAACTTCGACATCTCCGCGATCAAGGCCGCCCCGGCGGCCTGACCCGGGAAGACCGAGCGCGCCGGCCGCCACTCCCCCACCGGAGAGGGGCGGCCGGCGCGTTGCAGTGCGTCGCCCGTGAGGCGGTCACCTCCTGTCACGGAGGAGGAGCGACCCGCTCCCCTCCTCGTCATGCTTCCGTGCCGTACCGGCGAACTCGCACCAGACGGCCTTGCCCGGGTCCCGTGCCCTCACTCCCCACGCCGCGGCCAGCGCGCCGACGAGCAGCAGTCCGCGTCCGTGCTCGGCACAGGGGGCGGCCGGGGCCGGGTCCTCCTCGACATGCCCGCCACCGCTGTCGTGCACCTCGATGCGAAGCACCTCGTCGCAGGTCATCCGCACCTTGAAGCCTCTTCCGGGAGGGACGCCGTGGATCAGCGCGTTGGTGGTGAGTTCGCTGACGCAGAGCAGGACGTCGTCGTGGTCCGCCTCGTACTCCCAGTCGATCAGGGCCTGGTGGACGAACTGCCGCGCGAGAGGTACGGATGCGCGCTCACGCCGGTAGAACGCCTCGCGGAAACAGGAGGGTTGCGTCGGTTCATTCACAGGACGACTCTCACAGGACGCCACTACTCTGGGTCACCGCATGGGCTCGTACACCGTGTTTGTACGAGCGCTGACGGGTCCGCCGGGACTCGCGTACGGGGAGGGGCACGGCATGCACTCGACGAAGAGGAACAAGCGGGTCACGTCCTGGCACGTCATCGGCGCCCAGCTCGCGGCGTTCCGCAAGGCGGCCGGCCACACCCAGACGTCGCTGGCCGACCGCTTCTGCGTGGGCGAGGACACCATCGCCTCGATCGAGCAGGGCCGCCGACCTCTCCAGGCGGATCTGGCACGGCAGTTGGACGACCTCCTGGGCACCAAGGGAGTGCTCGCCGTCGCGGTGGCGAAGGTGCCGCAGAGGGAGCGGTTCCCGGCCTTCGTACAGGACTTCGTGGAGTACGAGCAGGAAGCGGTGACGCTGCTGTCGTACCAGAGCCAGGTGGTGCCGGGGCTTCTCCAGACGGAGGCCTACGCGCGCTTCCTCTTCTCCTGCCTCTACCCGCCCCTGGAGGAGGAGCAGCGGGAGGAATGGGTCGCGGCCCGGCTGGGACGGCAGCGGCTGCTGGAGCGGCGGCCGCGCCCCATGCTGCACTTCGTGCTGGAGGAGAGCATCCTTCGCGGCGTCGTCGGTGATGCCGAGGTGCGCAGGGAGCAGCTTCAGCACCTCAGGCGGTGCATGGAACTCCCCTTCCTGGGGCTCCAGATCATGCCCATGAGGCTCCCCAAGCACGCCGGCCTGGCCGGCCCCATGGTGCTGCTGGAGACACCGGAACACGATCATCTCGCCTACGTGGAGGGCCAGCTGACCAGCGTCCTGCACGACGACCCGGACGACGTGAGTGTGCTCCAGCAGAAATATGGGATGCTGCGGTCGCAGGCGCTTTCCGTCGAGAACAGCGCGCGCCTACTGGACGACCTGCTTGGAGAGTCATGACTCCCGCTGCTCGCGGCACATCCCTCACATGGTTCAAGTCGACCTACAGCAGCGACCAGGGTGGCGACTGCCTCGAAGTCGCCTACCGCCCCACCTCCGGGCGCGCCGAGGGCTCCGCGCGCCCCGACGCGGTGCACATCCGCGACTCCAAGGCCGGCGACGGCGGCCCGGTCCTGACCGTGCTCCCCGCCGCCTGGACCGCGTTCGTCGCGTCCGCCGTCGCGGTCTGACCCGCGTGCCGCTCCCCGACGACGCCCTGGCCCGGATCACCGGCCGGGTCCGCCCGCCCGCCGTACCCGTCGACGGGTCGGGCGACTGGGGCGCGAGCGAGGAGGCGATCGGCACCCGGCTGCCGGAGGACTACAAGCGGCTGGTCGAGACCTACGGACGCGGGGACTTCTGGGGCGCCCTCTGCCTGCGTACGCCCTTCGGGGAGGACAACCCCGTCCGGCTGGCCGCAAACCTCCTGGACGACTACGGCCCGTTGCGCGACGACTTCCCCGAGGACTATCCCTACCCGCTCTTCCCGGAGCCCGGCGGGCTGCTGGCCTGGGCGGTCACGGAGAGCGCGGCGCACGTGTGCTGGCTGACCGAGGGGGCTCCGGAGGCCTGGCCCGTGGTGATCTGGTCCCGGGACGACGACTACGAACGCTTCGACTGCGGGGCGGCGGACTTCCTGGACCGCCTGACGAGCCGCACCATCGCCCCTGAACTCCTGCACCACACACCGGAACTCGCCCCCTGGTTCGATCCCGCCGTCCAGCTCGACCATGTCTACCTCCGCCTGGGCGAGGGCACTCTCCCGTACGCCGAGCGGCTTCGCCTTCTCCGCGAGGCGCTGGGCCCCACCTCGGACCGCGGGGGTTTCGAGAACGGCGGCCAGCGGCAGGACCACTTCGCCGTCGACCGCTCCGGCTGGCTCCTGACGTACGAGACGGCGTACGGCCACCAGCTCCGGGTGGCGTTCCCCCCGGCCGACGAGGGCCGGGCCCGCGATGCCGTGCTGGCGGCGGTTGAGCTCATCGGGTGCCCCGTGCTGTCGGCCGACACGGTCCACGGCACCTCGTCCTGGGCACCCGGCACCGGCGCCTGACCTCGGCCTTTCCTGACGGGCACCCGCACTCCCCCTGTGCAGGACGGCTGTCGGCGCTGTGCCGGACGGCTGCCGGCGCCCGCCCGCGCCCCGCCCGGCTCCGTGCACCGCTCTTCGGCGAAGCCGGTCAGATGTCTATCGCGCGCGGGCGCACCGGTGTACGGTCACGGGCCGACGGACCCCTGGGAGCGCTCCCACGCTCTCCCGTCGAACCGCTCCCCCCTTCCCGCACGGAGGAACCCCATGAAACGCCTGCTCGCCTTACTCGCTGCCTTCGCGACCGCTCTGGGCCTGCTGGCGGCCTTCGGCCCACAGGCCTCGGCCGCGTCGGGCTGCAAGGTCGAGTACACCGTCGTCAGCCAGTGGAACGGCGGCTTCCAGGGTGGCGTGAAGATCACCAACCTGGGATCGCCCGTCTCCGGCTGGACGCTGCGCTTCACCATGCCGGACGCCGGACAGAAGGTGGCCCAGGGCTGGAACGCGACCTGGTCCCAGGCCGGTTCCGCGGTCACCGCCACCGGTGTCGACTGGAACCGCAACCTGGCCACCGGCGGGACCGCCGACGTCGGCTTCCAGGGCACCTTCACCGGCGCCAACCCGAAGCCCACGGCGTTCGCGCTCAACGGTGTCACGTGTACGGGCTCGGTCGGGCAACCCGATCCCGACCCCACACCGACCCCCGACCCCACCCCGGACCCCGGGGACGACGACGGCACCCCGGTGGGCATCAACGGGAAGCTCCACGTCTGCGGCACCAACCTCTGCAACCAGTACGACCGTCCCATCCAGCTGCGGGGCATGAGCACGCACGGCATCCAGTGGTTCAGCGAGTGCTACAACACCGCGTCCCTGGACGCGCTGGCGAACGACTGGAAGTCGGACCTGCTGCGCATCTCGATGTACGTGCAGGAGGAGGGCTACGAGACCGATCCGGCCGGCTTCACCGCCCGGGTGAACGGCCTGGTGGACCAGGCGGAGTCGCGCGGGATGTACGCGCTGATCGACTTCCACACCCTGACCCCGGGTGACCCGAACTTCAACCTGCAGCGCGCCAAGACGTTCTTCGCGTCCGTCGCCGCGCGCAACGCGTCCAAGACGAACGTCGTCTACGAGATCGCCAACGAGCCCAACGGCGTGAGCTGGTCGGGCATCAAGTCCTACGCCGAGCAGGTCATCCCGGTGATCCGCGCCGCCGACCCGGACGCCGTCGTCATCGTCGGCACCCGCGGCTGGTCCTCGCTGGGCGTCTCCGACGGTTCGAGCGAGAGCGAGATCGTCAACAGCCCGGTCAACGCCACCAACATCATGTACGCCTTCCACTTCTACGCCGCGAGCCACAAGGACAACTACCGTTCCACGCTGAGCCGGGCTGCCGCCCGACTGCCCCTCTTCGTCACCGAGTTCGGCACGGTGAGCGCCACGGGCGGCGGGGCGATGGACACCGGCAGCACCAACGCGTGGCTGGACCTGCTGGACCAGCTGAAGATCAGCTACGCGAACTGGACCTACTCCGACGCCCCGGAGAGCAGCGCCGCGTTCAAGCCCGGCACCTGCAGCGGCTCCGACTACAGCAGCAGCGGCGTGCTGAACGAATCGGGAGCACTGCTCAAGAACCGGATCAGCACTCCTGACAACTTCCCCACCAGCTGACGCCCCGGCGGGGCTCTGGCACACATGCCGAGCCCCGCCACGGGATCCCCCATCCGCACCCTCATCCCCCACCTCGGAGGCCTACCGTGCACATCCCACTCGTCCGATTACCGCGCCGGCCCTGGGCCGTGGCGCTCACCGCCGCGCTCGTGCTGCTGACCCCCGGATTCACCACCGCACCCGCGCACGCCGCGGACTGCGGGGGCGCCCTCATCTGTTCGGACTTCGAGGACCAGGCGGGCCCCGCCCCGTCCGGCGACTGGCAGTTCACCGCGCCCGACTGCCAGGGCACGGGGATGGCGGCAGTGGACACCGAGGTGGCCCACGGCGGCAGCCGGTCGCTGCGGGTCGACGGCGGAACCGGCTACTGCAATCACGCGTTCGTCGCCTCGACGGCGGACCTGTCGTCGGCCGGCCCGGTACTGCATGTGCGCATGTGGGTGCGGCACACCACGGCACTGCCCACCGCCCACGTCACGTTCGTCTCGATGCCCGACGCCTCCCAGAGCGGGCGCGGCCTGCGGGTGGGCGGGCAGAACGGGGCGCTCCAGTGGAACCGGGAGGTGGACGACGCGACGCTGCCCGCCCAGAGCCCGGCGGGCGTGGCACTGAGCAGGCCGCTGCCGACGGATGTCTGGCAGTGCCTGCGATTCTCGGTCGACACCACCGCTCCGGGGCTGGACACCTGGCTGGACGACGAGCTGGTACCCGGTCTGCACGCGGACACCACCCCCACCCAGGACGTCGACCAGCAGTGGCTCGCCCGGACCACCCCGCCGCGGCCCACCGCCCTGCGTCTCGGGTGGGAGAGCTACGGGACGGGTGAGGACACCCTGTGGTTCGACGACGTGACGGTGGGGACCACCCCCCTGGACTGCTGACGCGGCGTCCGGACTGCCGACGCGGCGTCCACCACGCACTCGGTGCCCCCGGCCCTCAGGACCGGGGGCACCGGCGCGTATCCCGCAGGGGCGCCGGTTCGTCCGCCCGCCCGGCCGTCCGGAACGGCCCACCACCGGAAGCCGGGCCTGACGGCATTGGTATGGACATGTCGAATGCGCGGGACTAGCCTCGGGCTTGGTCTAGACCGCTGCGGACTCCAGTCTTCCGTTCCGACCCGCCGCCCCGCACCGGACCGGCCTCACCACGCGCGGCGCCGGACCGTGAGAGGGCGCGCCGCACGGCCGGACCTCCCCCCACCGCACCCCCCGCGCGCAGCCCACAGAAAGGTCCCCCCACCATGGTTCGACCGACGCGAGGCAGCACGAGAAGCACCCGCACCGCCCGGCTCCTGGCCGTCGCACTGGCCGCCGCCGGCGCCGCCCAGGCCCTCATCGGCACCGCACCCCCGGCCACGGCGGCCGACGCCTCCCCGGCCGCCGCCACCTGCGCCCTGAAGTCCCGGCCGCAGGGCAAGGTGCTCCAGGGGTACTGGGAGAACTGGGACGGGGCCGCCAACGGCGTCCACCCGCCGTTCGGCTGGACCTCGATCGCCGACCCGCAGATCCCGCAGCACGGCTACAACGTCGTCAACGCCGCCTTCCCGGTGATCCGTTCGGACGGCACGGTGCTGTGGGAGGACGGCATGGACGCCACCGTCAAGGTGCCGACACCCGAGGAGATGTGCGAGGCGAAGGAGGGCGGGCTCACCACCCTGCTGTCCATCGGCGGCGCGACGGCCGGGATCGATCTCAGCTCCGCGGCGGTGGCCGACCGTTTCGTGGAGACCGTGGTGCCGATCCTCAAGACGTACAACTTCGACGGCATCGACATCGACATCGAGACCGGCCTCAGCGGCAGCGGCGACATCGACACGCTCTCCCCCTCGCAGGCCAACCTGATCCGGATCATCGACGGGGTACTCGCGGCGATGCCCCCGGGCTTCGGCCTGACCATGGCTCCCGAGACCGCCTACGTCACCGGCGGCAGCGTGACCTACGGCTCGATCTGGGGCGCCTATCTGCCGATCATCAAGAAGTACGCCGACAACGGCCGGCTGTGGTGGCTGAACATGCAGTACTACAACGGCAGCATGTACGGCTGTTCGGGCGACTCCTACGAGGCCGGCACCGTGCAGGGCTTCACCGCCCAGACCGACTGCCTGGACCGGGGGCTGGTCGTGCAGGGGACGACCATCCGGGTCCCGTACGACAAGCAGGTGCCGGGGCTGCCCGCGCAGTCGGGGGCGGGCGGCGGCTACATGGCCCCCTCGCTGGTCTCCCAGGCGTGGAACGGCGTCAGCGGGCTCAAGGGGCTGATGACCTGGTCGCTCAACTGGGACGGTTCGAGGAACTGGACCTTCGGCGACAACGTCAAGTCTCTCCAGGGGCGTTGAGACCCGCAGCACCGCTGCCGTCCCGCACCGGCCGAGGGGCCGGGTGCGGGACGGCGTCCATCGGAGGCGCCTCGCTCCTGCCATGGAACTCCCGTCTGCGGGAAGACGACCGGCCATGGAGACCAGGATGCGCACCCACGGATGGCGATCCGCCGCACTGCTGGCGGCCTTCGCGCCCCTCGTCGCGGCATGCGGCGGTCACGGCGGGGTCCCGGACGGGCGCCTCGGAGCGAGTGCGCCGCCCCGGATGTCCCAGGGCTCGCACCTGGTGATCTCCACGGACAACGGCGTACGGCTGCGCCCGGCGGACGGCGACCGGGCGGGGATCGCCCCGCACGTCACGAGCCACTGGTCCAGGGACGACCGGACGTGGGCGCTCGACCTGTCCTGCACGGACCGCGACGGGCACGAGGATCCCGCGTGCCCCCGTATGCCGGTCGTCGCCGTGCCCTCCGGCACCTCGGTCACCGTGACGGCGCGGAACGCCGGCATCGACGCGGTGGGGATCGGGGCTGAGCTGGACCTGACCACCGTCAACGGCGATGTGACCGTGACCCGTTCGGGCCGCGACGACGCCTCCGTGCGGCTCGTCACCCGCAACGGTTCGGTCCGCACCGAGGCACTGGACTCCGGGCGTCTGCACGCCGAGACGGTGAACGGGGACGTCACCCTCGCCAGCGCCACCTCGCCCGCCGGCCTCACCGCCGCCACCACCAACGGCTCGGTCCGGGTGACACTCCCCCACGACGCCCCCGGCTACCTCACCACCGCGACCGCCCGCAACGGCCGCAGCTCGGTGACCGTCCCGGCGGCGGCGAAGGGGGCAGGGCACGAGATGTCGCTCTCCACCGTCAACGGGGACGTCAGCGCGGCGCGCAGCTGAGGCGGCGGATCACAGTCTCCCGGCTGAGGCGGCGGATCACAGTCTCCCGGCTGAGGCGGCGGATCACCGTCTCCCGGCGCCCCGGTTCACCGGGGCGCCGGTGACGAGCTCGAGCCACCCCCGGTACGCCGAGGTGAAGGGCTCCACACCGCTGTCACGTCCGCCCGCCTCCCTCAGCCAGGCACAGGCGCGCAGGGCCTCTTCGACGACGCCGGCGGGGTAGCCGTAGCTCAGCCGGTGTTCGGCGAACTCGTCCTCGTCCTCGGTGTACGCCTCACCCCCCGGGGGCCGTACGACGTCGAGATCGAGGTCGACCGTCCGCAGCACGGTGGTGCCCCCGTCCTCGCCCCACTCCGGCACCGTGCAGACGTCGACGTACAGCTCCGGGCCGGGTGCGGCGCAGAACGTGGCGATCCACCACCGGCCGCGCGGAACCAGCAGCACATGGTCGAACCGGTTCGCCCAGCCGCCCCCGGACGCCTCGACGGGCACGCCGCGCGCCGTGCCGAGCCACACGCCGTGTTCGTCCTCCCCCAGACGCACGGCGGTCCATCGCCCGCTCACCCGGCCGTCGTACTTCCTGACGTCGACCAGCACCGGGCTCTTCTCGGTCGTCATGCGCCCAGCATGCCCGGTGAACCGTCACGGCAGACCCTCACGGATGCGCGCCCGGCCCCTCGGTGTTCGGGGCGAGGCGGGTGGGTGAGAGCGCGGTGTCCTCCTCGCCGGGCTCCAGGAGGGTGTGGGCGGCGCCCACGATCAGCGGGTCCGGGCGGCCGACGGCCTCGTGGTCCTTCGCCGCGTAGTCGACGCGGGCGAGCAGGCTGCGCATGACCTCCAGCCGCGCCCGGCGCTTGTCGTTGCTCTTCACCACGGTCCACGGCGCGTGCGCGGTGTCGGTGGCGCGGAACATGTCGATCTTCGCCGTGGTGTAGTCGTCCCAGCGGTCGAGCGAGTCGATGTCCGTGGGCGAGAGCTTCCACTGGCGTACGGGGTCGACCTGCCGGATGGCGAAACGCGTGCGCTGCTCGGCCCGGGAGACGGAGAACCAGAACTTCACGACGACGACGCCGTCGTCGACGAGCATCCGCTCGAACGCCGGGCACTGCCGGAGGAAGAGTTCGTACTCGGGCTGGGTGCAGAAGCCCATGACGCGTTCGACCCCGGCCCGGTTGTACCAGGACCGGTCGAAGAAGACGATCTCACCCGGGGCCGGCAGGTGCGCCACGTAGCGCTGGAAGTACCACTGGCCGCGCTCGCGGTCGGTCGGCTTGTCCAGGGCGACGATGCGCGCGCCGCGGGGGTTCAGGCGCTCGGTGAAGCGCTGGATGGTGCCGCCCTTGCCTGCCGCGTCCCGGCCCTCGCAGACCACCACGACCCGGGCGCCGGTCTCCCGGGTCCACCGCTGGAGCTTGAGGAGTTCGATCTGCAGGATCCGTTTGGTGCGCTCGTACTCCTTGCGCCGGACCTTGCGGTCGTACGGGTAGTTCTCCCGCCAGGTCTTGATCGGCCGGCCCTCGTCGTCCAGCAGGATCGGCTGCTCCGGCCTGCTGTGGTCGACCGTCAGGCCGTCCAGCAGTTGCTTCTCCATCCGGTCACGGTCCACCGGCTCAGGGTGTCACCCGCCGGTGCCCCACGCCACCAGCGGCGTGGGGCGTCACGGGGTGTCTACTTCATCTTCTCGGCGAAGAGCGGGACGACCTTGTCCAGGGCGTAGACGGTCGACAGGACCGAGTCGGTGGCGAAGGCCTGGCTGATGCCCTGGTCGTCGAAGACGAGGGAGTGTCCGGCCTTCACCGACGGGACCGCCTTGTACAGCGGGTCGCCGCTGATGTCGGTGGCCGGGATGCCGATCGGGGCCATGACCGTCAGGTCGGCGTCCAGGAGGTCCAGGTTCTCCTTGGAGACGGAGACGGAGAAGCCCTCGCCGGCCTTGGCCTCCACGGCCGGGTTGTTCTCGAAGCCGAGGCGCTCGACGAAGTCGACGCGGCCGGTGCCGGAGACGTAGGCGCCGTAGCCCTCGGAGGTGCGGGAGCCGAGGGTGATGGTGCTGCCCTTGAACTCGGGGTGGGCCTTCACGGCGTCGGCGAACTTGGCCTCGTTGCCCGCGATCAGCTTCTCGCCCTTGTCCGGGACGCCCATGGCCGCGGCGACCATCTCGGTCTGCTTCTCCCAGGAGATCTTGTACTGGTCGCCGCCCTTGGGCACGCCCACGGTGGGGGCGATCTTGCTCAGGGTGTCGTACCGCGTCCGGTCACCGCTGGACTTGGTGTCGAGGATGAGGTCGGGCTGCAGGGCCGCGATCTTCTCGTACTCCGGCTCGAGCGTGCCGATGATCTCGGGGCTCTTGTCGTACATGCCCTTGGCCCACGGTCCGACGCCCTCGCCGCCGAACGCCAGCCAGTCGCTCGCCCCGACGGGCTGCCCGCCCAGCGCGAGGACCGTCTCCGCGTCGCCCCAGCCGAGCGCGACTATGCGCTTGGGGGCCTTGTCGACGGTGACCTCGCCGAACTTCGTCGCGACCTTCGCGGGGAAGGCCCCCTTCGCGGCGCCGTCGGAGGAGGCGGAGCCGGATCCGGTGGAGTCGTCGGAGGAGCCGCAGGCGGACAGGCCGACGAGCAGGGCCGCGACGACGCCCGCCATGAGGGCGGGGGTGCGACGGAGGCGGCGGGGACGGGAAGCGGAATCGTTCATGCCGATGAGGATAGCCTCACCTAACCAATAACTTCACACGGGGTGGCTCATCGTGTCCTTGACGTGATGACGCCCGAGCGGGACCACCATCGGCGTGCCCGACGCCGGGTCCTCCATGACCGAGCAGCGCATCCCGAAGACCTCGCCCACCAGGGATTCGGTCACGATGTCGGACGGCCGGCCCTCCGCGGCGATCCGCCCGTCCTTCATGGCGATCATGTGGTCGGCGTAGCGGCAGGCCAGGTTGAGGTCGTGCAGGACCGCGACCATGGTGACGCCGTGCTCGTGGTTGAGGTCGGTGAGCAGGTCGAGCACGTCCAGCTGGTGACTGGCGTCCAGGAAGGTCGTGGGCTCGTCCAGCAGCAGGATGTCGGTGCGCTGCGCGAGCGCCATGGCTATCCACACCCGCTGGCGCTGGCCGCCCGAGAGCTCGTCCACGGCGCGGTCGGCGAGCTCCAGGGTCCCGGTGGAGAGCAGCGCCTGGGCGACGGCCGCGTCGTCCTCCGGGGTCCAGCGCCGGAACCACCCCTGGTGCGGGTAGCGGCCCCGGCCGACCAGGTCGGAGACGGTGATCCCCTCCGGCGCCGAAGGGCTCTGCGGGAGGATGCCGAGCACTGCCGCGACATCCTTCGTCGGCATGTCCTGGACGCTCCGGCCGTCGAGGAGCACCGCCCCCTCGGAAGGGGTGAGCAGGCGTGCCATGGCGCGCAGCAGGGTGGACTTGCCGCAGGCGTTGGGGCCCACGATGACGGTGATCCGCCCGGGCGGGACGGTCACGTCCAGACCGGACACGATCTCCCGGTCGCCGTAGCCGAGGCGGACGCCTTCGGCTCGGAGGGTGTGCTCAGCCACGGCTCGGCCATGCCTTTCCGCTGGGGTCTTTCGTTCGGATCGTCACGGGTGTACGCGCGTCAGCCACCGGTGCCGCCCCTGTTGGCGCGGGCCAGGAGCAGGAGCAGGTACGGGGCTCCGATGATGCTGGTCACGACGCCGACCGGAAGCTGCACCGAGGGCAGCAGGTGCTGGGCGGCGAAGTCGGCCACCAGCACGATCAGGGCGCCGGTCAGGGCCGCGTGCGGCAGGGCGGCCCCCCGCCCCGGGACGAGGCGGCGGGCGATCGGACCGGCCACGAAGGCCACGAAGTTGACCGGTCCCGCCGCCGCGGTCGCGACGCCCGCGAGCGCGGTCGCGCAGCCGAGCAGCGCGAGCCGGCCGGGCTCGACCCGGGCGCCGAGGCCGGCCGCCGCGTCGTCCCCGAGCTGCAGCGGGCCCAGCGTGCGGGAGGCCAGGGCGGTGAGCGGTACGAGGGCCGCGAGGGCGGTCAGCAGCGGCCAGACCTGGCCCCAGGAGCGGCCGTTGAGGGTGCCCGTCAGCCAGAGGTAGGCCTCCTGGGCGTCGGTGGTGTCGGAGCGCGCCATGACGTACCAGACCACGCTGGTCAGTCCCGTGCCGAAGCCCACACCGATCAGCACGAGGCGCTGCCCCGCGACCCCTTGGCGCCAGGCCAGGAGGTAGATGGCCGCCCCGGCGGCCACGGATCCGGCCAGTGCGCTCGCGGACAGGGCGAGGCCGCTGACCTGGAAGAGCAGTGACGCGGTGATGGCGAACGCGCTCGCGCCCGAGCTGATGCCGATGACATCGGGGCTGGCCAGCGGGTTGCGCAGGACGGACTGGAAGACGGCCCCGGAGAGGCCGAAGCCGACGCCGACGAGGACCGCGAGCAGAGCACGGGGCAGCCGGAGTTCCAGCAGGACGAACCGTGAACCGCCGTCGCCGCCCCCGGTCAGCGTCGCGAGGACCTTGGAGAGCGGGATGACCATGTCGCCGACGCAGAGCGACAGGGCGAACATCGCCACCACCGCGCCCAGCAGAGCGGCCGCCACCAGCACCGAGCGCGTACGCCCCCGCTCGCGGGTGCGCCTCACCACGCGTACGGCTTCCTCCAGGCGGTCGCCGGGGGCCTCCCGGAGCCCGGTCGCGGTCACAGTTCCACCTGCTTCCTGCGCCGGACGAGCCAGATGAAGGGGACGCAGCCGATGGCCGCGGTGACCACTCCCACCTGCACCTCGCCCGGCGGGGCGATCACCCGGCCGACGATGTCGGCGAGGAGCAGCATCACCGGGGCGAGCACCATGCTGTAGGGCAGCACCCAGCGGTAGTCGGGGCCGGTGATCAGCCGGGCGGCGTGCGGGACGGCGAGTCCGACGAAGCCGATGGGCCCGGCGACGACGGTGGCGGCGCCGCACAGCAGCACCACGGCGAGTGCGGACGTCAGCCGGGCGAGTCCGACCCGCTGACCGAGGCCGCGGGCCAGGTCGTCGCCGAGTGACAGGGCGTTGAGCTGCGGGCCGAGCAGCAGGGCGAGGACGGTGCCGGCGGCGATGAACGGCGCCACCTGCCACAGCACCTCGGCGTCCCGCGCGGTGAGCGCACCGAGCTGCCAGAAGCGGAAGCGGTCGTAGCTGTCACTGTCCTGGAGCAGCACCGCGCTGGTCACCGAGGTCAGTACGGCGCTGGTCGCCGCGCCGGCGAGGGCCAGTTTGACCGGGGTGGCTCCCTCACGGCCCAGGGAGCCGACGCCGTAGACGAGGAGGGCGGCCAGGAGCGCGCCCAGGAAGCCGAACCAGATGTACTGCGTGGCGAGCGTGAGTCCGAAGAAGCTGATGGAGCACACCACGGCGACCGAGGCGCCCGCGTTGACGCCGAGGAGCTGAGGATCGGCGAGCGGATTGCGGGCGACGCCCTGCATCACCGTGCCGGCGAGGCCCAGTGCCGCACCCGCCATGAGACCGGCGACGGTCCGCGGGATGCGGACCTCCTGGACGATGAGCTGCCCCTTGACCGTGAGATCCGGGTCGAGGACACCGTGCAGCACGTCGCTGAAGGGGACGTCGCCCGAACCGACGGCGAGGCTCGCCAGCACGGTGAGGAGAAGGACTGCCAGCGCGGCCAGCAGGCCGAAGGCCAGGGCGGGCCGGCTGCGCGCGGGGCGGCGCTCGGGTGTCCCGGACTCCTGCTGGTCCGCACCCCGGAGAACCGTGCCGCTCACAGCCGGTACGCCCGGGGCGGCGACATGCGGTTGCGCACTGTTCCTCACCCTTGCTCGTCGCCCCCGGGACGGGGCGCACCCGCGAGCATAAGTAAGGTTAGCCTAACAGTGTTTTCCGGCCGTTCCTCAATCGCGGCCGCCCTTCACGAGGTACGGAGAGCCCCTTGTCGAATGCAGCGCCCCCGGCCCCCGCCGCCGTGCCCTCCACGGACGGCGACCCGCTGGCCGGGGCGGTGCCCCTGGAGTCGGCGGAGCAGCTCCGGGAGATCCTCGGTGAGCCGTGGCCGGTCGTCATCGAGAAGGTCCACGAAGAGCTGACCGAGGCCGATCTGGGTCTGCTGGCCCGCGCGCCGTTCTGCGCGATGTCCACGTCGGACGCCGACGGGAACTGCGACACCTCCCCGCGCGGCGGCGAGCCCGGTTTCACCCGGGTCCTGGACTCGCGCACCCTGGTACTGCCCGACCTGCCGGGCAACCGGCGCGGGGACAGCTTCCACAACATCCTCGTCAACCCGCACGTGGGTCTGCTCTACCTGATACCGGGCGCGATGACCGTGCTCCGGATCAACGGCCGGGCGCGCGTCATCACGGACGCGCCGTTCTTCGACGACATGGCGGTCAGGGGGCGGCGTCCCGATCTCGCGCTGGTGGTGGACATCGACGAGGTGTACCTGCACTGCCCGGCGTCGCTCAAGCGCTCGGGTGTGTGGGCGCCCGAGACGTGGGAGGGGGCGGCGGCCGCCTGAGGCCGGAGATACGCCGGACCGGTCCACGCGGTGCGCCGCGGGGACCGGCACCGGTCCCGTCTCAGCTGTTCCGGGCTTCCTCCACCACGCCGACGACCGTGGAGGCAGTGGAGGCCGTGGCTCCGGCCGCGCCGTCCACCAGATCGCCGAGGCCCCCGGCGTCGAGGGCTCCGAGCGAGACGGGCTGTCCGGCCGCGTGGGCCGCGTCCCCGTCTCCCGGGTGCGGGCTGAGCGCGGCGATGACCGCGCCGGTGGCGAACGTGAGGACGGCGAGTGCGCTTCGCTTCTTCATGCCGGGTCAACGGTGCGCGGCCCCCGGAGGACACGCGGGATCTCGGCGGCCCTCGCGCGGTCCGCGATCGCCCCACCTCCCTGCAGGCCGCCCCCTTGTGCTGCCTACGCTGTGCGCATGGTGGTCTACGCCCCGGCGGCGCTTCTTCTCCTCGCCTTCCTCGTGAGCGTCTCGCGTGAGCGCAGGAGGTTCAGCAACGCCGTGATCCTCGGGCTCGCGGCGCTCTGCGCGCTGGCGGGCCTGCTGTACAGCCTGGTCTCGTCCGGGTCGGCGTCGGCGCGGGTGGTGGCCGTGTCACTGCTCGTCCCGGGTGCTGTGGCCGTCCTCGTGCTGACGTACTTCCTCTTCCACAACGGCGTGCGGATGCTGCGCAAGGAGGGCCGGAGCCCGTCCAACCTGCTGTCGCTGCTGTGCGCCCTGGCGATCCTCGCCGTGCTCGCCCTGCTCGCCGTCGCCGCCGTGGTACGGACCCCGGTGCTGGTCGCGGTCGCGGCGACGGCCGGCGCCCTGGCGCTCTACTTCTCGTTCCTCTTCCTGTGCTTCGTCTGCTACGCCTTCCTCTACGGGCGCCTGTGGGTGCGCCGCAAGGCCGACTTCGTGGTGGTGCTGGGATCGGGGCTCGTCGGCGGTTCCACCGTGCCGCCCCTGCTCGCGAGCCGGCTGAAGCGGGCGCGGGAGGTGCACGCCAGGCTCTCCCGGCGTGGCGGGTCCCCCGTGCTCATCGCCTCGGGCGGGCAGGGGCCCGACGAGGACCTGCCCGAATCGCACGCCATGGCGGACCACCTGGTGGCCGAGGGGTTTCCGGCGCATCTCGTCGAGCGGGAGGACCGGTCGACGACGACGGAGGAGAACCTGCTGTTCAGCAAGGCGATCATGGAGGAGGCGAATCCCGGCTACCGGTGCGTCGTCGTCACGAACAACTTCCACGTCTTCCGTGCCGCCCTCACCGCCCGACGGGTGCGGATCCGGGGCCAGGTGGTGGGCGCGCCCACGGCCGCCTACTTCTGGCCCAACGCGACGATCCGGGAGTTCGCCGCGATCCTGAGGGACTACCGCCGGAGCAACGCGGTGATGTGCCTGCTGATCCTTCTCGGCGGGGTGGCCGTCTGGTGGACCCGGCTGGGGTGACCACCGGTTCCGTGTGCTCCGGCGAGGCGGATCAGAACCCGCCGCCGTCGAAGCCCCCGCCTCCGCCGAACCCACCGCCGTCGCCGAAGCCTCCGCCGCCGAAGCCGGAGGAGTCGAAGTCGGAGCCGGAGAAGTCGCCGCCGCTCCAGTCGCCTCCCCCGCCACCGCCGAAGTCGCCGCCGCCGTACTCCGCCGCGTAGGCCGGGGTGGAGAGCATCGAGCCGAGCATCGTGCCGACCAGCAGGCCTGGCAGCAGACCGCCGCCGAAGTAGCCGCCGGCCCAGGGGCCGTACGCCGGGCCCGCCTCCCAGTAGGGGCGGCGGCGGCCGTCGCCGACGTCGACCGTACGGCTCATGGGGTCCTCGCCGTCGCGCAGCCGGACCTCGTCCGCGCCGCAGACCGGGACCTCGCGGGCCGCGCCGCCGGAGGGGGTCCACCGGACATCGGCCACGGACGGGCCGTGGCGCGGGTCGAAGAAGCAGGGCGGCCTGCGGGCCGGGAGGGGCCGGCCCTTGCGGCGGGCCTCCAGGACGGCGAGCGAGAAGCGGCCGTCCTCCAGCGCCTGGGTGACCCCGCGTACGTCGGAGGGGTGGCGGGCTTCGCCCATGCGGGACTTGGCGTTCTCGTAGGAGTCGAGCGCGCTCTCGTAGTCGGCGCGCATGGCGTCGTCGGCGCCCTTCTCACCGGGGTGGAAGTCCAGCCGGTCCAGGGTCTCGCCGTACGCGGTGATGTCCTCGTCGACGACCACCCTGAGCTTCTCCAGGGCAGCCTGTTCCTCCTCCTCCTTGCGCCTCCTGTTGCGGCGTAGGACGGTGAACGCCGTCGCGCCGCCGACGAGGACCACGCCTCCCAGCACGACGAGTCCGGCGACCGGGGCGCCTCCGGTGGAGCCGTCGTCCGCGGTGCCGCCGCCGGACCAGGAGGCCGGGGCGCTGCCCCTGGCCTGCTCGACGGCCCGGTCGACGAAGGCGTTGAGCTGGGTCGCGGTGTCCGTGTCCGAGCCGGGCGCCTTCACGGCGGTGGAGAGGTTCGCGACGGCCCGGGTGGGCATCACCTGCGGGTCGGCGCCGGCGTCGAAGCCGTCGCCGAGGCGGACCGCGTACACACCGGTGATCCCGGTGTCGCTGCGCAGGTTCTGCAGGAGGTTCTCCGGCGGGTACTGGGACGTCGCGGGCAGCACGGCCACGAAGACCGGCTTGTCGGCGTCGATGATCTTCTTCTCCAGGGCGGCCTCCTGGGAGGCCGGGAGCTGGGCGGCCGCCGCCGGGTCCACGTACACGGGGTCCTGGCGCAGGGCGCGCGCCGCGTCGTCGATCGTGGCGGGGGCGGCATGGGCAGTGGAGGACATGGCCAGCAGTGCCGCCGTGAGCATCAGCAGCAGGCAGGCCCACAAGGGAGCGAACAGCCTCTTCCGCATACTCCGAAAGTAACCCGGACGGGTGACAAACGCGTCACCCGCCCGGGTCACCTCGCATGCTGTTACACGGCCCGGTAGGCCGTCCGCAGCTTCGCGACCGCTCCGGTCAGGTCACCGGTGAGCAGCAGGTGGTCGGCGTCGGCGAAGGGCTTCGACACCGCCGGAGTCAGCTTTCCGCCTGTCTTGCGCTGGACCAGCAGCCGGGCACGGTCGACGATCTCCTTGCCCACCGCCGTCCTCCCGAGGTGGGCCCGCTCGGCGACCTGCGCGGCGACGGCCAGCGCGGTGAGGGTGACCTCGCCGCCGGACGGCACCGGCTTCAGGGTGGTGAGACCCCAGCCGTAGGGGAACTGCGGGTCGTAGTCCGCGTCGCCGACGTTGACCGGCAGCTGGGACTCCGACTTCGGCCAGGTCACCGGCAGCTGCCCGGTGAAGGGCCGCTTGCCGTAGAGGACGTCGGCGACGCCGTCGCCCTCGGTGCCCGGCAGCCAGGAGGCGACCAGGGCGTCGATGTCGCCAAGCCGGTCCCCGATGAGCTGGGGGCGGCCGGAGACGACGAGGACCGCGCACTTCATGGCGGCGCAGACCGTGTCGACGGCCTTCTTGTCGGCGTCGGTCAGCTCCAGGTCGTGGCCGTTGCCGACGTCGCCGATGCCCTCGGCGTACGGCTTCTCGCCGACGACCACGACACCCACGTCGTAACCGTCGGTCGGGGCGGAGGCGTCCTGGGAGAAGGTCGCCGACGAGGTGTTCTTCTCGATCCCGTCAAGGATGGTGGTGCCGGTGGTGGTGGCACCGGAGGCGCCCTGCCAGCTGACGGTCCAGCCGCCTGCCTGGTTGCCGAGGTCGTCGGCGTTGGAACCGGCGACGTACACCTTCTGGGAGGCCTTGAGCGGGAGCACCGGGCCGTCGTTCTTCAGCAGGACCTGGGACTTGGCGGCGGCCTCGCGGGCGACCGCGCGGTGGGCGGCGGAGCCGACCTCGTCGAGGTTCGAGGTGTCGGCGTACGGCTTCTCGAAGAGGCCCAGGCGGAACTTCTGGGTCAGGATGCGGGAGACCGCGTCGTCGATCCGGGCCTGGCTGATCCGGCCGGCGGTGACCTCGTCCTGGAGGGTCTTCGTGAAGTCCTGGTAGGCGGTCGGGACCATGATCATGTCCAGGCCGGCGTTGACCGAGGTGCGGACGTCGCTCGCGTAGTCACCGGGGATCTGGTCGATGGCCTGCCAGTCGCTGATGACGAAGCCCTCGAAGCCCATCCGGTCCTTGAGCACGCCGTTGATCATCTCGGCGTTGGCGTGCATCTTCACCGGGCCGGCGTCGTCGCCGATGATGTCGAGCGAGGAGTAGGACGGCATGACCGTGCCGACGCCCCGCTTCACCGACTCCTCGAAGGGAGCCAGGTGCACGGCTTCGAGTTCCTGCCGGGTGACCTTGGTGACGCCCTGGTCGATGGTGTACGAACCGGTGGTGGAGGAGCCGAACTCCGTGCCGCCGTCGCCGACGAAGTGCTTGGCGCTGGCCAGCACCTTGTCGTTGCGGTCGAGGTCGCTGCCGTCGGCCTTGCCCTGCATGCCGGTGATGACCGTCTCCATGGCCTCCACCAGGGCGGGGTCCTCGCCGTACGCCTCGTAGGAACGGCCCCAGCGCTCGTCGCGGGTGACGCAGACGCAGGGCGCGAAGTCCCAGGGGATGCCGGTGGCGCGGACCTCGCTCGCGGTGACGGCGCCCGTCCTCTCGGCGAGCTTCGGGTCACGGCCGGCGCCGATGCCGATGTTGTGCGGCATGATCGTCGAGCCGATCACGTTGTTGTGGCCGTGCACGGCGTCCACGCCGTAGATCAGCGGGATCTGGAAGCGGGTGGCCTGCGCGCGCAGCTGGTAGGCGTCCACCATCTTCGCCCAGGCCTCGGGCGTGTTCGGGGTGGGCACCGAGCCGCCGCCGGAGAGCAGGGAGCCGAGGTCGTACGTCGCGATGTCGCCCTGCGACCTGAGGGCGTTGCGCTCGGCCTGCGTCATCTGTCCGGCCTTCTCGGCCGGCGACATCCGCGACAGCAGGTCCTTGACGCGCTTCTCCACCGGGAGCTTCGCGTTCTGGTACGGCAGCCCGTGGGCGTCGATGACGACCTGCGGGTTCTCCTTGGGCGCCTTGGCGCCGGTGACGGTGAGCTCCAGCGGGATGGTCTCCGCCGACTCGGCTCCCTTGTCCCTGGTGGTGGACACGGTCACCGTGTGGGTGGTGCCGGAGGCGGTTCCCGCGGGGAAGGTGTGGGTGCCGGTGACCGGGGTGTAGTCCTTCCCGGCCTCCGCGCTGCCGCCCTTGGTCGTGTACTCGACGGTGACGGGTTCCTCGGTGGGGACGGATCCGGTGGTGGCGACGGAGATCCTGATGTCCGCGGTGCCGCCCTCCTTGACCGTGTGCACGGCGGAGTCGACGACGACGCTCGACTTCAGGGCCGGGTCGGCCTTGCCGTAGAGCTCCACGGCGTCCATGGCGAAGGAGCCGGGGGCGCCGGTCGGGAAGGTGACCGCGTAGCCCCACATCTCGTTCAGGCCGAGGACCTGGTCGATGCCTCCGACGGGCTGGTAGTCGGCCCGGTAGACGAAGTCGGCGAAGGGGATCTCGACCTGGTGCCAGCCCTCCCAGTCGTCGGTGAAGGAGGTCGTCCAGAGCTCGGAGGCGCCGCCGTTGGCTCCGCCGTCCTTGATCTCGAAGTTGATCCGCTTGCCCGAACCGGGCGGCAGCGGCGCGGTGTTCTGGCCGTACCACCAGAAGCGGATGCCCTTGTGGGCGGTCCAGTCGTCCGGGGGCTGGTCCACGGCGAACTCGTGGCTGAACCCGCCGTAGCCGCTGATGTCGTAGGTGCCGGAGAGGACCTTGGAACCCTCGGGGGCGTCGGCGCGGTCCTCGAACTTCATGGCGGGGTGGTCGTCGGCGTCGCCGCCCCAGGTGAACAGGGAGTCGGCGGGCGGGTTGCCGAGCGGCACCTCGCCCTCGAAGCGGTCGACCAGGACGGGTGCGGGTTCGTCGGCGTCGGCCGCCACGCTGGGGACGGCCCCGGCGAGGAGGGAGGCGAGGACGGTGACCGCGGCGAGCGCGGCCGTGGCCGGTCTCGCGCGGTGGCGAGCGCGGGCGTGCGGTGTTCGGGACATGGTGCGGCTCTCTTCCGTGGGCTCGGGGGGGCGCTACTTCTGTTCGACGCGCACCCAGTCGATTTCCGCCTTGACGCCGCCCTGGGCGACCCGGTCGACGCTGGACTGCGGCAGGCCCCAGTAGGGCTGGGTGACCTTGTTCCACCCGGCGGGGTAGGCACCGCCGAGGGCGAGGTTGAGGATGACGTACTGGTTGTGGTCGAAGACCCACTTGCCGCGCGTGGACTCCAGCTTCTGCCGGGAGGTCTGCTGGACGACGCGGTCGTCGACGGTGAAGGTCATGCCCTCGGGCGTCCACTCGACGCCGTAGGTGTGCCACTGGTCGGCGCGGCCGCCGTTCGGGTAGGTCTGCTGCCTGCCGATGTTGCCGTCGGCGGAGTAGCCGGGGCCGTGCAGGGCGGAGCTGGTCCAGTCCCCGTAGCCGATGTTCTCCATGATGTCGGTCTCGCCGGACCCGGGCCAGGAGACGGCGGGGTCGTCGACGTCGCTGCCGAGCATCCAGAAGGCGGGCCAGAAACCGTCCCCGACGGGCAGCTTCATGCGGGCGCTGACCTTGCCGTAGGTGAAGTCGAACTTGGTGTTGGTGTCGATCCGGCCGGAGGTGAAGTCGAAGGTGCCGTTGGGCGTGGAGGTGCAGCCCTTGCAGTACTTCGACTCCAGGACCAGCGAGCCGTTCTCCGTACGGATGTTGGCGGGCGAGTCGACGTACGCCTGCGACTCGCCGTTGACCGGGCCCATCTCCGTACCGGTGCGCACCACACGCCACTTGGAGCGGTCCAGGCCGGAGCCGGTGAAGTCGTCGAAGAACTTCGTGGTGTACGTGCCGCCGGGATTCTTGGGGAGCGCGGGGTAGGCGGCGTTCGCGCTGCCCCCGGTGCCCCAGACCTGGAACTCGTACAGGGAGTAGCCGAACTGGGCGGTGGACGGGGCCGGGTTGTAGAAGGAGCGGCGCTCCTTGCCGAGCATCCGTACGTAGCGGCCGGTGGCGGGCGTGGGCAGGGTGATCGTGTCGTGCCGGCCGACCGCGTCGCCCGGGGACTTCACGTCGGCGCGCCGCGCCTCGACCTCCGCGGCGGAGGGGCGGTGGACGGTGCGCCAGGTCCGGTTGTCGTCGGAGACCTGGATCTCGTAGTCGACGGCGTAGGCCGCCTCCCAGTACAGGTCGACGCTGCTGATGGTGGAGGTGGCGCCGAGGTCGACGCCCACCCAGCGCGAGGCGTTCCAGTCGGAGGACCAGCGGGAGGTGTCGGCCTTGAGGCCGGCAGGCCAGCCACCGTCGGTGATGTAGGCGGGCGAGTTCCCGGCGTGCTGGTAGAGGTCGCCGTAGGCGGGCTGGTTCAGGGCGAGGTTGGTCCGGGTGGTGGAGGCGGGGGCGGGCTCGCCGCCGTACACCTGGAAGGAGAAGAGGGAGTAGCCGTAGGGGGTGGCGCGCTCGACGCCTCGCATCCGGACGTAGCGGCCGGTGACCTCCTGCGGATAGGTGTGGGCTGTGACGGTTCCACCGGTGCCCTCGGTCTCGGTGTAGAAGGGGGTCCAGTCGGTGCCGTTCCTCGACACCTCCAGGACGTACTTCTTGCCGTACGCGGCCTCCCAGACCAGCTTGACCTGGTTGATCCGGATGGTGGAGCCGAGGTCGATCCGTATCCAGGCGTTGTCGGCGAAGTCGCTGGACCAGCGAGTGGCGGCGTCGCCGTCCGTGGCGGCGCCGGGGGCCGTACCGCCGTTCTCGCTCCCGGACGCGGTGACCGCGCCGGGGTTCGCGGCGTAGGCGGACGCCGCCCGGTCCGTGTCCCAGGCCGCGGCGGCGGCCTTCACCGCGGGGTCCGGGGCGGGGGCGGCGAGGGCCATGGGCGTGGCCAGGGAGATCAGTGCGGCCGCGGTGGTCGCCAGTAAGGTCGCGCGAGAGGGCATGGGGGTGCTCCTATTCGGATCTGCCGGTACGGGTGTTCCGGGTCAGCCGGATGGTGTCGCGGTACCACTTGGCGCTGTCCTTGAGCGTCCGCTCCTGGGTGTCGTAGTCGACGCGGACGATGCCGAATCGCTTGTCGTAGCCGTAGGCCCATTCGAAGTTGTCCATGAGCGACCAGGCGAAGTAGCCGCGGACGTCGGCTCCACGGCGGCGCGCCTCGGCCACGGCGGCGATGTGGTCGGCGAGGTAGGCGGTACGGCCGGTGTCGGGCACCGAGCCGTCCGCGGCGACGGTGTCCTCGAACGCGGCGCCGTTCTCGGTGATGACGGTCGGCAGCGCGTAGTCGTGCTGGAGCCGCAGCAGGAGATCGGTCAGCTCGGTCGGGGTGATCTCCCAGTCCATGGCCGTACGGGGCAGGTCGCGCTCGATCCCGCGCACGACGGGCAGGCCGTCGGCGTCGGTCGTCGCTCCCTCCTCGGTGACGCCGGAGAACACCGCGCCCCGGTAGAAGTTGACGCCGAGCACGTCCATCGGGGTGGCGATGGCGTCGAGGTCGCCGTCCTGGACGGGCAGCGTGATGCCCTGGGCGGCGAGGTCCTCGACCACGTCCTGCGGGTAGCGGCCGTGGACGAGCGGGTCGAGGTAGAGGCGGGTGCCCATGCCGTCGGCCCGGCGGCAGGCGTCCCGGTCGGCGTCGCTGTCGGTCTCCGGGGTGGCGGTGCCGAGGTTGAGGGTGATGCCGAGTTCGAGGGGGTTGCTCCCGGCGGCCTCACGCATCTGCCGGGCGGCGAGGCCGTGGCCCAGGAGCAGGTGGTGGACGGCGCTCAGCGCGTCGCCCATGTCGGTGCGGCCGGGGGCGTGCGCCCCGTAGGCGTAACCGAGCATGGCCGAGCACCAGGGTTCGTTGAGGGTCGTCCAGTGCTCGACCCGGTCGCCGAGCGCCTCGTACGCGAGCATGGCGTACTCCGCGAAGCGCAGGGCCGTGTCGCGGGCCGGCCAGCCGCCGGCGTCCTCCAGCTCCTGCGGCAGGTCCCAGTGGTAGAGCGTGATCCAAGGGGTGATGTCCTGCCCCTGGAGCTCGTCGATCAGCCGCTTGTAGAAGTCGAGCCCCTTGGCGTTGGCGGGGCCCCGGCCGCCCGGCTGGATGCGCGGCCAGGCGAGCGAGAAGCGGTAGGTGTCGACGCCGAGGCCGGCGATCAGCTCCACGTCCTCGGGCATCCGGTGGTAGTGGTCGCAGGCCACGTCGCCGTGGTCGGCGCGGTGCACGGCTCCGGGGACCCGGCAGAAGGTGTCCCAGATGGACGGGGTGCGGCCGTCCTCAGAGGCGGCCCCTTCGATCTGGTACGAGGAGGTGGCCACGCCCCAGCGGAAGTCGGCGGGGAGACCCTGGACGGCGGCGGGCTGCAGGCTGCTGCGGGGGGTGACGAGATTCATGGGTCTCCGTAGATCCGTTTGTCTGTGGGGTGGTGAACGGCCGGGCGTACGGTCAGGTGTGCAGCCAGCAGGCGACCTCGCGGTCCTGGCCGGCGTCCGGCGCGGCGAGGACGGGCACCCGCTGGGAGCAGGGCTCGAAGGCCTTCGCGCAGCGGGGGTGGAAGGCGCAGCCGGTGGGCATGGCGGAGAGGTGGGGCGGTGACCCGGGGATTCCGGTGAGCTCGCGCCGGGGGCCGTGGAGCGCGGGGAAGGAGTGCAGCAGGCCGTCGCTGTAGGGGTGACGGGGGTCGCGGTAGATCTCGGCGGCCGCCGCCTGTTCGACGATGCGGCCGCCGTACATGATGGCGATCCGGTCGGAGAACTCGATCAGCAGGGAGATGTCGTGGGTGATGAACACGACGGAGAAGGAGAGCCGTTCCCTGAGCTCCACCAGCTTGCGCAGGATCTGACGCTGCATCACCACGTCGAGGGCGGTGGTGGGTTCGTCCATGATGACGATCTCGGGTTCCAGGGCCAGCGCCATCGCGATCATCACACGCTGGCGCATGCCGCCGGAGAGCTGGTGCGGGTAGGCGGCGAGCCGGTCGGCGGAGATCCCGACGAGACCGAGCAGTTCCTCGGCACGAGCGGTGCGCTCCTCCTGCCGCATGCCGGGCCGGTGCGCCGCCAGTACGTCGGTGAGCTGACTGTGGACGGTGTGCACCGGGTTGAGCGAGTTCATCGCCCCCTGGAACACGATGGACAGCTCCTGCCAGCGGAAGGCGCGCAGCTCGTCCGGGGTGAGGGCGAGGATGTCGGCCGGCTCGGCGCCCTCGCGGTGGTAGCGGACGTCACCCCCGGTGATCACTCCGGGCGGGGAGAGCAGCCGGGTGACGGCATAGGCCAGCGTGGACTTGCCCGAACCCGATTCCCCGGCGAGTCCGAGGACTTCGCCCCGGTGAAGGGTGAGGTCGATGTCGCGCAGGGCGTGCACAGCGCTCGTCCCGGTGCCGTAGTCGACGTTCAGGCCGCTGATGGTGAGGATCGGCTCGGCGGTCATTCGCTGTGCTCCTTGCTGGGCGTGCCGGGCGATTCGGGGGAGCCGGCGGGCTCCGGCTCCGCGGGTGCGCCGTCGCGGACCACCGGGGTGAAGGCGGGCGCGGCGGGCGCGGCGGCGCGTGCCACGGGGGTGAAGCCGACGCGCATCCTGACCTTCCGGGAGGCACCGGTGGCGGTACGCAGGCGCGGGTTGACGAACTCGTCGATGCCGAAGTTGATGAGGGAGAGCGCGGTGCCCAGCAGGGCGATGCAGAGCCCGGCGGGGACGAACCACCACCAGGCTCCCTGTGCGAGGGCCTGGTTGGACTGGGCCCAGAAGAGCACGGTGCCCCAGTTCCAGTGGGAGATGTCTGCGACGCCGATGAAGGCGAGGGTGATCTCCGAGAGGATCGCGAAGATGACGGTCCCGACGAATCCGGACGCGATGACCGCCGTCAGGTTCGGCAGGACCTCGAAGAGGATGATCCGCCAGGTCGACTCCCCGGTGGCACGGGCCGCCTCGACGTAGTCGCGCCTTCGCAGGGAGAGGGTCTGGGCGCGCAGGACGCGCGATCCCCAGGCCCATGAGGTCAGCGCGATGACGGCCGCGATGAGCAGGTCCGTCGTGTCCTCGACGAAGCTCGCGATGATGATGATCAGGGGCAGTCCGGGGATCACGAGGAAGATGTTGGAGAGCATCGAGAGCACCTCGTCGGCGGCGCCCCCGAGGAAGCCGGCGGTGACCCCGATGATCACGGACAGCACGGTCGCGAGGATCCCGGCGAGGAATCCGACGACGAGCACGCCCCGGGTGCCGACCAGGATCTGCGAGAGCACGTCCTGACCGGTGTGCGTCGTGCCGAACCAGTGCTCGGCGGAAGGCGGTTGCAGCAGCTGGTCGCTCATCGCGTCCGGGTCGTAGGGCGCGATCCAGGGGCCGATGACGGCGAGGAGCACGAAGAACGCGAGGATCAGCAGCCCGGTGCGGGTCTTCCCGCCGCGCAGGAACCGCAGCCTGGCGCGGGTGGGCGCGGCGGGAGCGGGGACATCGTCCAGTACGGCTACGTCGGTGGCGGTGACGGCCATGTCAGGGCCTCTCTTCCGGAGCAGGCCGGATCGGGGAGCGTGGTCTGGTGCGTGCAGCCGCACGGCGGAGGAGGGAGGCGGCGCGGGGGCCCGTCGAGTGACGGCGACGCCGCTGGGGGCCCCTCCCTGCTCGAGCGAAGCCGGGAGTTCGGGGGAGCGCGTGCCGGGCCGCGCGAGCCGGGCACGGCCCGGAGGAGAGGCGGAGGCCCACTAGGCCTCCTTGCGGGTGCGCGGGTCGAGGAGGGCGTAGGCCATGTCGGCCAGCAGGTTCGCGGCCAGCACGGAGAGGGTGATGACCAGGAAGACGCCCTGCATCAGCGGGTAGTCCTTCGCCCCGACCGCCTGGAGGAGCCGGAAGCCGATGCCCGGGTAGTTGAAGACCATCTCCACCAGCAGAGTGCCGCTGACGATGAAGCCGAGGGAGAGGGCGAAGCCGGAGATGTTGGGGAGCACCGCGTTGCGGGCGGCGTAGGAGAACATCACCCGCCGCTCGGAGAGCCCCTTGGCCTGCGCCACCATGACGTAGTCCTCGGAGGAGACCGTCACCATCATGTTGCGCATGCCGAGGATCCAGCCGGCGACGGCGCTGAGCACGATCGTGATCCCGGGCAGCACCCCGTGGTAGAGGGCGCTGGAGATGAACGGCCAGTCGAAGGCCGGGACCAGCGAGCTGTCGTAGCCGCCCTCGAAGGGGAAGAGCGGCCACTTCACCGCGAAGAGGGCGATGGCGATGAGCCCCAGCCAGAAGTACGGGACGGAGGAGATGAACGTGGTGACGGGCAGCAGTCCGTCGAGCCAGGAACCCCGCCGCCAGCCGCTGTAGACGCCGATGCCCGTGCCGAGGAGGAAGCTGATCAGCGTGGTGATCCCCACCAGGGCGAGCGTCCACGGCATCGAGTCGGAGAGGACCTCACCGACCGGGGTGGGGAAGTAGGTGAAGGACAGGCCGAGGTCGCCGTGGAACAGGCTCGACCAGTAGTCGGTGTACTGGGACCAGAGGGACTGGTTCTCGTTCAGGCCGAACAGCGCCTTCAGGGAGGCTATGGCGGTGGTGTCGAGCTGTCCCTGGTACTTGCTGAGCAGTGCTTCGACGGGGTCGCCCGGCATCAGCCGGGGGATCAGGAAGTTGATGGTGATCGCGGCCCACGCGGTGACGGCGTAGAAGGCGAGGCGCTGGAGGACGTACTTCACTTCGCCGTCTCCTTCGCGGTCGCGTCGCCGGCCGGGTCGCCGCCGTTCGTGGAGTCGTACAGCCAGCACGCCGCCCACTGGCCGTCGGCCAGGTCGAAGCGCGGCGGGAGTTCGGTGCGGCAGCGCTCCATCGCCTTGGGGCAGCGGGGGTGGAAGCGGCATCCGGCCGGCGGGGTGATCAGGGACGGGGGCTCGCCGCTCCCGGCCTCCTCCTGGTCGGCCTCGTCCGCGATCCGGTCCGGGTCGGGGGCGGAGGCGATCAGCAGCTGGGTGTAGGGGTGGGCGGGGTGCTGGGTGACCGTCTCGCTGTCACCGCCCTCGACGATGCGTCCGGCGTACATCACCAGGGTGGTGTCGGCGAAGTAGCGTGCGGACGCGATGTCGTGGGTGATGTAGAGGATCGCGAGACGGAGCCGCTCCTTGAGGTCGCGGAGCAGGTTGAGCACGCCGAGCCGGATCGACACGTCGAGCATCGAGACCGGCTCGTCGGCGAGCAGCACCTGGGGGTCGGCGCCGAGCGCGCGCGCGATCGCGACGCGCTGGCGCTGCCCTCCCGACAGCTCGTGCGGGAACTTGTCCAGGTACTGATGAGGAGGAGTCAGCTGGACGCGTTCCAGCAGGGCCGTCAGGTTCTTCTCCAGTTCCGCGTCCCCGCTCCCCGCCCGGCCGTGGATCTTCAGGGCGCGGGTCAGGTGGTAGCGCACGGTGTGCACCGGGTTGAGCGAGGCGAACGGGTCCTGGAAGATCAGCTGGACCTGCTTGACGTAGGTACGGAAGGACCGGCCACGCCCGGCCTTGACCGCCGCGCCGCCCAGGTGGATCTCACCCGCGGTGAGCGGGTACAGCTGGGCGAGCAGCCGTGCGACGGTGGACTTGCCGGAGCCCGACTCCCCCACCAGTGCCGTGACGGTGCCGCGCCGGAGCTCCAGCGAGACGTCGTCGACGGCGTGGACGGTGCGGTGTCTGCGGGCGAGGAGGTCGCCGGCGGTACGCCGCACGGGGAAGTGCTTGGTGACTCCGCGTGCTTCGAGCACCACATCGGTCCCGGTGCGCACGTCTGCGGACTGTTCGGTGGTCATGGCCGGTTCTTCCCCGTACTTACTTGGCGGGCTTGAGGTTCAGCACGACCTGCAGAGCGTCGGGCTGGGTGTGCTGCGGAGCCGCGTACGGGTCCTTCTCGGTGGGCCAGCCCACCCAGTTCTTCGTGGAGTACTCGGCGCCGATCGGGGCCGCGGCGGTCGGGATGACCGGTGCCTGCTCGACCATGATCTTCTGCAGCGTGTTCATCGCCTTGGTGCGCGTGGCGTCGTCCGTGGCGTTGGCGTACTCCCTCAGCGCGGCCGTCGCCTCGGGGCTCTTGAAGCGGCCGAAGTTGCCCACCTGGGAGGACTTGCCGATGGGCTGGAGGATCGCCTCGTCCATGATGTTCTGGTACATGTCGTACGGCGTGGCACCGCTGTTGGTCCAGTGCAGGGTGGCGTCGAAGTTGCCGGTGGCGACGTCCGTGCCCCAGGCCTCGGCGGTCTGGGTCTTGACCTTGGCCTCGATGCCCAGCTGCTTGATGTTGTCCTTGATGATCGAGAGCCCGGTGATGTAGTCGTTCCAGCCGGCCGGGTCGGTGAAGGTCAGCGTCACCGGCTTGCCGCTCGGGTCCTTGAGCACGCCGCCGCTGAGCTTGAAGCCGGCGTCCGCGAGCACCTTCTTGGCACCGGCGACGTCGGGCGCCGTGGTGGCGCTCTTGTACTCCGGCGCGAGGAAGGGCTCACCCGCGGGCAGCGGGATGCCGGTCGGGTTGGTGATCTCCGGGTACAGGGTCGCCTGGGCCTGGATGTGGATCGCCTTGCGGTCGACGACCATGGCCATCGCCTTGCGCAGGGCGGGGTTGTCGAACGGCTTGCGGGCGGTGTTGAACCACAGGCCGTGGATGCCGAGCCCGGACGGGAACCAGAGCTTGTGGTTCTTCTGGTCCTTGGCGATGTAGAGCTGCTTGTAGTTCGGCATGAAGACGAACGACCACTCGAGCTTGCCGCTGGCCAGCGCGGTCGTGGCGGCGCTGTTGTCGTTGTACCCCGTGTAGCGCAGCTCCTTGACCTTGGTCTCGCCCTTCCAGTAGGTGGGCGTGGCCGTCAGGGTGGTGGTCTGCGGGGTGAACGTCTTCAGCTTGTACGGTCCGGAGCCGACCGGGGTCCGGTTGGGCCAGGTCTCCGGGTTCTCGACCTTCTCCCAGATGTGCTTGGGCACCACGAAGGTCGAGGTGATCTTGTTCTGGTTGACGAACTGGGATTCCTTGAAGGTCAGGACGACCTTCTCGCCCTCGACCGCGATGCCGTCGAAGGGGATGCCGTTGCTGTTGAGCGCCGGGTGCTTCTTCAGGAGTTCGAAGGTGAAGGCGACGTCGGCGGCGGTCAGCGGCTTGCCGTCGGCCCACTTGGCCCGCTTGTCGAGCGTGAAGGTGAGCTTGGTGAAGTTGGACTCCCAGTCCCACGCGGTCGCGAGCCAGGGGTCCGCCTTCTCGGTGGGGCGGATCTGGTTCGGCATCGCCAGGGGCTCGTAGACCATGAACCGGTAGCCGAGCGTGGCCGCCGCCGAGGTGGCCAGGAACGGGTTGCTGTTGTCGGCCTGCGGTCCGTCGGGCTTGCCGAGGGTCAGCACGCCGGAGGCGCCGGCTCCGCCTCCCTTGTTGGCACCCGAGTTGGCGGACGAGCAGCCGGCGGCGAGAGCCACCACGGCGGTGGCGACTGAGAGCGCTCTCAGGGTGTGACGGCGGCGTACGGACATGGCGACTCCAGGAGGACTGCGGGTCTGGGAGATCCGGTGTGGACAGCGCTCGACGCGCCGGGGCGGGTGGTGCGGGTGCCGTTGCGGCTGGTGCGGGGACAGGGGCGGATGCCCGGCGGAGCCGGGTCCGTTACGGCGCCGAGTGGCGCACGACCAGTTCGGTGGGCAGGACGACGGGGCCGTCCGGTACGTCGGTGCCGCCGAGGTGCGCGAGCAGCAGCCGGGCGGCCACCTCGCCCATCTGGCGCGTGGGCTGGTGCACGGTGGTCAGCGGCGGTTCGGTGTGCTCGGCCATCGGGATGTCGTCGAAGCCGACCACCGCGATGTCGTCGGGTACGCGGCGGCCGGCGGCCCTCAGGGCGCGCAGGACGCCCGCGGCGGTGATGTCGTTGTGGGCGAACACCGCGTCGAACTCCACCCCGGCGGCGAGGAGTTCCTCGACGGCGAGACGGCCCCCGCGCTCGGTGAAGTCCCCGTCCACCACCAGCTCGGTGGGAAGGACCGAACGAAAGCCCTCCAGCCGGTCGTTCACGCAGCCGAAGTGCCTCGGGCCCGTGACGACCAGGGGCCTGGTGCGACCCGCGGCCCGGAGGTGACGGGCCGCCGACGCGCCCCCCTCGCGATTGGTGGTCACGACGGAGGGGAATTCGGGGTGGTGCCCCCGGTCGTCGATCAGGACGATCGGCAGCCCGGAGTGGTGCAGGGCGGTGAGCTGGTCGAGCGTGTTCTCCGGCTCGACCACGACCAGACCGTCGAAGGCGCGCGCCGACACCTGGGTGGTGAAGCGCTCGACGGACTCGGCACCCCGGTTGCAGGTGAAGAGCAGCAGGCCGTAGTCGGCGGCCTCGACCGTGTCGACCACTCCCTGGAGCACTTCACCCATCCACGGCCAGGTGAGCGAGGGAACCAGCATCCCGACGGTCCGGCTGCTCCCGCGGGCCAGGCCGACGGCTCCCGAGCTCGGCACGTAACCCAGGTGTGCGATCACTTCACGAACACGGGCGGCCGTCGCACCGTCCACTTCCCCCTTGAGGTTGATGACCCGCGACACGGTCGTCTTGCTGACGCCGGCCTCACGGGCGACATCGGCGATGGTGACGCGCATCGGAGCCTCCAGGGACAAGGCGGGGCAGGGGAGTTGGGCGGTGGCGGTACCGGTTCCGCAACCGGTCCCGGAACCGGTACCGGCGTTGCGGCTGGAGTTAACCGCGCTGGAACAGAGGCGTCAATACTTCACGCCGAGATTGGTCCGTACCCATGCGCCGCGACCCTCCGGCAGTCACCTCGTTCATTTCCTGAACGCACGAATCCCTTGACGTGGGCGCGGGAGGGCAGTTCACTCGCAGGTCACGCCCCTTTGCCCGCGCGGACGAGGACACCGCTCCCGCCTCGCGGCCGTCGGCATGCCCGACCGCCCCGGGGACGGACCGGGACGGTCGGGGGGCGGTGCCCGCGCGGCGCGCACGGCCCGGCCGGACACCGGCCCCGCGGGCATGGGGGCGCGCGGCGGCGCGGCCCTTGCGCTCACCACGCCACCCTCATATCGTTTGAGGTCAAACAATCAAGGGAGTCCGCGCTGCCGACCGGCGGGCGGACGTCCCGCCCGCGCCCGGTCGCCCCACCCCCGGCCAGGCACGGGCTCCTCCGGCCGGGCCCGGACCGCGCGCCGATCCGCCCGCGAGCGCCGTCGGCTCCCCCTTCGCCCGCACGCCGCGCGTCCGCCGCCCGGACGCACCGGACGGCGTGCGGCCCGACCCCCTGGAAGGCCTCATGCCCAGTGCACCGCGACGGACCTCAGCCGACTCCCCCACGACGTCCCTCGGCAGACGGCGCTTCCTCTCCGCCTCCGGGGCCCTCGGCGCGGGCGCCGCGCTGGGCGGAGCGGCTCCGGCGGGCGCGGCGGCCGGCTCCGGCCGGCGCCCGGGGCGACCCGACGAGATCGTCACCCTGGAGGCGCGCCGCCTGTCCTCGGCGGTGAAGCTCCGCCAGGTGTCGTGCGAGGAGGTCATGGAGGCCTACCTGCGCCACATCGAGGAGATCAACCCGCGGGTGAACGCCGTGGTGGGCATGCGGGACCCGGAAGCCTGCATGGACGAGGCACGCGAGCGGGACCGCGATCTGCGCAGCGGGCGCCACCTGGGCTGGATGCACGGGCTGCCGCACGCGGTCAAGGACCTCTCTCCCGCGAAGGGCCTTCCCTGGACGGAGGGTTCCCCCGTGCACAGGCACCGGATCGCCTCCACCGACGCGCTCTTCGTGGACCGGATCAAGAGGGCCGGAGCCGTCGTCATCGGCAAGACCAACACCCCCGAGTTCGGTCTCGGCTCGCAGACGTACAACTCCGTCTGGGGCACCACGGGCAACGCGTACGACCCGTCCCTGACGGCCGGCGGCAGCAGCGGGGGTGCGGCGTCCGCGGTCGCGCTGCGGATGCTCCCGGTCGCCGACGGCAGCGACTACATGGGGTCGCTGCGCAACCCCGCCGCCTTCAACGGCGTGGTCGGTTTCCGGCCGAGCGCGGGCCGGGTGCCCAACCCGGGGTACGTCGCACAGCTCGGGACGGCCGGGCCCATGGGCCGTACCGTCGCCGACGTGGCGGCCCTGCTCTCCGTGATGGCGGGACCCGACCCGAGCGCACCGCTCGGGATCGACGAGGACCCCGCGGTCTTCTCCGCCTCCCTGAAGCGCGACTTCCGTGGCGCCCGCATCGCCTGGGTCGGCGACTGGAACGGTCATCTCCCGTTCGATCCGGGCGTGCTGGACGTGTGCCGGAAGTCCTTCGCCGCCTTCGAGTCCCTGGGCTGCACCGTCGAGGAGGCCCTCCCGGCGATGCCGCCCGCGGACATCTGGCGCACGTTCCTCGTCTGGCGCTGGTGGCAGAACCTGGGTCTCCACGATCTCTACGAGGATCCCGGGACCCGCGCCCTGATGAAGCCGGAGGCGGTCTGGGAGGTGGAGCACGGGGCGGGCCTGAGCGCGCTGGACATCTCGCGGGCCGTGGCCGCCCGCGACCGCTTCCAGCGTTCCCTGCTCGACCTGTTCGACCGGTACGACTACGTGCTCGCGCCCACGACGCAGGTCTTCCCCTTCTCCAAGGAGGTCCACTGGCCCGACTCCGTGGGCGGCTGCCGGATGGACACCTACCACCGGTGGATGGAGACGGTCGCGCCGTGGTCGCTGAGCGGTCTGCCCGTCGCCGCCCTGCCGGCCGGCCTCGACGACGCGGGGCTGCCCACCGGTGTGCAGCTGATCGGGAAGGACCGGGCCGACCGGGCCGTCCTGCAACTGGCTTACGCCTACGAGGCGGCGGCCCCCTGGACGCGCACGGCTCCGCCCCTGCTGGGGCCGGGCTCCGCGTGATCCGGCCGGGGGCCGCGACCGCCGGTGCGCGGCCCCCGGCCGGAAGTCCGCGCCGTCCGCGCAGGGGGCACGGGCCCGTGTGCGGACGGTCCCGTGGCCTCGGGACACCGGTCCGCTCCTCCCCCGGCCGTAGAATGTGTGGCCGGACGACCGCGGGGCCTGCGGAACCGCGATCCGGCGACGACGCGAGGAGCCACCGTGCCCAGCCAGCGGTCCATCAGCGAGGCGGAGAAACTCGCCGAGGCGAAGCTCGGCGGCATTCCCGTCCGCCGCGAGCAGATGGCCGCGGTGGCCAACATCTACCGTGCCGCGTCGGCGGTGCGCCAGCACCTCGAGAACTCCGTCCTGCGGAGTGCCGACCTCACCTGGACCGCCTTCGTGGTGCTGTGGGTGGTGTGGGTGTGGGGCGAGTCCGAGACCCGCCACGTCGCGGAGGAGTCCGGGGTCTCCAAGGGGACGCTGACCGGAGTGGTCAGGACGCTGGAGTCCCGTGGCCTGCTGCGGCGCACCGGGCACCCGACGGACGGGCGGCTCGTACTCCTGGCGCTGACGCCTCAGGGCGAGGAGTTCATGCGCCGGGTCTTCCCCGCCTTCAACGAGGAGGAGGCCTTCGTCACCGGCCGGCTGAGCGACCAGGAGTGCCGTGACCTCGCCGACGGGCTGCGTCGCGTCGTCCTCCAGGTCGAGGAGGAGGGCGAGGACCGGCGTACCGCCCTGCTGAACGGCGAGAAGCCCACCCCACGCCGCAGCGGCCGGCGCGCGAAGGGCTGACCCGGACGCTCCTCCCCGGTGGCACCGAGGGGGCGTCCGGACGCGCCGCTTCAGCTCTTCCCGAGCGCGGCCCGGACCAGTGCCTCGAAGAGGCGGTGCTGCACCGGGTCCGTGGCCGCGGTGTCCTCCGGATGCCACTGCACCGCGAGGAACCAGCCCTCGCTCCCGGGGAGTTCCAGGGCCTCGGCGGTCCCGTCGGCGGCGCGGGCCGTGACGGTCAGTCCCTCGCCCGGCCGGTCCACGTGCTGGTGGTGGTAGCAGGACGCATCCGTCTTGTCGACGCCCAGGATCCGGGTCAGCCCCGATCCGGCGGACAGTGCGACGGGGTGGACGACATGGCGGTGGTCGCGTCCGGGACCGCCCATGTCCTGGTGCAGTGTCCCGCCCAGCACGGTGTTGACCACCTGGAGCCCCCGGCAGACCCCCAGCAGCGGCAGTCCGCTCGCGAGGGCCTGGCGGGCGAGTTCCAGGTCGAAGGCGTCCTGTTCGTCGTCGACGTCGTAGACCTCCTGGTGGGTGTGGCCGGCGCCGTAGCGGTGCGGGGCGAGGTCCCCGCCACCGGGCAGGAGCAGCCCGTCGAAGCGGGCGAGGCGGGCGGCGGTCTCCGCCGGGTCCGCCGTGCCCCCGGGGGCGTGCGGGTGGATCCCGACGGGCTCGCCGCCCGCCCGCCAGACCGCCTCGACCAGTGCGCGGGCGCTGACCTCGGCCGCGTACCGGAGCGCCGAGGTGCTCGCGGCGAAGCGGGTGGGTACGGCGATCAGCGGTCGGCGGTTCACAGCTGGATCCAGGTGGTCTTCAGTTCCATGTACTTCTCCAGGGCGTGTGCGGACTTGTCCCGTCCGTTGCCGGACTGCTTCATCCCGCCGAACGGGACGGTGAGGTCGCCCTCCTCGTAGCAGTTGACCCATACGGTGCCCGCCCTGAGAGCGCGGGAGAGCGTGTGGGCGGTGGACAGGTCCGAGGTCCACAGACCGGCGGCGAGGCCGTACTCGGTGTCGTTGGCGAGGGAGACCGCCTCGTCGAGGTCGTCGAAGGTGAGCACGGACAGGACGGGGCCGAAGACCTCCTCGCGGGCGAGGCGGCTGTCCGGGGCGACCCGGTCGAAGACGGTCGGCTCCAGATAGCTCCCGCCCGTCCCGGCCAGGGTCCGCGCGCCGCCGGTGAGCAGCCGGGCGCCGGTGGCGGACGCGGCGTCCACGTGGTCGAGCACGCGGGCGAGGTGTCCCTCGCCCGCCAGTGCGCCCATCTGCGTGGCGGGGTCGAGCGGGTCGCCCACACGCAGGGCGCGGGCGTGCGCCACGACGGCCTCGGTGACCTCTTCGGCGACGGAGGAGTGGACGAGGAGCCGGGACGGGGCGGTGCACATCTCGCCCTGGTTGAAGAAGATGCCCCAGGCGGCGGTGGCGGCCGCCCGGGCCAGGTCGGGCGCGTCGGGCAGGACGATGTTCGGTGACTTGCCGCCCAGTTCCAGCCAGACCCGCTTGAGGTTGGAGTCGGCCGAGTAGCGCAGGAACTGCCGTCCGACGTCGGTGGATCCGGTGAACGCGAGCACGTCGACACCGGGGTGGAGGCCGAGGGCCCGCCCGGCCACCGGGCCGTCGCCGTTGACGACGTTGAGCACTCCCGGGGGGAGTCCCGCCTCCAGGGCGATGCGGCCCAGGAGCAGGGCGGAGAGCGGGGAGCGCTCGGACGGCTTGAGGACGACGGTGCAGCCGGCGGCGAGCGCCGGGGCTAGCTTCCAGCCGGCCAGAGTGAGGGGGAAGTTCCAGGGGACGACGGCGCCGACGACTCCGGCGGGCTCCCTGGTGACGAGCGCCAGTGCGTCGTGCGGGGTGTGCGGGGACTCGTCGGTGAGCTTGTCCGCGAGCTGCCCGTACCAGCGGAAGGTGTTGACGACGGCCCGGAGTTCGATGTCGTGGGCGTCGGTGACCGGCTTGCCCATCTCCAGGCTGACGGTGAGGGCGAGTTCCTCGCGGTGTTCGTCGAGGAGGTCGGCGACGCGGGTGAGGATCCGGCCGCGCTCGGAAGGCGCGAGGCGCGGCCAGGGGCCGTGGTCGAACGCGCGGCGCGCGGCGGCGACCGCGGCGTCCACCTCGGCCTCGCCTCCGTCGGCGACCTCGGCCAGGATCCGGCCGTCGCGGGGTGAGACGGCGGCGAAAGCGGCGCCGCCGCCGGCCTCGTCGGCGCCGTCGATCAGGTGGGCGCCGTGCGGTTCCAGCTTCTCGGCCCGTCGGATCCACGTGTCGTGGGTGGCAGCGGTCATGCGGTCCTCCAGACCACGTCGGGGGTGCGGTTCGGTGTTCTGTGCGCCGTGGTGTCGGTACGGCGGCCGGTCAGGCGGCCCGGTCCACCGGAGCCGGCGGGGTGTCCGTACGCCGGCGCCGTATACGTTCGTTGGCCGCGCCGAGGGCCATGACGAGCGGCACCGACAGCACGAGCCACGCCGCGGTGCCCGCCGCGCCACCGATCAGGGTGGTGAAGTTGGCCAGGATCAGCCAGATCGCGCCGACGAGTCCCAGGCTGCCGAGCACCGGTGCCACCAGGGTGTTCCAGGTGCGGGCGTCCGCGCGGCGGCGGCGGAAGAACACCACGACGGAGAGGGACGTCAGCAGGTAGAGCAGCATCATCGCCAGCACCGCGAGTCCGCTGAACCAGGAGAAGAGCGTGAGGACCGGGTCCTGGCCGGTCAGTGCGAAGGGCGTGACCAGGGCGAGCGCCACGACCGTCTGGACACAGCCCGCGACCCAGGGCGAGCGCCTGGAGTTGAGGCGGCACAGCACGGCGGGGAACTGTCCGTCGCGGCCCAGCGAGAAGAGGTAGCGGTTGGCGGAGTTGTGGAAGGTGAGGATTCCGGCGAAGAGCGACGTCGCCAGGAGGACCGGAAGGACGCCGGAGGCCCAGCCGCCCAACTGGTCGGCGACGGGCCCGAAGACGAAGCCCGACGAGTCGCCGGAGGCCAGCGCGGCACGCGCCTCTCCCGGGGCCGCGGAGGCCCCGTGGGCCGATATCAGCATCCACGAGATGAACGCGAAGAAGCCGGTGACGACGACCACCGAGAGATAGGTCGCCCGCGGCACCGTCCTCCTGGGTTCCTTCGCCTCCTCGCCGTAGATGGCGGTCGCCTCGAAGCCGAACATCGACGCGACGGCGAACATCACGGCGACCCCGGGCGCGCCTTGGAGAGCCGCCGCCGGGGAGAAGCTCTCCGCGGCGCCGAGCCCCTCGGGCCCGCCGCCCGAGAACAGGGTGACCAGCCCGAAGGCGAGCAGGATGCCGAACTCCGCGAGGACGAAGACGGCGAGGACCCGGGCCCCCATCTCGATGCCCGCGACCCCCAGGCCCTGAACGACGGCCATGGTGGCCAGCGCACAGGCCCACCAGGGCAGGTCGAGTGAGGTGTGGTCGGAGACGAGGGCGCTGACGGTCGCGCCGTACAGGCCGTACATCGCGGCCTGGATGGCGCAGTAGGCGGCCAGCGCCACGCTCGCGCTGCCCGCGCCCACGGTCCTGCCGAGTCCGGCGCCGATGTAGGTGTAGAAGGCGCCGGCGTCGACGACGTGCCTGCCCATGGCGACGAACCCGACGGAGAAGAAGAGGATCACCACCCCGGCCAGCAGATAGGTGGCCGGGGTACCCGCCCCGTTGCCCATGGCGACCGAGATCGGGGCGGCGCCGGCGATTCCGGTCAGCGGGGCCTGGCCGGAGAGTACGAAGAAGAGGATGCCCATGACGCCCAGGGCGTTGGGCTTGAGCGCGGTCGTGGTGGGGGTGTCCGCCCGTGGGGCGGAGACCGTCTGCGTGTCCACTCGGAGCACCTGCCGGGGGAAGAGGGATACCGGAGAAGGTTCATGGCGTTCGATCTCGGAACGATTTCGTTTGAGATCAAACGATCTGCTGATCGTGGGGTGGCCGCGGCCGTTTGGCAAGGGGACGGACGGGCCGGATCAGGAGGTACGCCGGCGGAACCCGGAGGAGCGGCTCGGGCGCCCCGGGAGTGGGTCCCGCCGGCCCGGCGGTGATCCGGTGCGCCCCGGGGAGGAACGGCCAGGATCAGGGCGACCGGACCGGATCAGCGCCCGTCGTCCTCGCCCGCCTCGCCGGCGAGCCCCGCGAGGACGCACCGGAGCCGCGCCAGCGCCTCCTCGGTGACCTCTTCCTCCCCGAAGACGAGCTGGTGCAGGACCAGCCCCTCCAGCGCGGCGAAGACGAGCCGTGACGTACCGCGGTCGACCGGGCCGGGAAGCATCCGGTCCAGCTCCCGCCGGGTCGCCTCGAAGTACTCCTCGTAGAGGCTGCGCAGATGCGGGAGGAGCTCCGGCGTCCGGCGGGCCTCCAGCAGCAGCTCGTACTGGAACGCCTGGAGGTCGGGACCGGACCTGACCATGCCGGTGAGACCCGCGGCGAAGTCGGCCGGCTCCCCCGTGCCGGCGTCGAGCGTGCTGCTGTTCAGCGAGGAGTGGATGGCGTGGGTGACCGCCTCCCCGATCAGCGCGTCGCGCGAACCGAAGTGGTGCACGACCAGTCCGTGGGTGACACCGGCCTCCTGGGCGACGGCCCGGTAGGTGAGACCCCGCAGGCCTCCCCGGGCCACCACGCGCACCGCCGCGTCCAGCAGGGCGGTCCGCCCCGTCCCGTAGTTGGTGACGGGCTTGCGGGCCCGGCGCTCACCGGAGGGCTCGGCGGGGTCGGTCGTCATGACGCCGACCCTACCGGCGCCGTCCGGATCAGCGCCTCGGCGGCCGGACACCACGGAACTCCCAGTCGCCGCCGAGGGCGGTCGACAGCACCTCCTCGGACTCGGTCGGCTGGGCGCCGACGTCGGTCCGCACGGCGGTGGGGCCGGTGACGACGTGGTTGGTGAGCCGGCCGAGCCCCTCGGCCTCCACCTCGACGACGTCCCCGGGGCGGACGGGCCGTGAACCCGCGGGGGTGCCGGAGAGCAGGACGTCCCCGGGGTACAGGGTGATGGTGCGGGCGATGTCCGCGACGAGGTAGTTCATGTCCCAGGTCATCTCGTCGGTCGAACCGTCCTGGACGACCTCCCCGTTGACGAGGGTGCGCAGCCGCTTGCCACGGAAGTCCCAGTCGGTGACGAGGCCCGGGCCGAGCGGGCACAGTGTGTCGGAGCCCTTGACCCGCAGCATCGAACCGGCGTCGGTGTCGCGGAAGTCGTGCAGGCCGAAGTCGTTGGCGACGGTGTACCCGGCGATGTGGGCGCCCGCCTCCGCGGGTGCGATGTTGCGCGCCGTCCTCCCGATCACGATGGCGACCTCACCCTCGTAGTTCAGCCACTTGCAGCCCTCGGGGCGTACCACCGCACCACGGTGGCCGTTCAGCGCGGAGGTCGGCTTGTGGAAGTAGGTCGGGCTGTCCGGCAGCCCGATCCGGAACTCCTCCACCCGGCTGCGGTGGTTGAGGTGGACGGCGATGATCTTGGACGGGACGACCGGCGGGAGGTGGTGTGCCTCCTCGGCCTTGACGCGTCGGCCGTCGCCGGCGACGAGCTCGTCACCGTCGACGGTGACCTGGACGGCGGCGCCGTCGAGGAGGATACGGCGGTACTCGGGCATGAGGACTCCTGGTCTGTCCGGTGGGTCGGGGCGGCGCGGGTCTGAGGGCTGTGCGGGTCACACGTCGGCGGGGAGGCCGGTACCGGTCCAGCCGTCCTCGGGACGGTCGAACCAGAGGTGGACCTGTCCGGTCCCGATCGAGTTCTCGTACTCCCCGTACTGGCGGGCGGGGGCGGTGCACGCCTGCTCACCGAGGGCGCCGGCCATCATCAGGTAGTGGAAGAACCGCGCCTCGGGCCGGACCTTCCAGAACGCGTCCATGGTGTCGAGGACCTTGTCGTGCCGGCCCTCCTTGAACCATCCGATGCGTTCCTGGTCGGCCTCCCGGGCCTCGGCGCTGAAGATGTGCGCCGGATCGCTGCTCTCGTGGGAGCGCAGCTCGCGAAGCGGCCAGAAGGTGTGGGAGAGGGCGCCGGAGGCGATGACCAGGACGCGGCGGCCGGGTGTGGCGGCGATCCCGTCGGCCAGGGCGCGGCCGAGCCTCAGATGGTCCTCCATGTCGCCGGTCTGGCAGACGCCGATGGTCACCCACCGCTTGTCCGGCAGCCCCTCCCCGAGGAACTTCCACAGGTTGATCGTGGCGTAGTAGACCGGCAGGTACGCGTCGTCGACCGGGGTGATCCAGGTGCCGTGCCGGTCGGCGAACCGTGCGATGTTGCCCGCGAGTTCGGGGTCGCCGGGATAGTCGTACGGCATCCTGCACATGCCGCGCGGGAGCTCCTCGGACGTGAACAGCCCGGCGCGGCGCCCCTGCGCCGTGACGACGAACTCGACGGTCGTCGCCCAGTGGGAGTCCAGGACCACCACGGTGTCGTAGTCGTCGCGCGCGAACACCTCCTCGCGCAGCTGCCGCAGGCCGGTGACGAGGGTGATCTCCTTGCCCTCGTTGAGTTCGAGACGTGTCTCCTCGGGGAGCACGATGGTGGGGACGTGGGCCAGCAGGCCCGCGCCGACGATCTCACCCATGGCTATTCCACCCCTTCGGTGCGGTGACGGTGTTCTTGACGTCGCAGAAGAAGTCGAAGCTCCAGTCGCCTCCCTCGCGGCCCACTCCCGAGTGCCGGGAGCCCCCGAAGGGTGCCCTCAGGTCCCGGACGAAGAAGCAGTTGACCCAGACGGTGCCGGCGACGAGCCGTGAGGAGACGCGGTCCGCCCGCTCGGGGTCTCCGGTGACGACGGTGGCGGCCAGGCCGAAGCGGGTGTCGTCGGCCAGGCGCACGGCCTCGTCCTCGTCGCGGAAGGTCTGCAGGGTCAGGACGGGCCCGAAGACCTCCTCCTGGACGATCTCCGAGTCCTGGGCGACGTCGGTGAGGAGTGTCGGGGCGTAGTACTGCCCCTCCCCCCGGTGTCCGCCGACGACCGCCCGGGCACCGGCGGCGAGCGCCCGCCGGACGAAGCCGTCGATCTTCTCCAGCTGGCGGGGGTGGATGTTGGGGCCGATGTCGGTGGCCTCGTCGCGCGGGTCGCCCTGGACCAGCCGGGAGGCGCGGTCGGTGAACCGGCGGGTGAACTCCTCGGCGACTCCCTCGGCGACGAGGAGCCGGGTCGCCGCGAGGCAGACCTGCCCGGCGTTGTCGTACTGCTCGATCGCGAGGTCCACGGCCAGGTCGAGGTCGGCGTCGTCGAACACCAGCAGCGGTGACTTGCCGCCCAGTTCGAGGCTGAGCGGGGTGAGGTTGGGTGCCGCCGAGGCGGCGATGCGCCGGGCGGTGGGCACCGAACCGGTGAAGCTGACGCGGCGCACGTCCGGGTGCGAGGTGAGGGCGTCGCCGATCTCGGAGCCGTATCCCTGGACGACGTTCAGGACACCGGCGGGGAGCCCGGCCTCGGCCGCGATGTCGGCGAGCAGGGAGGCGGTGAGCGGGGACCACTCGGCGGGCTTGAGGACGACGGTGTCGCCGGCGGCAAGCGCCGGGGCGACCTTCCAGGTGGAGAGCATCAGCGGGGCGTTCCACGGCGTGATCAGCACGCAGGGGCCGGCCGGGTCCCAGCTGACGTGGTTGGTGTGCCCGCGGGTGTCGAAGTCCTCGTGGCCCAGTTCCAGCAGCCGGTCGGCGAAGAAGCGGAAGTTGTGGGCGACGCGCGGCATGACGCCGCGTCGGTGCGAGCGAAGCAGCGCGCCGTTGTCGGCGGTCTCGACGACGGCCAGCTCCTCGATCCGCTTCTCGACCCCGTCCGCGACGGCGTGCAGCAGACGGGCGCGCTCCTCGTAGGAGGTGGCAGCCCAGGCGGGGAAGGCCGCCTTGGCGGCCGCGACGGCCGCGACGGCGTCCGCCTCCGTGCCGCGGGCTATCTCGCCGAGGGTGCTGCCGTCGATGGGTGAGACGTCGGTGAAGGTCTCGGCGGCGGCGACGCGCCGGCCGCCGATCCAGTGCCGGGTGTCGACGGCGACACCGGCGACGGTGGTGAGGTGCTCGCTCATGCGGGGTGGCTCCTGACGATCGGTTCGGTGCGGGTTCACTCGGCGGCCGAGGTGTGGGACTCCAGCAGCCGCCCGCCGTCCCAGACCACGCCGACCTGCCGGTAGTAGGCGGCGATGGGTTCGCGGATCTCCAGCCGGGCGAGCTCCTCGGTGGGCGACTCGAAGAGTTCGAGGTCGGCGTCGCCCACCCATGCCTGTCCGCCTTCGAAGGAGGCGGCTCCGGTCTCGATCAGCTCGTCCAGGGCCAGGCCCTTCCCCTTCTCGACGGAGGGCAGCCAGCGGTGGTGGGCCATGGGGTGCGCGTTGACGAAGCCGTTGGTCTCCGACGGCTCGCGCAGCGTCACAGCCGTCTGGGCCAGGCGCCGGTCCGCGGCGGCGAGGGTCGCACCGAACCGGGCGCCGGCCTCGATCCGCGGGGCGGGGCCGTAGGGGTGCGGGCGGGTCTGGTGGATGGAGCCGAGCTTCTTGGGGTAGCCCTGGTGCAGCCCGCGGGCGATCGCGAAGTCCTTGTCGACCCAGATGTAGACGCAGCGTGTGTACGTCCGCCCCTTGTAGGAGCAGCGGACCACGGCGAACGCCTCCTTGTACTGGGCGAGTACCGGGTCCAGCAGTTCCTCGCCGGTGGCGGAGCAGGACTGCCAGTCGGCCCAGATCAGCGCCACCGCGCCGGGGTCCTCCTCGGCGAGCTCCAGCGGCTCGGGCAGCAGTTCCCGTACGCGGGCGGGATCGGTGCGGTACTCCACGGTGAGCAGGTCACCGGAGTAGCGCCAGGGCGGCGAGGGGATCAGCGACGAGGCGCCCGTCGCCGTCTTGGGGTGGAAGTATCCACGGACACTGGCCACGTGAGTTCCTCTGTTTCGTGGGGCGGGCTTCGGGGGGGGTGCGGCTGCCGGGGGGTGCGGCTGCGGCCGGAAGGGACGGCCCTCAGGCGGGTACGGCCCTCGCCAGCAGTTCGGCGCGGTAGCGTGCCGCGCCCGCCGCCGCGGCCTTGCCGCCGAGGGCGACGACTCCCACCAGGAGCCCGTCCCGGTGGTAGCCGGCGAGGAGGTCGCCCTCCGGGTCGCCGTCCAGGACGCGTACGTCGTCCTTGCCGAGCACGGGTGAGCCGAACGACTGGAGGCGGAAGTCGTGCTGGTCGCTCCAGAAGGTGGGCAGGGGGGCGAAGGGCGCGAGGCCGTGTTCCTCACCGGCGAGGTGGGCCGCGAGCACCTTGGCGGCGTGCTTGGCCGTGTCCGTGGGGATGGACCAGTGCTCCACACGGCGGGGTACGCCGTCGTAGCGGGCGTTGGGGAAGCGGGCGACATCGCCCACGGCGATCACCTCGGGGCGGTCGCCGACGCGCAGGTGCTCGTCGGTCGGCACACCGTCGGCGAGGTCGAGCCCGTTCCCCTGGAGCCATTCGGTGTTCGCGACGGAGCCGACCGACTCCACCACGACGTCCGCGCCGATGACCCGGCCGTCGTCCAGGAGGACCCCGGTCACCCGGTCGTCCCCTTCGAAGCCGCTCACCCCGGCACCCAGGGCGAACCGGACACCCCGCTGTTCGTGGCGGCGCAGCAGCGCCGTCGCGAGGAGTTCGCCGAGGGGCCCGACCATGGGGAGCGGCATCGGGTCGACGACGGTGACCTCTGCGGCGCCGAGGCCGACGGCGGTGGCGGCGACCTCGCAGCCGATGAACCCGGCTCCGACGACGACCACTCTGACCCCCGGCCGGGTCAGGGCGTCACGCAGGCCCCGCGCGTCCTCCAGTGTCCGTACGGTGTGCCGTCCGGCGAGCGGACCGGGGCAGCGCAGGCGCCGGGGACGCATCCCGGTCGCGACGACGAGCCCGGCGTACGGGAGCACGCTGCCGTCGTCGAGTTCGACGGAGCGCCGGGAGAGGTCCGCGCCCGTGACCGTGCGGCCGAGGCGCCACTCGACGTCGGCGACCCCGGCACGGGGGCGGAAGGCGAGCGATTCGTACGAGGCGCGGCCGGCGAGCACCTCCTTCGACAGGGGCGGCCGGTTGTACGGCATGTGCGGCTCGTCCCCGACGAGGGTGACGGGTCCGCCCCAGCCGGCGGCGCGCAGCTGTTCGGCGGCCCGGAGGCCGGCCATGGAGGCGCCGGCCACGACGACGGGTGCGCTCACCGGTTCAGCCCTCGATCCTGATGGCCTGGAGCGGGCACACGTCGGCGGCCTCCTCCACGTCGTCCCGCAGCGCGTCGTCGGGGTCGGGGACGTACGCCAGGCGCCCGGTCCCGTCGAAGCTGAAGACGTCCGGGGCGGCGAAGACGCACTGGCCGTGGTCCTGGCACTTGTTCATGTCGACGACGACCTTCATGGCCGGTCCTCCTGGTGCTGACGGGGCGTCGGGGATGAGGGGGTGAGGGGCCACCGGGTGCCGGGAGCCGGGCTCCCGGGAACGGGAGCGGCACCGCCTCAACTCGTTTGGCTCCAAACAACATAGGAATCGGCCACCCTCTGGTCAAGAGCTATCCGTGTGGATAAATTTTCGCCACGCACCCCTTGCGCCGGGGTGAACGGCGTCCATACCGTTTGACCTCAAACAACACGGACCCCTGTGCCGGCTCTCCCCGGCCGTCCGTGCGGATCGAGCCCCCCACTCCCCCCACCTCCCCCGCCCTTCCCGGCGCACCGCCCCGGGAGGGGCGCCCCTTCCCGCAGAGGAGACAACGGTGAGCGCATCCGACACCTCGCCCGTCCGCCACCACATGAAGCGGCTCGCCACCGAGGGCATCGACGTGGTCCGAGTGACCTATCCCGATCTCATCGGCACCGACCGGGCCAGGGACGTCCTCCTCGACCACCTGCCCGCCGCCTGCGACCACGGGCTCGCCTTCTGCCGCGCCGTCTACCACACGACCCCGCAGGGTGACGTGGTGGACGTCTCCGGCGGGCTGGACGCGGGCCTGCCCGACATCTGCGTACGCCCGGACCTCGACACCCTGACCGCCCTGCCCTGGGAGCCGGGAGTGGCGAGCTGCCTCGGCGACGTGACCGACCCCGCCACCGGCCGGCCCGCCCCGGAGTCACCGCGCGACCTGCTGCGCGCGGTCGTGGAGAAGTGCGCGGAGCACGGGCTGCGCCCGGTCGTCGGGCCGGAACTGGAGTACTTCCTCTGCGACGCCGATCCCGGGACACCACCGGGCTGGCGCCGCTACAGCGACGCCGAGGGCGTCGTCTACACCGCGGGCCTGCGGGCGGACGGCGACAACCACCTGCTGCGTACGCTCCGCCTGCTGCGCGATCTGGACATCGGGGTGAGCAACGGGAACCACGAGTTCGACGGCTCGCAGTTCGAGATCAACCTGACCCACTCGGACGCCATGGACGCGGCGGACCGCTCGTTCCGCTTCAAGGCCGCCGTCAAGGAACTCGCCCGCAGGGAGGGGCGGCTCGCCACCTTCATGGCCAAGCCCTTCAACGGCGTCGGAGGTTCGGGCTTCCACCTCCACATGTCCTGCGTCGACGAGGAGGGCGCCAACGTCTTCGACGACCCCTCGGCGCCGCACGGCCTGTCCGCCACCGCCCGGCACGCGGCGGCCGGAATCCTCGCGCACGCCCCGGCGCTCACCGCCCTCGCCAACCCGACGGTCAACTCCTACAAGCGCTTCGGCCCCGACACGCTCGCGCCGTGGCTGATCGACTGGGGCATGGACAACCGCAGCGCGATGGTCCGGGTGCCCCCGGAGCGGGGCGCGGGGTCCCGTCTCGAACTGCGCCTGGGCGACGCGAGCGCCAACCCCTACCTGCTGATCGCCGGCACCCTCGCGGCCGCCCTGCTCGGGGTGCTGGCCGGGGAGGAACCGCCCGCGCCCCTGGAGGGGTACGGCTACGACACCACCAGGTCCGCGCTGCTCCCGTCGGCCCTGCCGGCCGCGCTGGACGCCCTGGAGGCCGACAGCGCCCTCACCGAGATCCTCGGCAAGGACTTCACCACTTCCTACCTCTCGTACAAGCGCGACGAGGTCGCGCGCTTCCACCGGCACGTCACCGACTGGGAGTTCACCGAGTACGCCTACCACCTGTGACCGCACGGAGGACCAGCACCATGTCCATCGCCCCCCTTTCCGCCGGCAGCGCCGTCGAGCCGATGCCGCTCTCCGACGTCAACCTCGCCGATCTGGACAACTTCACCGACGGCATCACCCCCTGGCGGATGTTCCACACCCTGCGCCACGAGGACCCGGTCCACTGGCAGGAGGAGGAAGCCCCCAACTCCGGTTTCTGGTCCGTCACCCGGCACGCGGACATCGCCCGGGTCGACCGGGACGCGGAGACGTTCACCTCCACCCGGTTCGTCAACCTGGAGGAGGTGGACGACGACCAGATCAAGAAGCGCGCCTCGATCCTGGAACTCGACGGGGTGCGCCACCGCGCCCTGCGCAGCCTGCTGCAGCGGCAGTTCGGGGCGAAGGTCATCAACAGCTACGCGGACTTCCTGCGCGGCCTCACCGCCAGGACACTGGACGCCGCACTCGCCAAGGGCCGCTTCGACTTCGTGCAGGAGATCTCGGCCGACTTCCCCATCAACGTGCTGGCCCGCCTCCTCGACGTCCCGCCGGAGGACAACCAGCGGCTCATCGACTGGGGCAACCGCATCATCGGCAACACCGACCCGGACTACGCGGACGTGCTGCTGGAGAGCGAGGAGAGCGAGAAGTACCGGGACCTGCCGTTCCGCTCCCCGGCCTCGCTCGAGGTCTTCGACTACGGGCGGGATCTGGCCGAGAAGCGCAGGGGCGGCCACGGCACCGACCTCATCTCCCGGCTCGTCAACGAGATGCCGCGTGACGGCGTCCCGCTCACCGCGCAGGACTTCGACAACTACTTCCTGCTGCTGGTGGTGGCCGGCAACGAGACGACCCGGCACACCATCACCCACTCGATGCTCGCGCTCCTCCAGCACCCGGAGCAGCTGGCCCGCCTGCAGGAGGACCCCTCCCTCATCCCCACGGCGGTCGAGGAGTTCCTGCGCTGGGCCTCCCCGGTGTACCACTTCCGCCGGACCGCGACCCGGGACGTCGAGCTGGGCGGCAAGCGGGTCAAGGAGGGCGACAAGGTCGTCATGTGGTACGCCTCCGGCAACCGCGACGAGGCCGTCTTCGGCAATCCGTACGACTTCGACGTGGCGCGCACCGAGAACGACCACGTCACGTTCGGCAAGGGCAGCCCGCACCTGTGCCTGGGCAATCTCCTGGCGCGCACGGAGATCCGGATCATGTTCGAGGAGCTGATCCCCCGGCTGAGCTCGATCCGCCTGACCGGGGACGTACCGCGCGTGCGCTCCAACTTCGTCAACGGCATCAAGAAGCTGCCGGTCGAGGTCGTCCAGGCCTGAGGCCCGGGCCTGCCGCCCGGCCCGCACACCGCCGCCGCCCCCGGTACGCCGTCACGGCTCCGGGGGCGGCGGCGTCACCGGACGCGACGGGGGCCTCAGTCGGTCGGCTCGATGCCCGCCCGCAGCAGGCCGTAGGTGTACGCGTCCTCCAGGGCCTGCCAGGACGCCGCGATGACGTTCTCGGCCACGCCGACGGTCGCCCAGTCACCCGATCCGTCGCCCGTGGTGATGAGTACCCGGGTGGTGGACTCGGTGCCGGTGCGGCCTTCCAGGATGCGGACCTTGTAGTCGATCAGCTCCAGCTTGGCGAGCTGCGGGTAGATCCGCTCCAGGCCCACGCGCAGCGCGCGGTCCAGCGCGTTGACGGGGCCGTTGCCCTCGGCCGTGGCGACGATCCGCTCGCCCTTGGCCCACAGCTTCACCGTCGCCTCGTTGGCGTGGGTGCCGTCCGGGCGGTCCTCGACGATGGCCCGCCAGGACTCGACGCGGAAGTAGCGCCGGGGACGGCCCTCGACCTCGGCGCGCAGCAGCAGCTCGAAGGAGGCGTCGGCGGCCTCGTAGGTGTAGCCCTTGAGTTCGCGCTCCTTGACCCGCTCGACGACGCGGCCGACGAGCGCGCGGTCGCCGCCCAGGTCGATGCCGAGCTCCTTGCCCTTGAGCTCGATGGAGGCCCGGCCGGCCATGTCGGAGACCAGCATGCGCATGGTGTTTCCGACGCGCTCGGGGTCGATGTGCTGGTAGAGGTCCGGGTCGACCTTGATCGCGGAGGCGTGCAGTCCGGCCTTGTGGGCGAAGGCGGAGACTCCCACGTAGGGCTGGTGGGTGGAGGGCGTCAGGTTGACGACCTCGGCGATGGCGTGGGAGATGCGGGTCATCTCGGCGAGGGCGCCCTCGGGCAGGACGGTCCTGCCGTACTTGAGTTCCAGGGCGGCGACGACGGGGAAGAGGTTGGAGTTGCCGACCCGCTCGCCGTAGCCGTTGGCGGTGCACTGGACGTGGGTGGCGCCGGCGTCCACGGCGGCCAGGGTGTTGGCGACGGCGCAGCCGGTGTCGTCCTGGGCGTGGATGCCGATGCGGGCACCGGTGTCCGCGATGACGGTGGAGACGACCGCCTGGACCTGGGCGGGGAGCATGCCCCCGTTGGTGTCGCAGAGGACCACCACGTCGGCGCCCGCCTCGTGGGCGGCGCGCACCACGGACTTGGCGTACTCGGCGTTGGCGCGGTAGCCGTCGAAGAAGTGCTCGCAGTCGACGAAGACCCGGCGGCCCTGCTCCCGGAGGTGCGCGACGGTGTCGCGGACCATCTCCAGGTTCTCCTCCAGGGTGGTGCGCAGGGCCAGTTCCACATGGCGGTCGTGGGACTTGGCGACCAGGGTCACCACCGGGGCGCCGGACTCCAGCAGCGCCTGGACCTGCGGGTCCTCGGCGGCCTTGCCGCCCGCCCTGCGGGTGGCACCGAACGCGACGAGCTGGGCGTGACGGAAGTCGATCTCCTGCCGGGCGCGGGCGAAGAACTCGGTGTCCCGGGGGTTGGCACCGGGCCAGCCGCCCTCGATGAAGCCCACGCCGAAGTCGTCCAGATGCCGGGCGATGGTCAGCTTGTCGGCGACCGTCAGGTTGATGCCTTCACGCTGGGCGCCGTCGCGCAGCGTGGTGTCGAAGACATGGAAGGTGTCGTCGGGGACCTTGGCCTCGGTGGTCATGCTGATCTGACTCCTGTCGGGTGAGCGGATCCGGAATACTCGGCTCCACTTGCCCCCATCATCTCGCGTGCCTCGCCCCGGCCTTGGTGGGGGCCGGAAAACGAAAAAACCCCTCGCGGGTGCGAGAGGTCTGCGCGCGGGTCTGGGGCACGATGGCCGTTCCGCACGTGGTGGTACGGGACGGTCACTGCGGACCGGCGCGCCTGCTGCCGATAATCATGGCGAACGAGGACACGCACGCAGTCTGGCACAGCGCCGCGTCCTCGTCGCCGCCCGTCTCAGGATGCGGGCGTGACATCGGTCGCGGCGGCGCCGGGGCCGAGCGGCGCGACCGTCTCGTCCACGTGGTGGCGCAACTGCTCCAGCACCTGCTCACGCCCGGTCCCGGGGATGCCGACGGCGACGTGGACGGCGAAGCCGTCCATCAGCGCACGCAGCCGGGTCGCCGTCCGGTCCGGGGCGAGCGGGCGGAACTCCCCGGACGCGGCCCCCTCGGCCAGCAGCCGGACGAGGTCCCGGTGCCAGGCGTCCTCGATGGCGGCCTGCCGGGCGCGGTCGTCGGCGTCGGCGTTCACCGAGCGGTTCCACACCTCCAGCCAGAGCGTCCAGTGCGGATCGCGGTGGCCGTCGGGCAGGTACAGCGCGATGTAGGCGTCCAGCCGCTCCCGGGCGGTACCGGGACCGGCGAGCAGATCACCGCGCTCGGCCCCCAGCCGGGCCTCGCTCCACTCCAGCGTCTGCAGGAGGAGTTCGTCCTTGGTGCGGAAGTAGTAGAGGAGGTGCCCGCTGCTCATCCCCACCTCGCGGCCGAGCGCCGCCATGGTCAGCCCGTCGAGTCCGCGCGCGGCGACGGTGGCCATGACGGCGGCGAGCACGTCCTGGCGGGGCGGGGCGACGTTGCGACGGCGCGGGGCGGGGGTCACGGTGGTCAGGTCCTGGGCTGCTGCTGGGTGATGCAGTGGATGCCTCCACCGCCGGCGAAGATCGTACGGGCATCGGTGAGGGCAACCGTACGGTCCGGGAAGAGGTCGCGGAAGACGCCTGCCGCCTCGTCGTCCCGGGGGTCGTCGAAGGCACAGAGGACCACCCCGCCGTTGCAGAGGTAGTGGTTGATGTAGGAGTGGTCGTTCCACTCGCCGTCGGCGCCGCGGGTGGCCTTCGGCGCGGGCACCTCCACCACCTCCAGCGGGCGTCCCCGGGCGTCGGTGGCGGCGCGCAGGAGCCGGACGGTCTCCCGGGTGACCTCGTGGTCCGGGTGGGAGGGGTCGGGCTGGACATGGGCGACGACGGTGCCGGGGCGGGCGAACGCGGCGACGATGTCGACATGGCCGAGGGTGCCGTACGTGCCGTAGTCACCGGTGAGGCCGCGGGGCAGCCAGATCGCCTTCCCGGTGCCGAGACGGGCGTGGATCTCGTCCTCGACGGCCTGCCGGGTCCAGCCGGGGTTGCGCTCGGGGCCGAGCTGCACGGTCTCGGTGAGCAGTACGGTGCCCTCGCCGTCGACGTGGACGGCGCCCCCCTCGTTCACCAGGGGCGAGCTGTGCACGGGCACCCCGGCGAGCTCGGCCACGCCGCGCGCGATGTGCTTGTCGTGCTCCCAGCGGGCCCACCCCTGGGCGCCCCAGCCGTTGAACGTCCAGTCCACCGCGGCGAGCCGCCCGCTCTCGTCGTCGACCACGAAGGTCGGGCCGATGTCCCGCATCCAGGCGTCGTCGAGGGGCCGGACCTCGGTGTCGACATCCGGGCCGAGAAGCGCTCGGGCGCTCTCCTCCTGCCCCGGCCCGACGACCACGGTGACCGGCTCGAAACGGCGTACGGCGCGGGCGACCGCCGCCCAGGCGATACGCGCCTCGTCGAGTTCGGCGGCGGTGGCGAAGGTGGGGTTGGGGCCGGGCCAGGCCATCCAGGTGCGCTCGTGCGGGGCCCATTCGGGGGGCATGCGGAAGGTCATGGCGGTCCCTCGGTCGTGTCGTGCGGATGGAGCCGGTCGGCAGGGCTCAGAGGAAGTAGAGGCGGTTGAGTGCGACGGACTCGGCCGCCGGTGAGCGCAGCGGCTCTCCGTCGAGGGTCACCAGGCCGGTGTCGCCGTCGACGCCCACGCTTCCCGTGCGCGAGTTGAGCAGCAGATCGGCGGGGCCGATGCCCCGGGTGCCCCGGACGGCCACCCGGCGCCTGCGCGTGGGCATCAGGTCGGAGCCCAGCTGGGTGGCGGCCTCCGCGACGAAGGCCACGGAGATGTCGGCGGCCGTGGCGCCGTAGGAACCGAACTGCGGTCCGAGGACGAGCGGTTCGCAGGTGTCCGTGGCGGCGTTCGGGTCACCGGTGACCCCGTAGGCGGGGAAGCCGGACTTCAGGACCAGTTGCGGCTTCGCCCCGAAGAACTCGGGCCGCCACAGGACGATGTCGGCGAGCTTCCCGGGCTCGATGGAGCCGATCTCGTGGGAGAGGCCGTGGGCGATCGCGGGGTTGATGGTGAGCTTGGCGATGTAGCGGAGCACCCGGGCGTTGTCGTCTCCGGGGCCGTCGCCCTCCATCGGCCCGAACTCCGCCTTCATCTTCGCGGCCATGGCGAGCGTCCGGCGTACGGTCTCCCCCGCGCGCCCCATGCCCTGGGCGTCCGACGAGGTGATGCCGATGGCACCCAGGTCGTGCAGCACGTCCTCGGCGCCCATGGTCCCCGCCCTGATCCGGTCACGGGCCATGGCGGCGTCGCCGGGCAGGTCGGGCTTGAGGTCGTGGACGGAGACGATCATGCCGTAGTGCTCGGCGACCGCGTCCCGGCCGAAGGGCAGCGTGGGGTTGGTGGAGGAGCCGATGACGTTGGGCACTCCGGCCATCTTGAGCACGTTGGGCACATGCCCGCCGCCGCAGCCCTCGATGTGGAAGGCGTGGATCGTGCGGCCTTCCAGGACCCGCAGGGTGTCCTCGACGGAGAGGCACTCGTTCAGCCCGTCGCTGTGCAGGGCGACCTGGACGTCGTACTCCTCGGCGACCCGCAGGGCGGTGTCCAGGGCGCGGGTGTGGGCGCCCATGTCCTCGTGGACCTTGAAGCCGCAGGCCCCTCCCTCGGCGAGCGCCTCCACCAGCGGGGCCTCGTGGGACGACGAACCGCGCCCCAGGAAGCCGATGTTGACGGGCCAGGCGTCGAAGGCGTTGAACGCGTGACGCAGGGCCCACGGGGAGTTGACGCCGACACCCCAGACGGGGCCGAACTCCTGGCCGATGATCGTGGTCACCCCCGAGGCCAGGGATGCCTCCATGATCCGGGGGGAGAGGAGGTGGACATGGGGGTCCACGGCCCCGGCGGTGGCGATCATGCCCTCGCCCGACACGATGGTCGTGCCCGTACCCACGACCACGTCGACCCCGTCGAGGGTGTCCGGGTTCCCGGCCCGGCCGACCGCGGCGATGCGGCCCTCCCGGATGCCGACCGAGACCTTCCGGATGCCCAGCACGGCGTCGATGACCAGCACGTTGCTGATGACGACGTCACAGGTCTCCCGGACGGCGGCCGCCTTGAGGTGCAGGCCGTCGCGGGCCGTCTTGCCGAAGCCCGCGAGGAACTCGTCGCCCGGCTTCTGCGAGTCGGACTCCACCCGGACGGTCAGCCCGGAGTCGCCGAGCCTGACCCGGTCCCCGGTCCTCGGTCCGTGGACGGAGGCGTATTCGTAGGGGTCCATCACTTGCCCTCCTCAGCTCCGAGGTAGCCGCAGGCCGCCGCCCTGCGCAGCGCCTCCTCCTTCGCGCCGGGCGCGTCCAGGGGACCGTCGACGAGCCCGGCGAACCCGATCGCGACCCGGGCCCCGCCGATCGGGACGAGGGGCGCCTCCGCGCTCTCCCCCGGGCCGAAGCGCACGGACGATCCGGCGGGCACCGCCAGCCGCATCCCGTAGGCCGCCGCGCGGTCGAAGTGGAGCCGGGGGTTGGCCTCGAAGAAGTGGAAGTGCGAGGTGACGCTGACCGGGACGGTCGCGGTGTTGCGGACGGTGAGCCGCACGGCGGGCTCCGGCTCGGGCGCGCCGGGCCCGGGGAGGAGCGCGCCGGGTGCCTCGTCCCCGAGGGAGCCTCCCTCCAGGGGGCTGCTGACCACCGCGAGCCGGGAGCCGTCGTCGAACACGGCCTCCACCTGCACCTCGGTGACCACGTCGGCGACACCGGGCAGCACGTCGTCGGGGCCGAGCACCGTCCGCGCCGCCTCGATCGCCTCGGCCAGTCTGCGGCCGTCCCTGGCCGCCTCGCAGACGGTGTCCGCGATCAGCGCCGTCGCCTCGGGCACGTTGAGCCGCAGGCCCCGGGCGCGCCGGGCCCGGGCCAGCTCGGCGGCGCCGAAGAGCAGCAGCCGGTCGCGTTCGGTCGGGGTCAGTCGCACGTACACCCACCTCCTGGTTCGAGCAGCACTCTAACCAGGTTTTGAGCAGCGCTCAAAACTCTGGGCCCCGGAAAGGCGGAAGGCCGCGCCCCCGGTGCGGGGCGCGGCCTTCGGCCGGTGCGGTGGGCGGCAGGACTACCGGCCGAGGCCGTGCATCCAGCCGTGGGTGTCCTCGGCGATGCCCCGCTGGATGTCCAGCAGGCGCTCGCGCAGCCTGAGGGTGACCTCGCCGGGGGTGCCGTCGCCCTGGGTCCACTCGCCGCCCGCGGACTTCACGGTGCCGACGGGCGTGATCACGGCCGCGGTGCCGCAGGCGAAGACCTCGGTGAGGGTGCCGTTCGCGGTGTCCGAGCGCCACTGGTCGATGGAGACGCGGCCCTCCTCGGAGGCGTATCCGAGGTCACGGGCGACGGAGAGGAGGGAGTCGCGGGTGACACCCGCGAGCAGCGAACCGGTGAGGGAGGGAGTGACGATGCGCTTGCCGCCGTCCTCGTCCGTGTACACGAAGTAGAGGTTCATCCCGCCCAGTTCCTCGACCCACTTGTGCTCGACGGCGTCGAGGTAGGCGACCTGGTCGCAGCCCTGCGCGGCCGCCTCGGCCTGGGCGAGGAGGGAGGCCGCGTAGTTGCCGCCGGTCTTGGCGTCGCCCATGCCGCCGGGGACCGCGCGGACCCGGTCCTCGGAGAGCCAGATGGACACGGGCTTCACGCCGCCGGGGAAGTAGGCGCCGGCGGGCGAGGCGATGACGAGGAAGAGGTACTCGTTGGAGGGCCTGACGCCCAGGCCGACCTCGGTGGCGATCATGAACGGCCGAAGGTAGAGCGACTCCTCGCCGCCGTGCGGCGGGACCCACGCCTGGTCCTGCTGGACGAGGACGTCGCACGCCTCGATGAAGGTCTCGACCGGGAGCTCCGGCATCGCGAGCCGGGCGGCGGACCGCTGGAAGCGGGCGGCGTTGGCCTCGGGCCGGAAGGTGGCGACCGTGCCGTCGGGCTGGCGGTAGGCCTTGAGGCCCTCGAAGATCTCCTGCGCGTAGTGCAGCGTCATGTTCGCGGGGTCGATCGACAGCGGCCCGTAGGGCACGAGCTGCGCGTCGTGCCAGCCGCGCCCCTCGGTCCAGCGGATGGTCACCATGTGATCGGTGAAGTAGCGGCCGAAGCCGGGGCTGGCCAGGATCGCCTCGCGCTCCGCGTCGGACAGCGGGTTGGAGGAGGGCTTGAGCTCGATCGTGGGCGTCGTCATGAGTGCGTGTCCTTCACCGGTCTTGTGTGTGATGGACCGCGCTCCGCCCGCCCGTCCGGCGGCTGCCGGCCAGGTAGTAGGACGTCCGAGCTCTACCGCGAGCCGCGGTCCCGCGTTCGATTATCTCCCGGGGGCGGCTGTGCACGAAACAAGGTGATTGCGGTAGCGCTCGCGATGCCGCACGGGCGGCACGGAAACACGGTCCAGGGGTCGATGGTGGCACCCGGGGACCGCGAGGAGAAGCCGCCGGGTGCGGTCGCGACCCGGCGGCTTCGAAGTGAGTCGTCGGGTCAGCTCGCTACGCGTACCGCGAGCGCGTCGCCGATCTCGTCGGTGGTGCGCGTGCGCTGTCCGTCACGCTCCGCGAGGTCGGCGGAGACGGCCTCCTCGATGCGCACGGCCTCGGCCTCGTAGCCGAGGTGACGCAGCAGGAGGGCGACGGAGAGGATCGTGGCGGTCGGGTCCGCCTTGCCCTGGCCCGCGATGTCGGGCGCGGTGCCGTGCACCGGCTCGAACATGGACGGGAAGGCACCCGTCGGGTTGATGTTGCCGGAGGCGGCCAGGCCGATGCCGCCGGTCACGGCCGCGGCGAGGTCGGTGAGGATGTCACCGAAGAGGTTGTCGGTGACGATGACGTCGAAGCGCTCCGGCTGGGTGACGAAGAAGATCGTCGCGGCGTCGACGTGCAGGTAGTCGGTGGTGACCTCGGGGAACTCCCCGGCGACCTTGTCGAAGGTGTTCTTCCACAGGTGGCCGGCGTGCACGAGGACGTTGTTCTTGTGGACCAGCGTCAGCTTCTTGCGCGGGCGCGCGGCGGCACGCGCGAAGGCGTCGCGGACGACCCGCTCGACACCGTAGGCCGTGTTGACGCTGACCTCGGTGGCGACCTCGTGCTCCGTGCCGGTGCGCAGGGAACCGCCGTTGCCCGTGTACGGACCCTCGGTGCCCTCGCGGACGACCACGAAGTCGATCTCGGGACGGCCGGCGAGCGGGGTCGCGGTGTTCGGGAAGAGCTTCGACGGCCGCAGGTTGATGAAGTGGTCGAAGGCGAAGCGGAGCTTCAGCAGGAGCCCGCGCTCCAGCACACCCGACGGCACCGACGGGTCGCCGATGGCGCCGAGCAGGATGGCGTCGTGGCCCTTGAGGGCCTCCAGCTCCGCGTCGGGGAGGGTCTCACCGGTGCGGTGCCATCGCTGGGCGCCGAGGTCGTACTCCTTGGTCTCCAGCTTCACATCCTGCGGGAGAACAGCGTTGAGAACCTTGAGGCCCTGGGTGACGACCTCCTGGCCGATACCGTCGCCGGGGATCACTGCGAGATCGATGCTGCGAGACATGACGGCACCCTAGCCCTCCGTCCCACCCCATGACACTCGGCGTCCACGATACGGACACCCGTAGGCCCGGTCCCCGTACCCGGCACGACCCGCGCACCCCCCTGCGGCGGGGGGTCACGGGGCGGGCGGGAGGGCCTGGGCTCAGTGCCCCGTCGAACCGCCGTTGTCCCGGCGGTCGAGGGCCCGCTGGAGCGCCGCGGCGGCGTTCTTGCGCTCGGACTCGGCGGGGCGGGGGCTGCGACGGACACGGCGGATGGTGGTCTGCACCATGGGGGATCAACTCCTCGGGATCGCGTGGCTCTTCGAGATCAGGACGTCGCACGGCGGATGCCTGGACAGGGATTTCGAGACGCCGGAAGGAGCGGGGAGCGGTATGCCTCAGGGGTTGCCTGCTTCGGGCACGCTCACGCACGCCGGTCGCTGGATCAGCGATTCGTTCGGCTCCTACAAAGTTAGGACAGCGGAGGCGATCTGTCTCCACAGTTACTCGGACTTCCTACTATCTGAGACGGCGGCACGAGCGGAATGTGCACAGCCGTTCGACGGGACGGGTCAGAGACCCACGGTGAGCTGGGCCTCGACGTGTGCGCGCAGGATGCCGGCCATGTCCGTCCGGCAGTCGCTGAGCAGCCACTGCACCTGGAGCCCGTCCATCAGGGCGATCAGCTGCGCCCCGGCGGCGGCGGGGTCGACGGCGGGACGCAGTGCGCCCTCCCGGCGCGCCTGTTCGTAGGCCAGCCGTGCACCCGCGACCGAGTTCTCGTACCGCCGTACGAAGTAGCCGTGTGCGGGGTGGTCGGCCGCCGTCGCCTCGGTGGAGACGACGGAGAACAGCTCGACGATCCCCCGCCGGGTCGCGTTCAGCGCCGCCAGCTCCACGAACCTGCCCAGCCGCCGCACCCCCGTGGTGCCGCCGACCGAGAGCCACTCGTCGTCCACGTCGTCACGGTGCTCGAGAGCCGCGAGCAGCAGCGCCTCCTTGGTCGGGAAGTGGTGGAGGAGTCCGGTGTGCGAGATGCCGCACCTGGTCGCGATGACACGCAGGGACGCCCCCCGGTAGCCCGCCTCACCGAACAGGGACATGGCCTGTTCGAGGATCTCGCGCCGCTTCGCACGGCCCTTCGCGTATCCACGCGTCGCTTCGGCCGTCACTCGCCACTCTCCCGGTCCGCCGGTCCCGGATGCCCCGGCCGGCACTTCGGTGTACCCGATTCCCGTCACCCCCGGCGGACGACACCTCCGGAGACCGGATCGCCGAAGATACTTACCAGGTGGTCGGTATTCACTCTATGGTGAGGACGAACCGTGTCGCGAAAGGACCCCCCGTGTCCCCCTCCCTGCCCTACCTCGACCCCGCGCTCCCCGTCACCGAACGGGTCGACGACCTCCTCGGACGTATGACGCTGCCCGAGAAGGTCGGCCAGATGCTCCAGCTGAACGCGAAGGAGGGGGTGCGGCACTTCGTCGAGGACCTGCACGTGGGGTCGGTCCTGCACACCTCGCCGGAGCGGGTCCTGGAGGCGGCGGAGCTCACCGACCGGTCCCGGCTGCGCATCCCGCTGCTCGTCGCGGAGGACTGCATCCACGGGCACTCCTTCTGGGAGGGCGCGACGATCTATCCCACCCAGCTGGGCATGGCCGCCACCTGGGACGCGGAACTCGTGGAGCGCATCGCACGGGCCACCGCCGTGGAGGTCGCGGCGACGGGCGTGCACTGGACCTTCTCGCCGGTCCTCTGCATCACCCGGGACCTGCGCTGGGGCCGGGTGAGCGAGACGTTCGGCGAGGACCCCCACCTGATCGGCGAGCTGGCGTCGGCGATGGTGCGCGGGTACCAGGGCGACGGCCTGGGCGACCCGACGGCGGTCCTGGCCTCGGCCAAGCACTTCGCCGGCTACTCCGAGACGCAGGGCGGCCGGGACGCCAGCGAGGCGGACATCTCGCGGCGCAAACTCCGCTCCTGGTTCCTCCCCCCGTTCGAGCGGGTCGCCAAGGAGGGCTGCCGGACGTTCATGCTGGGCTACCAGTCCATGGACGGCGTCCCGATCACGGTGAACGAGTGGCTGCTCAACGACGTCCTGCGTGAGGAGTGGGGCTACACCGGGACGCTCGTCACCGACTGGGACAACGTCGGCCGCATGGTGTGGGAGCAGAAGGTGTACGCCGACTACGCGCAGGCCGCCGCCGCCGCGGTCCGCGCCGGCAACGACATGGTGATGGCCACCGAGGGCTTCTTCGAGGGCGCGCTGGAAGCGGTCGGGAACGGGACGCTGGCCGAGGCGGAGATCGACGCGGCCGTGCGCCGGATCCTGACCCTCAAGTTCGAGCTGGGCCTGTTCGAGGACCCGCGCCGCCCCGACGCCGCCCGCCAGGCCGAGGTCATCGGCAGCGCCGGGCACGCGGCCCTGAACCTGGAGGCGGCCAGGCGCTCGCTGGTCCTGCTGACCAACGACGGGTCTCTGCCGCTGGCCGGCGGTCTCGTACCCGGGGACGACGGCCGCGCGACCGGGGGTCCCGGCCCCCGTACGGTCGCGGTGATCGGTCCGAACGCGGACGACGCGCAGACGCAACTGGGTGACTGGGCGGGCTCCTCGGGACAGGTGGACTGGCTTCCGGAAGGCCAGCCGCGCTCCATGATCCGTACGGTCCTGGACGGCTTCCGTGAGCACGTGCCCGCCGACTGGACGGTCTCCTACGCGCGCGGCGCCAGGATCCTCGACGTGGGCCCCGACCCGGAGGGGCAGTTCTTCCTCGACGGGCAGCCCCGCCCGGACGTGGTCGTCCCGGCGGAACCGGACGCCGCCCTGATCGCCGAGGCGGTCGCCGCCGCCGAGGCCGCGGACCACGTCGTCGCCGTGGTCGGCGACCGCATCGAGCTGATCGGCGAGGGCAGGTCCACCGCCACCCTGGAACTCGTGGGCGACCAGGTCGCGCTGCTGGACGCGCTGGCCGCCACCGGAAAGCCCCTCGTCGTCGTGGTCATCAGCTCCAAGCCCCTGGTGCTGCCCCCCTCCGCCCTCGGTGCCGCGGCGATCCTGCACGCCTTCAACCCGGGCATGCAGGGCGGGCGGGCGGTGGCGGAGGTACTGCTCGGCCTCGTCGAGCCGTCGGGTCGGCTGCCCGTCTCCTTCGCGCGGCACGCGGGCCAGCAGCCGACGTACTACAACCAGATCCGGGGCCAGCACGGCTCCCGGTACGCCGACCTGACCCAGCGCCCGGCCTTCGTCTTCGGGGAGGGCCTCAGCTACACCTCCGTGGAGTACTCCGGTCTCGAGGTGCTCACCCCGAGCGTCGGGGAGAGCGACACGCTGCGGGCGCGCGTGACCGTCCGCAACACCGGCGCCCGGCCGGCCCTGGAGACGGTGCAGCTGTACGTCAGCGACACGGTGACGTCGGTGACCTGGGCCGAGAAGGAGCTGAAGGCCTACCGGCAGGTGGCGCTGGCCCCCGGCGAGGAGCGCGAGGTGCTGCTGGAGCTGCCGGTCGCGGAGTGCACCCTGGTGGACGCCGCGGGTCGGAGGGTCGTCGAGCCGGGCGCCTTCGAACTGCTCGTGGGCCCGTCCTCGCGCGACGACGCCCTGCTGCGGGCGGGCTTCACCGTCAAGGGGTGACCCTCGGGCACCTCACGCCGCATGGAAACCGCCTCCCGGCCGGCGGGGGGAGCCGGTCGGGAGGCGGAGTGCGGGGCGGGGCGCCCTCGCGGGCGCCCCTGGGCATCAGCCCTGGTGGGGGTAGGTGTACTCGGTCGGCGGGACCAGCGTCTCCTTGATGGCGCGGGTCAGCGTCCAGCGCTGCAGGTTCTGCGGGGCGCCCGCCTTGTCGTTGGTGCCGGAGCCGCGGCCGCCGCCGAAGGGCTGCTGGCCGACGACGGCGCCGGTCGACTTGTCGTTGATGTAGAAGTTGCCCGCGGCGTAGCGGAGCTTGTCCATCGTGTACGCGGCGGCAGCGCGGTCGCCGGCGATGACCGAGCCGGTGAGCGCGTAGTCGGAGACCGACTCCATCTGCTCCAGCATCGCGTCGTACTTCTCGTCCTCGTAGACGTGCACGGCGAGGATCGGGCCGAAGTACTCGGTGGTGAAGATCTCGTTGGCCGGGTCGTCGCAGACGACGACGGTCGGGCGGACGAAGTAGCCCACGGAGTCGTCGTAGGTCCCGCCCGCGACGACCGTGCAGGACGGGTCCGACTTGGCGCGGTCGATGGCGGCCTTGTTCTTCGCGAAGGAACGCGCGTCGATGACGGCGCCCATGAAGTGCGACAGGTCGGTGACGTCACCCATGGTGATGCCGTCCACCTCGGCCGCGAACTCCTCCTTGAAGCCGGAGTTCCAGATGGAGGCCGGGATGTAGGCGCGGGAGGACGCGGAGCACTTCTGGCCCTGGTACTCGAAGGAGCCGCGGGTCAGCGCGGTCTTCAGCACGGCGCGGTCGGCGCTGGGGTGCGCGACGACGAAGTCCTTGCCGCCGGTCTCGCCGACGAGCCGCGGGTAGGTGCGGTAGTTGGCGATGTTGTTGCCGACCGTCTTCCACAGGTGCTGGAAGGTGGGGGTCGAGCCGGTGAAGTGGACACCGGCCAGGTCGCGGTGGTTCAGGGCGACCTCGGAGACGGCGATGCCGTCACCGGTGACGAGGTTGATGACGCCCTTCGGCAGCCCGGCCTCCTCCAGGAGCTCCATGAGGAGCACGGCGGCGTGGGTCTGGGTCGGGGACGGCTTCCACACCACGACGTTGCCCATGAGGGCGGGCGCGGTGGGCAGGTTGGCGGCGATGGCCGAGAAGTTGAAGGGCGTGATCGCGTAGACGAAGCCCTCGAGCGGACGGTGGTCCATGCGGTTCCACACGCCCGGGGAGTTCGCCGGGGGCTGCTCGGCGAGGATCTGGCGCGCGTAGTGCACGTTGAAGCGCCAGAAGTCCACGAGCTCGCACGGGCAGTCGATCTCGGCCTGCTGGGCGGTCTTGCCCTGGCCGAGCATCGTGGAGGCGGCCAGCGTCTCGCGCCAGGGGCCGGAGAGCAGCTCGGCGGCGCGCAGGATGATGGCCGCGCGGTCGTCGAAGGACATCGCGCGCCAGGCCGGAGCGGCGGCCAGGGCCGCGTCGACGGCGTCCTGGGCGTCCTGCTCGGTGGCGGCGGCGAAGGTGCCGATGACGGAGCGGTGGTTGTGCGGCTGCACGACGTCGAAGCGCTCGCCGCCACCCATGCGCTTCTCGCCGCCGATGGTCATCGGCAGGTCGATGGGGTTCTCGCCGAGCTCCTTGAGCTTCGCCTCCAGACGGGCTCGCTCGGGGGTGCCGGGAGCGTAGGAGTGGACCGGCTCGTTGACCGGCGCGGGGACCTGGGTTACGGCGTCCATGGGTGCCTTGTCTCCTTGGTTGAAGTGGGTGGTCGGCCGGGCGGGTGAGCCCTGGTGCGGCCGGGGCCGGACGGGTGGCGCGGGCCCTCGGCCGGGTTGTCGGTTCAGCCCTTGGTGAGGACGGAGCGGCCGAAGAACAGGAGGTTGGCCGGCTTCTCCGCGAGGCGGCGCATGAAGTATCCGTACCAGTCGGTGCCGTACGCCGTGTAGACGCGCATCCGGTGGCCCTCGGCCGCGAGCCGGACGTGCTCGTCGCTGCGGATGCCGTACAGCATCTGGAACTCGTACTCGTCCAGTTTGCGCCCTGCCTGGCGTGCGAGCTCCTGCCCGATCGCGATGAGACGGGGGTCGTGAGAGCCGATCATCGGGTAGCCCTCGCCCTGCATCAGGGTCTTCAGGACGCGGACGTACGCCTTGTCGATCTCCGGCTTGTTCTGGTACGCGACGGAGGCGGGCTCCTTGTAGGCGCCCTTCACCAGACGGACCCGGCTGCCGGCGGCGGCGAGACGGCGGGCGTCGGCCTCGGTGCGGAACAGGTAGGACTGGATCACGCATCCGGTCTGCGGGAAGTCCTTCCGCAGCTCCTCGTGGATGGCGAACATCGAGTCCAGGGTGGTGTGGTCCTCGGCGTCCAGGGTCACCGTGGTGCCGATCGCGGCGGCGGCCTCGACCACCGGGCGGACGTTCGCGAGGGCCAGCTCGTGGCCGCCCGGGAAACCGTCGGGTGCCTCGGGGGCATGCGTGCCGACCACGGAGGCGGGAAGGGACTGGCCGAACATGGACAGCTTGACGGACATCTCGGCGCGGGGGCCGAGGCCGAGCTCCTTCAGCCGTCCGATGAGCTCCAGGTACGCGTCGCGTGCGGCTGCGGCCTGCTCGGGGGTGGTGATGTCCTCACCCACGACGTCCAGGGTGACCTCGAGGCCCTTCGACGCCGCGTCCTCGACGACCGGGACGACGTCGTCGACGGTCTCCCCCGCGATGAAGCGGTCGACGACCTGCTTGGTGCCCGGCGCTGCCGAGATGAAACGACGCATCTTGTCGCTGCGGGACGCGGCGAGAATCACGGGACCCAGCACGGGGCACCTCCACGGAGTACGAACGAGGCCGGACCGGTATACACATGAACAGACCGGGACGGCACGGAGAACCACTGTGAAATCTAGGGACCACGGCGCTCGCGTGCCATCGACAGCTGTCACGCATCCGCGCTCCGGACCTCAGACATCTGTCTGAAGCGGTGCGAGAATGGCGGGGTGAAGGCCGATTACCAGGAACTCGTCGACGAGATCTCCGCGCTGCTCAGCGCCCCCGCGACCCTGGAGAACCGCGACTTCGGCCTCGTGGCCTTCGGGGCCCACGACAGCGACGACGACGCGGCGATGGACCCCGTCCGCACACGCTCCATCCTGACGCGGCGCTCCACCCCCGCGGTGCGCGAGTGGTTCGAGGGCTTCGGCATCACCCGGGCGACGGGCCCGGTCCACATCCCGGCCGCCCCCGAGGCCGGGGTGTTCCGGGACCGGATCTGCCTCCCGGTACGCCATCGGGGTGTCGTCCTGGGGTACGTCTGGCTGCTGGACGCCCACCCCGTACCGACGGACGAGCAGCTGGCCGCCGCGATGGAGGTGGCCGCCCGGATCGGCGCCCTGCTCTCCGACGAGGAGCGGGCGGGCGCGGACCTGTCCCGGGAGTTCTCCGCGGCGCTCCTCGCCGCGAGCGGCCGGCAGCGCGACACGGCCGTGACCGCGCTGCACGAGGCGCTGGGCGAGGACGCGGACCGGCTGCACACGGTGGTGTGCGTGACCGGCTGGCCGGGCGGGACCCCCTCGGTGCGCACGGTGCCCTCGGCGGCCGCCCTCGCCACGGTCCCGGCAGCGGGCGGCCAGGCCCTGGCAGCCCTGGTCCGGCTCCGCTCCCCCGACGCCCTCGACCCGGCCGCCGCGGCCGCGCGACGGCTCTGCACCACCGCGGGAGCCTCCGCCACCGGCGGCCTGGCCGCGCCACGCAGGGGCCTTGCCGAGCTGGGCTGCTCCTGGCACGAGGCGCTGTCCGCCGCCCGGGCGGCCTCGGCGGAATCACGCTTCGGCCGGGTCGCCGAATGGCGGGCCATCGGCCCGTACCGGCTGCTCGCGGCCCTGCCTCCCGCCCCGGAGGGCCTGCCGGACCCCTCGGTCCGCGCCCTGCTCTCCCCGCCCCACGCCGAACTGGCCCGTACCGCCGAGGTGTTCCTCGACCGTGCGGGCCAGGCGAGCAGGACCGCGTCGGACCTGGGCATCCACCGCCAGACGCTCTACTACCGCCTCGGCCGTGTCCAGCAGCTCACCGGCCTCGACCTGAACGACGGCGAGGACCGGCTGCTGCTCCACATGGCGCTGAAGCAGGCCCGGCTCTGAGAGAGACGGAGAGGTTCCGGCCTCCGTCGACAGCACGCACCGGGGGCCGGCCGTGCGATCCGCTGGACTTCCGCCCGGGCGGCCACCCGCTTCCGGGGCTGCCCGCAGCGGTACCGGCACCGGATGAGTACGGCGCCGGTGGCGGCTGAGTACGGCGGCGGAGTGGACACGGCGGCCGAAGCGATGGACTGGTCCCATGAGCAACGACATCCGTGTGGCCCCCACCACCTCCGTGCAGAGCGCACCGCGCTGGTGGGCCGCCCCGCTGCTGGGCACCCTGCTGGCCCCGTTGGTGGCCGCCGCGGTCTCCGGGACCGACAACACCTTCGCCGACCGGACGTTCCTGATGGCCGGGGGTGTGGTGCTCGCCTACGCGGTGATCCTCCCGAGCTGGTTCCTCTCCCGGGCTCCGGCCCTCGGCCGTCGTCGAATCCATCTCGCCGCGGTGGGCTGCGCACTCGCCGCCATGTTCCCGGCGATGATCAGCACCCTGGGCTGGATGGTCTTCCTCGTCGCGCTCTTCACCGGGCATGTCGACGGCTGACGGCACGGCCGGGGCTCGAAGACGACCGCGCCCGGCGGACGGAGAGCTCTCCGTCCGCCGGGCGCGGCTGCCGTACGCGGGTGGTCAGTCGGTGAGGTTCACCGAACGCGCCGAGGCGGCGCCGATCTCGTCGGCGATCTCGGTGAGGACCGACTGCGGGATCGTGTCGTCGACGGTGAGGACCACGAGGGCCTCGCCGCCCGCGTCCTGACGCGAGACCTGCATGCCGGCGATGTTCAGCCCGGCCTCGCCGAGGATCTTGCCGACCGTGCCGACGACGCCGGGACGGTCCTCGTACCGCAGGACGACCATGTGGTCGGCGAGCGCCAGGTCCACGTCGTGCGCGCCGATGGCGACGATCTTCTGGAGGTGCTTGGGACCGGCCAGCGTGCCGGAGACCGCGACCTCCTCGCCGTTGGCCAGGGTGCCCCTGACGGTCACCACGTTGCGGTGGTCGGGCGACTCGGAGCTGGTGGTGAGGCGGACCTCTACACCGCGCTCCTGCGCGAAGAGCGGCGCGTTGACGTAGCTGACGGTCTCGTCGACGACGTCCTCGAACACGCCCTTGAGCGCGGAGAGTTCGAGCACCTTCACGTCGTGCTGCGTGATCTCGCCGTAGACCTCGACGTCGAGACGGGCCGCGACCTCGCCCGCGAGTGCGGTGAAGATCCGGCCGAGCTTCTCGGCGAGCGGCAGACCGGGGCGCACGTCCTCGGCGATGACACCGCCCTGGACGTTGACCGCGTCGGGCACGAGCTCACCGGCGAGCGCCAGGCGGACGGACTTGGCGACGGCGATGCCGGCCTTCTCCTGCGCCTCGTCGGTGGAGGCACCGAGGTGCGGGGTGCAGACGACCTGGTCGAACTGGAAGAGCGGGGAGTCCGTGCAGGGCTCCTTGGTGTACACGTCCAGACCGGCGCCGGCGACACGGCCCTCCTTGAGGGCGGAGGCGAGCGCCTCCTCGTCGACGATCCCACCGCGCGCGGCGTTGACGATGCGCACCGAGGGCTTGACCTTGTGCAGCGCCTCGTCGCCGATCAGGCCGAGCGTCTCGGGGGTCTTGGGGAGGTGCACCGTGATGAAGTCGGAGACCTCGAGCAGCTCGTCCAGCGTGAGGAGCTTGACGCCCATCTGCGCGGCCCGCGCGGGCTGTACGTAGGGGTCGTACGCGACGATCTTCATGCCGAAGGCCGACATGCGCTGGGCGACCAGCACGCCGATGCGGCCGAGGCCGACGACGCCGAGGGTCTTCTCGCTGAGCTCGACACCGGTGTACTTGGAGCGCTTCCACTCGCCGTTCTTCAGGGCGGTGTTGGCCTGGGGGATGTTGCGCGCGGTGGCGACGAGCAGGCCGCAGGCGAGCTCGGCAGCGGTGACGATGTTGGACGTCGGCGCGTTGACGACCATCACGCCGGCCTTGGTCGCCGCGGAGACGTCGACGTTGTCGAGACCGACACCTGCGCGGGCGACGACCTTGAGCTGCTTGGCCGCGGCGAGGGCCTCGGCGTCGACCTTGGTGGCGGAGCGCACCAGGATGGCGTCGACGTCGGCGATCGCGGGGAGGAGTTCGGCGCGGTCGGCGCCGTTGCAGTGCCGGATCTCGAAGTCCGGACCCAGGGCGTCCACCGTGGCGGGCGACAGCTCTTCGGCGATGAGTACGACAGGTTTCGAGCTCACGTGTGTCCTCACAAGTCCAGTGCGGACGGCCGTCCCGACGGCCGCAGGCGGTGGAGGGGCTAGCCGCGTGGAAGACGCACGACACTGTGGGCCCTGACGCGTGTATGTGTTGAGCAGTGTAGTCATGCGGCCGGGGCGATGACTCCGCCCCGGTGGAAGGATCACCCGCACGGGGTGGACGGCGTGTACAGACGTACGGTGCCGTCTCCTGCCACCGGCCCGCCCCGCAGTGACACGGTGCGGAACCGGCCATGTGCCGGGGGGCGGGCCCGTTCGGGCCCGCCCCCCGGCGAGAACTCAGGCGTCCTCGTCGTTGACCCAGCTCATGAGCTTGCGGAGCTCCTTGCCGGTGGTCTCCAGCAGGTGGTCGCTGTCGGCCTTCTTGTACTCGTTGTACTTGGGCAGGCCGTTGTGGTACTCGGCCATCCAGTTCTTGGCGAAGGTGCCGTCCTGGATCTCGGCGAGGACCTTCTTCATCTCGGCCTTGGTGGCGTCCGTGATGATGCGCGGGCCGGTGACGTAGTCGCCCCACTCGGCGGTCTCGGAGATGGACCAGCGCATCTTCTCCAGGCCGCCCTCGTACATGAGGTCGACGATGAGCTTGAGCTCGTGGAGGCACTCGAAGTACGCGATCTCCGGCTGGTAGCCGGCCTCGGTCAGCGTCTCGAAACCGGCCTTGACCAGGGCGGCGGTGCCACCGCAGAGGACGGCCTGCTCACCGAACAGGTCGGTCTCGGTCTCCTCGGTGAAGGTCGTCTTGATGACGCCGGCACGCGTGCCGCCGATGCCCTTGGCGTAGCTGAGGGCCAGCTCCAGGCCCTTGCCCGAGGCGTCCTGCTCGACGGCCACGATGCACGGGACGCCGCGGCCTTCCTCGTACTGGCGGCGGACCAGGTGGCCGGGGCCCTTGGGGGCGACCATGCAGACGTCGACGTTGGCCGGCGGCTTGATGAAGTCGAAGCGGATGTTCAGGCCGTGGCCGAAGAACAGCGCGTCGCCGTCCTTGAGGTTGTCCTTGACGGACTCCTCGTAGACCTTGGCCTGGATCGGGTCCGGGACGAGGATCATGATGACGTCGGCCTCGGCGGCGGCCTCGGACGGGGTCACCACGCGCAGGCCCTGCTCCTCGGCCTTCGCCTTGGACTTCGAGCCCTCGTGCAGACCGACACGGACGTCGACACCCGAGTCACGCAGCGACAGCGCGTGGGCGTGGCCCTGGCTGCCGTAGCCGAGGACCGCGACCTTGCGGCCCTGGATGATGGACAGGTCGGCATCGTCGTCGTAGAACAGCTCGGCCACTGGGTCTTCTCCTATGTGTGCAGGTGTTGCGTCCCACCGTACGGCGGGGTGCGTCGGATACGTCGCCGGGTCTCGCCATGCGAGCGGCGAGGCGGCGGGTGAGGGTTTACGCCGTGCGGTCGAGGGCGCGCAGGGACCGGTCGGTGATCGAGCGCGCGCCGCGCCCTATGGCGATGGTGCCGGACTGGACGAGCTCCTTGATGCCGAACTGCTCCAGCATCTTGAGCATGGCCTCCAGCTTGTCGGCGCCCCCGGTCGCCTCGATCGTGACGGCCTCGGGAGAGACGTCCACGGTCTTGGCCCGGAACAGCTGGACGATCTCGACGATCTGGGAGCGGGTCTCGTTGTCTGCGCGGACCTTCACCAGGACGAGCTCCCGCTGGATCGCTGCGGAGGGCTCGAGTTCGACGATCTTCAGGACGTTGACCAGCTTGTTGAGCTGCTTGGTCACCTGCTCCAGGGGCAGGCCCTCGACGTTCACGACAATGGTGATGCGTGAGATGTCGGGATGTTCGGTGGTACCGACCGCGAGCGAGTCGATGTTGAAGCCTCGCCGGGAGAACAGTGCCGTGATCCGGGCGAGGACACCGGGCTTGTTCTCGACCAGGACGGAGAGCGTGTGCTTGGTGGACATGGAGTCGGTCTCTCTCTGTCTCTCAGTCGTCTTCGTTGTCGCCGAAGTCGGGGCGGACGCCGCGCGCTGCCATGACCTCGTCGTTGGAGGTGCCGGCGGCGACCATCGGCCAGACCATGGCGTCCTCGTGGACGATGAAGTCGATGACGACCGGGCGGTCGTTGATCGCGTTGGCCTCGGCGATGACCTTGTCCAGGTCGGCCGGGTCCTCGCAGCGGATCGAGTAGCAGCCCATGGCCTCGGACAGCTTGACGAAGTCGGGCACCCGGGTGCCCTTGGCGGGCGTGCCGTCGCTGTCCGGCCCGGAGTGCAGCACGGTGTTGGAGTAGCGCTGGTTGTAGAACAGGGTCTGCCACTGGCGGACCATCCCGAGGGCGCCGTTGTTGATGATGGCGACCTTGATCGGGATGTTGTTGAGCGCGCAGGTGGTGAGTTCCTGGTTGGTCATCTGGAAGCAGCCGTCGCCGTCGATCGCCCAGACGGCGCGCTCGGGCATGCCGGCCTTGGCGCCCATGGCGGCGGGGACCGCGTATCCCATGGTCCCGGCGCCACCGGAGTTGAGCCAGGTCGCGGGCTTCTCGTACTGGATGAAGTGCGAGGCCCACATCTGGTGCTGCCCGACGCCCGCCGCGAAGATCGTGCCCTCGGGGGCGAGTTCGCCGATGCGCTGGATGACCTGCTGCGGCGAGAGGCTGCCGTCCTCGGGCAGGTCGTAGCCGACCGGGTAGGTCTCGCGCCAGCGGTTGAGGTCCTTCCACCAGGCGCTGTAGTCGCCCGCTCCGCCCTCGGTGTGCTCGGCCTGGACCGCCTGGACGAGGTCGGCGATGACCTCGCGGGCGTCCCCCACGATCGGGACGTCGGCGGCCCGGTTCTTGCCGATCTCGGCCGGGTCGATGTCCGCGTGGACGATCTTGGCGAACGGGGCGAAGCTGTCCAGCTTCCCGGTGACGCGGTCGTCGAACCTGGCACCGAGGGCGACGATCAGGTCGGCCTTCTGCAGCGCGGTGACGGCGGTGACCGAACCGTGCATGCCGGGCATTCCCACGTGCAGCGGGTGGCTGTCGGGGAAGGCGCCGAGCGCCATCAGGGTGGTGGTGACGGGCGCTCCGGTGAGCTCCGCCAGGACCTTCAGCTCGGCGGTCGCGCCGGCCTTCAGGACGCCGCCGCCGACGTACAGCACCGGGCGCTTGGCCTGGGTGATGAGCTTTGCGGCCTCGCGGATCTGCTTGGCGTGCGGCTTGGTGACCGGACGGTAGCCCGGCAGGTCCATCGTCGGCGGCCAGCTGAAGGTGGTCTTCGCCTGCAGCGCGTCCTTGGCGATGTCCACGAGGACCGGGCCGGGGCGGCCGGTGGAGGCGATGTGGAAGGCCTCGGCGATGGTGTGCGGGATGTCCTCCGCCTTCGTCACCAGGAAGTTGTGCTTGGTGATCGGCATCGTGATGCCGCAGATGTCGGCTTCCTGGAAGGCGTCCGTGCCGATGGCGCTGGAGGCCACCTGGCCGGTGATGGCCACGATCGGCACGGAGTCCATGGCGGCGTCGGCGATCGGGGTGACCAGGTTGGTGGCACCGGGGCCCGAGGTGACCATGCAGACGCCGACCTTGCCGGTGGCCTGCGCGTAACCGGTGGCGGCGTGCCCGGCACCCTGCTCGTGGCGGACCAGGATGTGGCGGACCCGGGTGGAGTCCATCAGCGGGTCGTACGCCGGGAGGATGCAGCCACCGGGGAGTCCGAATACGGTGTCGGCGCCGACTTCCTCGAGAGAACGGATGAGGGACTGCGCGCCCGTGACGTGCTCAACGGAGGCGGAGGACGGTCCGCCGGTACGGGCCCGCGGCTGCGGGTGCTGGGCCCCGGTGGCCTGCTCGGTCATCGGCATTCTCTTCTCGAAGCTGAGGGTTTATGCGGTGTTTTTACTGGGTTCTGAAAGGTCCCGGTGCAACAAAAAACCCCTCGTGCCGTGAGGCAAGCGAGGGGAGCGCGCCGGTGCGGTCTGCAAGGTGTCCATGAGTGACCCTGCTTCAGCCGACGCGCTTTCCAAGTACGAGAATTCGGGTGCGCATGGCATTGACCCTCTCTCCAGGGCGCCCGGGATGTCAAGTGGGTGGGACGGGAGTCTCATCATGTGAACGGCTCTGGAGGGGGATGGCGCCCCCCGCCAGCACCGGCTGCGGCCCAGGTCCGAGGCCGGGGACCGGGAACTTCCCCCTGACGAGGGTCCGTCTCAGCCTGTACTCGTCGAGGGGCCCCGCGAAGGCCATCCCCTGGCCGTGGGTGCACCCCATGGCGCGCAGCGCGCGCACCTGTTCCGGCACGTCGACGCCGTCGGCGACGGACTGCATGCCCAGGTCCCCCGCGATGCGCAGCAGCCCACTGGTGATCTTGTGCAGCCGGGCCGACTCCACGACCCCCTCCACCAGGCAGCGGTCGAGCTTCAGTACGTCGATGGGGAGCCGCCGCAGGGCGTTGACCGCCGCGTACCCGCTGCCGAAGCCGTCGAGCGCGATCCGGACACCCAGCCTGCGCATCGCGACCAGCCGCTGTTCCAGCTCGTCGAAGGAGATGCGGGGGTCGCTGTCGGCCACCTCGATCATGAGGGCGCCGGAGGGGAGCCCGTGCCGGGTCAGGAACTGCTCGACGGAACCCGGTGGAAGGGTGCGGTCCAGGAGCCGGGCGGCCGAGACCCGCACGGACACCGAGACCGGGTGGCCCGCCCTGGTCCGGTCCGCGGCCTGCTCGACCGCTTCCTCGAGCAGCCAGGTGCCGAGTTCGGCGGCGCGGTCGCTGTCCTCGGAGACCCGGAGGAACTCCGCCGGGGTGAACAGGATGCCCTGGGCCGACCGCCAGCGGGCCTGGGCGGAGACCGCGGCGACCGTGCCGGTGGCCAGGTGGACGACGGGCTGGTGGAGGAGGGCGAACTCGCCGTCCTCCAGGGCGGTGCGCAGCCGCACGGCGAGTTCGGATCGGCGCACCACGTCGGCCTGCATCTGGGGTGCGTACAGCTCGACCCGGTCCTTGCCGCCCGCCTTCGCCCGGTACATGGCGAGGTCGGCGTTGCGCATGAGGTCCTTGGGTGTGATCGAGGGCTCGGCGAAGGCGACCCCGATGGAGGCGGCCACCCGGACGTCCCCGGTGCCGATCCGGTACGGCTGGGAGAGCCGCATCCGGAGCCGGTCGGCGATCTCGTGCACCTGGCACTCCCGGGCGGCCTGGTCGCGTGTGCCGTCGCCGACGATGAGCGCGGCGAACTCGTCGCCGCCGAGGCGCGCGGCGGTGTCCGAGGCGCGGACGGACTCCTGGAGCCGGCGGGCGGCCTGGACGAGCAGTTCGTCCCCGGCCTGGTGGCCGATGGAGTCGTTGACCGCCTTGAAGCCGTCCAGGTCGATGAAGAGCACCGCGGTGCCCGGATCTCCGGTCCGGCGGCCGCCGAGTGCCTGCCTGACCCTGTCGGTGAAGAGGGCGCGGTTGGGCAGGTCGGTGAGCGGGTCGTGCTCGGCGTTGTGCTGGAGCTGGGCCTGCAGCCTGACCCGCTCCGTGACGTCACGGCTGTTGAGCAGCAGGCCGCCCTCGTGGCGGTTGACCGTGGACTCGACGTGGAGCCAGTCGCCCGAACCGGATCCGAAGCGGCACTCGATCCTCGTCGTGGGGACGTCGCGGGGCGTGGAGGCGAGGAAGCGCCGTAGTTCGTGGACCACTCCCCCGAGGTCGTCGGGGTGGATGATCGAGGACAGCTCGGCGCCGACGAGGTCCTCGGCGTCACGCCGGTAGACCCCGGCCGCCGCGGGACTCACGTAGCGGAGCACACCGCTGGGTTCGGCGATCATGATGACGTCGCTCGACCCCTGGACGAGGGAGCGGAAGTGGTTCTCCTTCTGGGCCAGTTCCTGGGTGAGCGCGATGTTGTCGAGGAGCATGATCGCCTGCCGGAGAACCAGGGCGAGCACCACCGCGCAGCCGGTGAGGACGACGACGCGGTCGACCCTGCGTCCCTCGACCACGTTGTAGAGGATGCCGAGGGTGCAGACCGCGGCGGCCAGGTAGGGCGTGAGCGCGGCGAGCGACCCCGCGATCGGGCGGCCGGCGACGGCCGTGCCGGGGGCGGGCGCCTCGACAGCGTTGTCCTGGCCACGACCGGCTCCCCAGGGGGCGTAGGCGAGGATCAGGGACCCGGCGAACCATCCCGCGTCCAGCAACTGGCCCGAGTGGTACGAGGAGCGCAGCAGCGGGGCGGTGAACAGGGCGTCGCACACGACGGTGAGGGCCAGCCCCGCGATGGCGGTGTTCACGGCGGAGCGGTTCACGCTGACCCGCCGGAAGTGCAGCGCGAGGACCATGGAGACCAGCACGATGTCGAGCAGCGGATAGGCGAGCGAGAGGGCCGCCCTGGACACACTCTCCCCCGCGGCGTTGACGACGTGGGCCGTGTGGGCCAGCGCGAGGCTCCAGGAGAGGGTCAGCAGGGAGCCGCCGATCAGCCAGGCGTCCAGGACCAGGCAGACCCAGCCGGCTCTGGTGACGGGCCGCTTGGCGAGGACGAGCAGGCCGACGATGGCCGGCGGGGCGAAGCAGAGGAAGAAGAGGTCCGCGAGGGAAGGGGAGGGCACGGGGCGGGAGAGCACCACCTCGTACCACCCCCAGACCGCGTTGCCCCCGGCGGCCATGAACGAGGAGAGCGCGAAGAGGAGCCAGGCGGGCCGGAGGCGGCTGCCGCCTGCCCTGGCGTAGAGGAAGCAGGACACGGCCGCCACCAGGGCCGCGGCGCTGAGTCCGAAGTCCCCCATGAACAGGGCGACTCCGGGCGACCCCCAGCCGACGGCAGCCCCCACGGCGTACCCGGCGCAGAGCGCGGCGAGTGCGAGCTGTGACCGCATCCCCGCCGGCCTGCCGGGTACGGGCCGCCGGGAGAGCAGCGTTCCGAGGGCGCTCACCGGTGAACTCCCCGCAGGGAACACGGAGTGCTCGCCGCCGGCCTCCGCCGCGCGCTGCGCAGCGTCGGATCGTCTCTCCACCGGCCGAACATCGCCCATCGCCCCCTCGCGTTGCGCTTCTGCCCCGGCGCCGTCCCTTCCACGGCGCAGCCCTCCTGTGGACGATACACCAGAGCCGTCACTCAGGGACATGCTTTCTCTACTCTCCGTGACCACCTGGGGTGTTGCCGGATCGCGACGGCCCCGGGCGGGTCCCGCGGAGCGCGGTCAGCCGGTGGTGAGCACGACGTTGTCCACCGGCTCCCCCGCGGCGAAGCTGGTGATCTGCCGGGCCAGCAGGCGCTTCGCCCTGGGCAGGAACGCGGAGGTGCTTCCGCCCACATGGGGTGTGATCAGTGTGTGGGGAGCATGCCAGAGAGGGTGGCCGGCGGGCAGCGGTTCGGGGTCGGTCACGTCGAGTGCGGCACGGAGGCGCCCGGACTCGAGTTCGGACAACAGGGCCCCGGTGTCGACGACTCCGCCGCGCGCGACGTTCACGAGGAGCGCTCCGTCCTGCATCGCCGCGAGGAAGGCGGGGCCGACCAGCCCCTGCGTGGACGGGTTCAGCGGAGTGGACAGGATGACGACGTCGGCCTCGGGCAGCAGTGCCGGGAGCTCGTCGATCGCGTGTACGGGGCCGCGCGCCGTTGCCCGTGCGGAGCGCGCGACGCGCACCACCCGCGCGCACTCGAAGGGTTCGAGCCGGTCCTCGATGGCCGCGCCGATCGATCCGTAGCCCACCACGAGCACGGTCTTGTCGGCGAGCGCGGGGTAGAAACCGGACCGCCACTCCTCCTTCTCCTGGCCCTCCGCGAATCCGGGGAATCCTCGGAGGGAGGCGAGGACGAGGGCGAGCGCGAGCTCGGCCGTCGACGCCTCGTGCACGCCCTTGGCGTTGCAGAGCCGCACCCCGGCCGGCAGCAGGCCGAGCCCTGGCTCCACGTGGTCGATGCCCGCGGACAGGGTCTGCACGACCTGGACCGATCCCATCCCCTTGAGCGGGCGGACCGCGACCTCGGAGCCCTTCATGTAGGGGACCACGTAGAACGCGCAGCGGGCGGGGTCCGCCGGGTAGTCCTCGCCTCCGTCCCAGAAGCGGTAGTCGAGTCCTTCGGGGAGTCCCGCGATCTCGTCGGCGGGGAACGGGAGCCATATGTCGGTGGCGGATGTAGAAGTCATGGTCAGGAGGCTATGCGAAGGTCGCGAAAGCGCAGAGGTTACTTTGGGGTGCGGCTGGTCCCGTGATCACGGGACCGAGGGAGGGTTCGGGGAGTTGGAGCGCAGGACAATCGGTGCGACGGCGCTGTCCGTGGGTGCGGTCGGGCTGGGCTGCATGCCGATGAGCTGGGCCTACAGCGCGTCGCAGCGGAGGGGCGACCGCTCGGTGCGGACCGTGCACGCCGCGCTGGACGCGGGGGTGCAACTGCTCGACACCGCTGACATGTACGGCCCCTTCACCAATGAGCTGCTGGTCGGACGGGCGCTCAGGGGGCGGCGGTCCGAGGCCTTCCTCTCCACCAAGTGCGGTCTGCTGGTGGGGGATCAGCACATCGTCGCCAACGGCCGTCCGGGATACGTCCGCCGCGCCTGCGACGCCTCGCTGCGACGTCTGCAGACCGATGTGATCGATCTGTACCAGCTGCACCGGGCCGATCCCGAGGTCCCGGTGGAGGAGACCTGGGGCGCCATGGCGGACCTGGTCACCGCGGGCAAGGTGCGGGCGCTCGGGCTGTGCGCGGTGGGGGCGCGGGCGGGCCGCCGCAGGGGCGCGCGGACGCACGACGCGACGATCGCCCAGCTGGAGCGGATCCAGCAGGTCTTCCCCGTGAGCGCGGTCCAGGCGGAGCTGTCGGTGTGGTCGCCCGAGGCGCTGGAGGACCTGCTGCCGTGGTGCGCGGCCCGGGGGGTGGGGGTGCTGGCCGCGATGCCTCTGGGCAGCGGCTACCTCACGGGCACGCTCAAGCCGGGCCAGGGTTTCGAACCCGACGACCCCCGGGCCAGGCATCCCCGGTTCACCGCGGAGATGATGGCCGCCAACCAGCCGGTGGTGGCTGGGCTGCGGAGGGTGGCGACGCGGCACGACGCGACCCCCGCGCAGGTCGCGCTGGCGTGGGTGCTGCACCAGGGCCGCCATGTGGTGCCCGTCCCCGGCGCGAAGCGGGAAGGGTGGGCCGTGGAGAACGCGGGTGCCGCGCGGCTGGCGCTGACGGACCGGGATCTGGCCGAGATCGCCGGGCTGCCCCCGGCCCTCGGGTCGTGGGACTGATCCGGCGACGGGAGAATGGTCGCGGATCGGGAACCTGTGACGGGGCAGCGGTGTAGGAAAGATGACCGTGCGACCGTCGAAAGGATCGGTGCTGTGCAAAGTCCCGTGCTGCGCAAGGGAGTGGTGGCCCTGCTCGCTTCGGCCTCCCTCCTGTTGTCCGCCTGTTCGTCCGGCGGTGATCCCGCGGCCGGCGAGGGCCCGTCCTCCTCGGCGGGCGCCACATCGGCTCCCGCCTCGGCGAGCCCGTCGGCAGACGTTCCGCCTGCCAAGGGTTCGGTGAAGGTGGTGCGGACGCTCACGGACGGCCTGTCGTCCCCTTGGGGCGTCGCCGCCCTGCCCGGGGGCGACCTGCTGGTCGGCTCGCGGGACGAGGCGACGATCACCCGGATCGACGCCGGGAGCGGGAAGAAGACCCTCCTCGGCTCGGTGCCGGGCGTGGCCCCGGGCAGCGAGGGCGGCCTGCTCGGTCTGGCCGTGGCCCCGACGTTCGGTGCCGACCATCTGATCTACGCCTACTTCACCACCGAGTCGGACAACCGCATCGCCCGCCTGCAGTACGACGAGGACAAGCCGCCCGGCCAGCAGCTCGGGGCGCCGGACACCATCCTGCGCGGCATCCCGAAGGGTTCCATCCACAACGGCGGCCGTATCGCCTTCGGACCGGACCGCATGCTGTACGCCGGCACGGGCGAGACCGGGGACGACGGCCTCGCCCAGGACACCTCGTCCCTGGCGGGCAAGATCCTCCGGATGACGCCGGACGGTGAACCCGTCCACGGCAACCCGGAGGGGGACTCCGTGGTCTACTCCTGGGGCCACCGCAATGTGCAGGGTCTCGCCTGGGACGGTCAGAAGCAGCTCTGGGCCTCCGAGTTCGGGCAGAACACCTGGGACGAGCTGAACCGCGTCGAGCCGGGCAAGAACTACGGCTGGCCCGAGGTGGAGGGCGAGAAGGGGGAATCCGGGTACGTCGATCCCGTGGCCCAGTGGAAGACCTCGGAGGCATCCCCCAGCGGCATCGCCTACGTCGCGGGATCGGTCTGGATGGCGGGGCTGCGCGGTGAGCGGCTCTGGCGCATCCCGCTCTCCGGCGGGGCGGACGCCAAGCCTTCGGCGGATCCCCAGGCCTTCCTCGAGGGGAAGTACGGTCGGCTGCGCACCGTGGTCCCCGCGGGAGGCGACAGGCTGTGGCTGGTCACGAGCAACACCGACGGCCGCGGCTCCCCGAAGGGCGGTGACGACAAGGTCCTGCTCCTCCAGGTGCGGTAGCCGGGGACTGCCGGGTCATCCCGCGGCGTACAGCCTCAGGCGATGGGCGAGCGCGGCGGCCTCGCCCCTGCTGGACACGCTCAGCTTGGCCAGGATGTTGGAGACGTGCACACTCGCCGTCTTGGGTGAGATGTACAGCTCCTCCGCTATCCGGCGGTTGGTGTACCCGGCCGCGACCAGCCGGTGCACTTCCTGCTCCCTCGTGGTCAGCCCGAGCGACTCGGCCGCGTCGACGGCGGGAACCGGCTCCGCCGGGCCGGGGCGCCCTTCCCTGTTCGCGCCGGTGCCGGAGCCGGTGAGCGGGATACGGGCACGACCGGCCAGGAGTTCCACGCTCTCCACGAGGGGACGGGCGCCGAGGCTCAGGGCGACGGAGTGCGCCTCCGCCAGGAGACCCGCCGCCTCCGTCCGGTCACCCCCGGCGGTGAGGACCGCTTCCGCCCAGCGGTGGCGGATCCGGGCGAGCTCGTAGGGGCGCCCGCGCCCCGCGAAGGCTTCGGCGGCCCGGCACCAGTGGTCGGGTGTGTCCGCCCCTTCGGCGCGGGCTAGTTCCGCTTCGATCAGCAGGCCGTGGGCGACCCAGACCGGCGCCAGCAGCGGGAGCCGCTTGAGGTGGTCGCGTATCCGCCGCAGGATCGCGGGCCTGCCCGCATCCGTGGCGGGCAGTCCTCGTGCGTCGGCCTCCATCGCGGCTACGGCGCGCAGCAGAGGAAGGGAATACCGCTGTGTTCCCGGCGGCAGTCCGGCGTCGGACTGCGCCTCGAACATCGCCCGGGCCTCCAGCACCTGGCCCTTGTGTGCCGCCAGGGTCACCGCGTGACGTACCGGGCAGATCAGGTGCTGCGGCTGGGGATCGTGGAGACCGAGGTGACGCCGGTTGAGGGCCAGTTGCTCTGCGGCCTCCGCGAAGTCGCCCCGGACCAGGGCCAGGTCGCCGCGTCGTGTGGCGACCAGGCCGTGGGCCTTGCGGGACCTGGCGAGCGGAGCGGCCGCGTCGGCGGCGGCCCGGCTCTCGTCGAAGCGCCCCAGCGCGAAGTACGACTGCGCCTGGTTGGCCCGTACCCAGGCCTCGGACTCAGGGAGCCCGTGGGCGTTGCAGATGGCGATGCCGTGCTCGGCGGCGACCACGGCCTCCTCCGAGCGGCCGGCGGATTCCAGGGAGGAGGGCAGGTTGATGGCGGCTCGGCTCATCACACCCACCAGATGCAGTTCCTCGGCCCGGTCCCGGACGGCGTACATCTCGGCGATCCCCTCCTCGACGCCCCCGGCGTCGATGGTGAGCCAGCCGCGGGTGAGCCGGGCGTGCAGTTCGATGGACTCCTCCCCGACGAGACGGGCGTACTCCACGGCGCGGTCGGCGGCGACCAGGGTCTCGGGGCCGGGGCGGTGCAGCGCGCCCCAGCTCGCGACGGTCGCCAGGACGTCGGCGTGGACCGCGGAGGGTGCGAGTCCGCGCACCAGGTCCTCGGCGGTGGCGAGTTCCCGCCTGCCGTCGCCGCGGGACAGGCTCTGCATGAGCAGCGAGCGCTGCACCCAGAACCACGCGGCGCGCAAGGGGTCCCCTTCGCCGTCGAGGATGCGCAGCGCCTTCTTGGTCAGCTTCAGCGCACGCTCACGGTCGGCTCCGAAGCGGGCGGCCACCGTCGCCTCGGCCATCAGGTCGAGGTAACGCAGCGGGTCGGCCCCCGGCTCGCAGCCGCAGCCCGGGTACGCCTCGGCGTGGTCGAGCGGGCGCAGGGTGGCGCGTACCGTGTCGGGGACGTCGTCCCAGAGCTCCATCGCCCTTTCCAGCAGCCTGAGTTGCTCGCTGTAGGCGTAGCGCCGCCGGGCCTCGACCGCGGCCTGCAGCACGGCGGGCAGCGCCTTGACGGCGTCGTGCGCTGCGTACCAGTAGCTGGCGAGGCGGGCGGCCCTTTCGTCGGCGCGGACGAGCGAGGGGTCGGCCTCGAGCGCTTCGGCGTAGCGCCGGTTCAGACGGGTGCGTTCACCGGGGAGCAGGTCGTCGCTGACGGCCTCCCGGACCAGGGAGTGCCGGAAGCGGTAACCGTCGGTGTCCGGGGCGGGCAGGAGGAGGTTGGCGCCCACGGCGGCCCGCAGTGCCTCGTCGAGAGCGTCCTCGGACAGACCGGAGACGGCGGCCAGGAGCCGGTGCTCGACGGTGGAACCGCCCTCGGCGATGATCCGGGCCGCTCGCTGCGCGTCCTCGGGCAGCGCCTCCACGCGTACGAGGAGGAGGTCGCGGAGCGAGTCGGAGAGCACGGAGCTGTCGCCGCCGCAGCATTCCACGCTGCGGGCGAGTTCCTCCACGAAGAAGGCGTTGCCGTCGGAGCGTTCGAAGATGTCGTCGACGAGCGTGGCGTCGGGGACCATCGCGAGTATCCCGGTGAGCTGTCGGCCCACCTCGGCGTGGCTGAAACGGTCGAGCTCGATGCGGCGCACCGTGCGCAGCCGGTCCAGCTCCGCGAGGAGGGGGCGCAGCGGGTGACGCCGGTGGACGTCGTCGGCACGGTAGGTGGCGATCACGACCAGCCGGCCGCTGTGCAGGGTGCGGAACAGGTAGGCGAGCAGGTGGCGTGTGGAGGCGTCGGCCCAGTGCAGGTCCTCGAGCACGAGGACGACCGTCCGGGCGGCGGATACGCGTTCCAGGAGCCGGGCGGTGAGCTCGAAGAGCCGTGCGGTGCCGTGTTCGTCGTTCGGTGCCGTGTCGGCCTCGCCCAGCTCGGGCAGGAGTCGGGCGAGCTCGCCCTCCTGCCCGGTCAGCGCTTCGTCCAGTTCCTCGGGCAGTGACCGGCGCAGGGCGCGGAGGGCGGAGGCGAAGGGGGCGTAGGGCAGGCCCTCGGCCCCGATCTCCACACACCCGCCGACGGCGACGACGGCGTCGTGGAGGACGGCCGTCGCGGTGAACTCCTCGACCAGCCTGGTCTTTCCGACGCCCGCCTCACCACCGAGGAGCACGGCTTGCGGCTCCCCGGCGGCGGCCCGTCCGAGGGTGTCGGTGAGTGCTGCGAGTTCCCCGGTCCGGCCGACGAAGACGGGGCTGACGGTGTTGGTCTCCACAGCGCCGAGCATCGCACAGAGCACGGACACCTCGTCCATCGATTCAGGCCGGGTTCGCATGCCCATGGATGTTCCCTCGCTCCCCTGTGCTCTCCCGCCCACCGGAGTGCCGGTGCCGGCACGGGGGTTCCCGTGCCGGCAACCGGGCCCTCCATGCCCACCGGGGTTCACGCGCAGGCCACCGGGCCTGCCCTGCCCGCCGGGTTCCCGTGCCCAGCGGCTGCCTGTGCTCAGGCGGCACGTGCGAACCAGCTCCGGCTCCTGCCCACCCGCCCCTCCGTGTCGTCCTTCCCGGACGGGCGGGAGGCACGGGCGGCGAGCACGGCCCGGCGGACGGTGCGCTGCTCGTCCGCCTTGCGGATCAGTTCGGCGACGGCGATCTGGTGGAGTTCGTACTCGTACACGGTGTTCTCCCTGGAACGACGAGTGGGGGGGCGGGGTGGGGCGGGGCCCCCCGCACGTGTCCCACGGGGGGCCGCCCCAACGGGGGGGGGGGGCGACTTGTGGGGGGGGGGGGGGCCGCGAACCGGCGGGGGGGGCGCCCCCCGGGGGCGCGGGGGGGGGGCGGGGGAAGGCTGGAGCGCGGGCCGCGCCACGGCGCCGCGCAGCACCCCCCACGAA